>CAYUHJ010000119.1:0-18798 GCA_964444365.1 uncultured Alcaligenaceae bacterium | reverse complement strand
GGTTGCTGGGCGGGCTCGGCTCCCCTCACCCCGCGGGGGAGAGGGGTGGGGGGGAAGGGGTGAACCGGCAGCCCCGATCCGCGATTCCAGGTGGATGAAGCGAATCCCCTCACCCCCAACCCCTCTCCCCGGCGGGGAGAGGGGAGAAAGAATCAGGAATCCACCCGATTCGGTGTCACTGCCGGCCGCCCGCGGCGACGCGCATCGGAACGGCGTACAACCCGGTCCGGGCCGTCACGAACAGCGTCTTCCCGTCCTTGCCGCCGAAGCACAGGTTCGACGGCCGTTCCGGGACGGCGAGTTCCCCCACCTTCTTCCCCGCCGGGCTGTAGACGGTCACCGCCTCGCCCGTGAGGTACACGTTCCCGTCCGCGTCGACCGTCATCCCGTCCGAGCCCGCGTCGCAGAACTTGCGGCGGTTCGCCAGCGCCCCGTCCGGCTTGATGTCGTAGGCGAACGTCTGCTTGCCCGCGATGTCCGCGACGTACAGCGTCTTGCCGTCGGGCGACCCGACCACGCCGTTGGGCTGCTTGTAGTCCCCCTCGGCGCGGGTGACCTCTCCGTTCGCGGACACGACGTACACCCCCCGCCTGTCCTGCTCCTCCGCCCCGCGGGTCCACCACTTCCGCTTGTAGAACGGGTCGGTGAAGTACGCGACGCCGGTCGGCCCGACCCACACGTCGTTCGGGCCGTTCAGCAACTTGCCGCCGTGGTCCTTCACCACGACGGTGAACTCCTTCGTCGCCACGTCGTACCGGCGGAGTTCGTTCTTCTCGTCCGAGCACGCCCACAGCTTGCCGTCCGTGTCGAAGCACAGGCCGTTCGCCCGGCCGGACTTCTCGACGAAGGGGGTCAGCTTGCCGTCGACGGACCACTTGAGGATGCGGTCGGACGGCTGGTCGGTGAAGTAGACGTTCCCGTCCTTGTCCGCGGTCGGCCCCTCGGTGAACGTAAAGCCGTCGGCGACCTTGGCCGGCTTCGCCCCCGGCGGGAACGGACCGTTGGCGTCCGCGGGTCCGGCGGGGGGAGGCTCCGTGACGGGCTTCGGCTTGAACTTCTGAACGTCCGCGTCGTCCGGGAACGCTTCCGCCGCCAGCGCCCGGAGCGGGGCCTGCTTGTCGTCCCGGAAGCCGCGGCAGTCGCCGGACTTGAGCACCTTGCCCGACGGGTCCAGCACGCGGAGGAAGACGTTCCCCTTGGACACGCAGAAGCTCACCTCGACGGTGCCGCCGTCCTTGACCTTCCCCCGGAACGCGACCCCGGTGCTGGTCCCCTTGGAGTCGCTCTTGAAGTAGGTCTCCTCGGCGAGGAGGGCGGCGGTCAACTTCGCGGCGAACTCCTTCGGCATCGCGACCGGCTTGCCGCTGACCGTCCGCCCGGCGACGGCCTTGTCCGGCTCGGCGGCTTCGCCCTTTTCGACCGGGCCGACGCGGAACGCCTCCACGGACTCGATCCCGCGGATGAGGGCCACCACCTTCTCCCCGCCGACATGCTGGACCGTCTTCGCCGACGGAACCGGCGGGTCGGCGGCGAGGACGAGTCCGATGAGGGAAACGGTCAGGGTCAGTGCGGACAGGCGGCGCATGGCTCGGCTCCGGGAGGGTTCGGTCGAATCACTTCGCTCGAACGAGGACCAGCGACGGGTTCGCCGCGCCGGGCTTGTCGTCGGCCCCGGTCCAGCGGGCGTGAACGGCGTGGCACCCGGCCGGGGGCTTCGTCCACTCAAACTCCCACGGGGCGGCGGTCGCCTCGCCGATGAGCGTGTCGCCGGCGTAGTACGCCACCTTCTTGACGGGCGTGCCCGCCTTCACCGACACCGACAGCTTCACGCCGACCCCGGCGGGCACCTTCAGGTCGCGGGACTTCTTCGGGTCGAACGCCGCCAACTTCGCCGACCCGTCCGCCGCGGCAGCTTCGAGCGTGACCGGCGAGTTCTTGGTCGACCACGCCCGCCAGACCTCGGCCGTCGCCCGGTCCGGGAACCACGCCGCCGCGGCCTTGTCCCCCTTGTAGTCCCCCCACGCGGCGACGGTGGCGTAGGTGCCGTCGGCGGTCGCGCGGTCGCCGAGCCACCCGTCTTCGAGGACCACCGGCTTCAGCTTGACCGGCCCCTGGGTCGGGTCCGCGTCGGCGGGCAGCCGCAGGTTTACGACCGCCTTGATCCACGGCACCTGCAGCGCGGCCGCGTTTCCCCAGTCGTGGGCGCACCCGTGCTGCAACCCGAGCCCCCACGGGAGCCCGTCCTTCCGGGCCGGGACGTAGAACTGGTCGATCGCCGGGAGCATTTTGAAGCCGTCCGGGATCGCCCCCATCGTGAACAGGAGCGGCACCTTCTTCCCGTCCGCGTCGAGCTTGGCCGGGTCGTACACCCAGCTGCAGTCGACGCAGGTGGTCAGGGTCCGGGCGGGGTCGCGGATCAGGACGTTCGTGACCATCCCGCCCGCCGAGTGGCCCGTCCCGACCCGTGGGGCGTGGACCAGTTCCGGGTGCCCGCTCTTGGTCGCGAACTCCTTGAGGCTTTGTTCCAGGGCGGCCGCGAGCTTGTCCGGCCGGTTGTTCGCCTTCCGGTCGATGCTCATCACGACGTGGGCGAACCCCAACTCCCGGCCGAGTGCGGCCCACCGGTCGTCGGTCTTGAACTGGGCGTTCATCGCGTGGACGATCACCCCGCGGACGACCTTAACGTCCGGGATGAAGACGTCCGACCGGACGGGGCCGAAGTCGCCGCCGAAGGATTGGTCTTCCGCGCGACCCGTGGCGGCCAGGAACAGCACGAACGCGAACGCGGTTCGCATCGGAATCTCCGGTGGGTGCGTGCCCGCTCGACCGCCACGAGACCGGACGGTGACACGGGCGGCAAGTCGGATCACTTCGGAACTCAGAACTCGGGCCGTCGACAGGTGTTTCGAGAGCCGCGACCGCCAGGGAGCGGCCGCTTCCTGGGTCGAACCGCAGCCACGCACTGGGTCGAACCGCCGCCACGGAGGCAGTCACTGCCGTCAAGGGAAGCAACTTCACCGATGGGGCGGCCGCTCCCTGGCGGTCGCGGCTCCCAAGCGTGAGTGAGACCCGGTGCCTTACGCCAGCAGTTCGCCGAGTGGGCCGGTCTGGTCGACGTCCTTGAGCCCCACGTCCGGGATGCCGAACTTGTCGCGCGGCTTGCCGACGGCGTGGAGCAGGGTGCAGTACAGGTTCGCCAGGGTGCGGTGCCCCTTGTGGCCGTAGAACGGGTAGTCGACGTACCGGCCGTTGGTCTTCAGCTTGCCGCCGAGGTTGCCGAGCAGCACGACCGGCCACTGCTTCCCGGTCGGGTGGTGGCTGTCGCCCGAGTCGCTGAGGTAGACGATGACCGTGTTGTCGAGCATCGTCCCGTTGCCTTCCTTGATCGATTCCAGCTTCTTCGCCAGGCCCGCGATCAGCGTCGTGTGCGTCCGGCGGATCGCGACGAAGCACTCTTCCGCGGTCTTGCCGTCGTAGCTGCCGCCGTGGCCGATGTGGTGGAGGTCCGGGACGCCGAGTTCCGGGTACTTGCCGAACGCCTGCCCGCCGCCGCCGGAGGTGATCGTCACGACCCGCGTGAGCCCGGCGACGAGGGCCGCCCCGGCGATCTCGAACTGGGCCTCCAGGGTGAGCGACGCGGTGGCCTCCTTCGCGAGTTTCTCGTTGAGCTTCGGCGTGTTCTTGCGAATCTCGTCCGCCATCGCGACGAGCTTGGCCTGCCGGGCGTGGAGGGCGTCGAACGCCTCGACGTACCCGTCCAGCTTCTCGCGCTCCTCCCCGGCGAGGGCGGCGCGGGACCGCTTCACGTCGTCGGCGAGGAAGTCCAGCAGGTTGGTGCGGTGGTCGAACGCGGCGCGGTCGGAGCCCTGGGCGACGCTGCCGAACAGGGTCTTGAACGAGTCTGCCGGCGAGCAGACGATCGGCACCGCCCTGCCCGGCCCGGACGCGGAGTAGCAGTACACGTTGCCCCGGTCCGAGTACCCGACGCCGACGTGCGGGAACACGCCCGGCAGGGCCTCCGCGACGGCGTGATCGATCGTCGCCGCGTGGACCTTCCCCTTGGGGTAGCACCCGAGCGCCCCGAGCTCCCCGGAGTGGTCGCTGAGGGCGATCTTGTTGGACAGCCCTTGCACCAGAGTCAGCCGCTTCTGGAACGGGGCGAGCGGGTCGAGGGCCTTGTGGAGCGTTTTCCCGTCGAGGGCGTGCTCGGTGAGCGTCCGCGTCGGGCTGTCCGAGTTGGCGGACTTCCGCTCCACCCCGGCCGGCAACAGGTGGTTCGGGTTCATCCCGTTGCTCTGGACGACGAACACCACCCGCAGCGGGTTGGCGGCCTTCGCGTCCCCGGCGGCGTGGGCCGCGAGGCTGCCGACGATCGGCCCGAGGACCGTGGCCCCGGCCCCGAGGCCGACGCCCTTCAACATCTCCCGGCGGGTCGCGTGCAGGTTCATCGGGGCACCCTTACTTGGAGGCCGGGGCGGCGACGGCCACCCGGTAGAGGAAGGAATCGGACGTCAGCAGAGATTCGACCAGGGCCTTGAAGCTGCCTCCGCTCTTGACGTAGGCGGCGTCGGCGTCTTGCAGGGTCTTGGCGTCGGCGAGGGACTCGTTGCGGCCGAGGAAGTACCGGAAGGCGTGCCGCACGAACACCTGCCGGGCGCGGTCGGAGTTCGCGATCTTGCGGATCATGTCGCGGGGGTCCTTCACCGGCCCGTCCAGGGACGGCACCCCGCTGTCCGCGATGATCCCGGCGGTGGCCAGCGGCACTTCCTTCGTCACCGGGCCGAGCGGCTTGCCTTTCTTATCCACGTTCTTGGCGGTCGCCGCCTCGTCCCGGACGGTCTCGGTCGTGCGGAACCGGCCGTAGTGGTCGAACTGCTCGAACGGCAGGCCGAGCTCGTCCATCTTCTGGTGGCACTTCCAGCACTGGGCGGCGCGGGTCACGGTGAGCCGGTCGCGGAACGTGCGGTGCGGCTCGTCGGGCACCTGGGCCACGACGCCGATCGGCAGGTCCGGGACGGTGCCGCCCAGCAACCGTTCGCGAACCCATCGGCCGCGGCGGACCGGGTCGGTCTCGAAGTTCGTGCTCCAGGCCACGAGCCAGCTCGGTTGCATCAGCACGCCGATGCGGGTGTCCGCCGGGGCGTCCACGGGCTGCGCCTCCGGCCAGTCGGTGAACCCGTACACCGGCTCGACGCCGGGCTTGAACGTCTCCCCCTTCTCCTTGCGGAACGGCGGCGGGGGCACGGCCTGCGCCGGGGCGTTCTTCCGACCCGTTTTCTTGTCGTCCCGCAGGGTGTAGTTCACATACGTCTTCGGGGTCGTGAGCAACTCCCGGAACACGTCCTTGTCCGCGGCGACGATGCCGGCGACGAGCCGGTCGGTGTCCGCGACCAGTTGCCCGGCGGCGTGGACGAACTCCTTCGGCTTGTCCTTGAACCCCTCCGGGGCGCGGTGGTACTCGAAGTACTCGCGGAAGAAGCCCATGACCCGGTCCGTGTCCGCCTTCGGGTCCGTGAGCGCGGCCCGGACCTGGGCGGCGACCGCTTCGCGGACGGCGGCCGGCCCCTTCGCGCTCGCCTGGGTGTAGCTCGGAATCAGGGCCGGGTTCCGCCGGTTCCCGAGGGCGAGGCTGACCGCCTGTTCGATCTCGGCCGGGGCGAGCAGCTTGCGCCCGTCGGCCGCGGACCCGGCCCCGACCTCGTACCGGTACATGGCGTCGGCCCGCAGCAGGATCGCTTGCAGCATGGTCTTCGCCGCCCCCGGCCGGTCGCCGGTCGCCTTCGCGTCTTTCACGTACAGCCCGATGTACCGCTGCACCTCGTCCCCCGTCGCCGGGCGGGCGACCGCCAGGCGGAACTGCGCCTGAATCGCGGCTTCGAGCTTCGTCCGCGTCGGCTCGACGTCCGGGGCCATCAGTTCCACCAGTTCGCGGATCGAGCCGTTGCGGCCGCTCGGCTTGCCGTTCCTGACCTCGGTCCCGGTCTGGGCGTCGACGATCAGCGCGGCGTTGCGGAGCAGCAGTTCGGTGCTGGCCTCGTCGAGGGAGTACAGGTCCGCGAAGTCGCGGAAGCCGCGGTCGCCGAGGAGGGAGAACGGGGCGACGATGCCGTCGAGCCGCTCGCGGAACACCCCGCGGACGAACTCCTGGTACGCCTTCGGGGCGAGCCGCCAGACCCGGACCGGGCTGGCCCCGCCGACCTTGGCCGCCGGGCCGAACAGGAGTTCGTGCGGGATCAGGTTGCCCTGGTTCGGCAGGCGGCCGGGGCGGGTGCCGATGGCGGCCGTCGCCCACGCCACGACTTCCCGGGCCTTCGTCGCGTCCGGCTTCGGCTGCTTCGCCGGCGGCATCAGCCCGTCCCGGATCTGGTCCCGGACGGCGGCCCACTTCTCGGCGTGCTTGCCAGCGTCCGCGGTCAGGTCGTCGACCCGGAAGTCCCCGCTCTGCTTGTCCGGCCCGTGGCACGACACGCAGTGGGCGGTCAGGAACGGCTTGACCGCGTCCGCGAACGGGTCGGCGGCGGGAGCCGAGGCCGTAACGAGCACCAGCACGGCCGGGATGGAGGAGAACCGACTCATGAGCGACCCCGCGGGATAGTCCGGTGCGGCACCCAGCAAACTCCATTCACTTGACAAGGCATAGGATGCATTTCTCGCCCTGTCAAACACGCCCGTCGGCTGATCGGCGGGGCTACTCCGCGGCGATGGCCCACCGGTCCGTTCCGAGGTGGGGGTCGATCATCCCCGCCAGGGCGAGGTCGTCCCGGTACACTTCCGCCAGCCTCCGCTTGCCGGCGAGGGCGAGGGTCAGGTCGAGGTCCGCGACGAAGTTCAGCAGGAACTCCCGGACCCCGGCCGCCCCGCCGACCGCGAGCGCCCACAGGTACGGCCGGCCGACCAGCACCGCGGTCGCGCCGAGGGCCAGGGCCTTGAACGCGTCCGCCCCGCGGCGGATGCCGGAATCGAACAGCACCGGCACCACGCCCCCGACCGTCCGAACAACCCCCGGCAGGCAGTCCAGGGTCGCGATCCCGCCGTCCACCTGCCGGCCGCCGTGGTTCGACACGACGACCCCGTCCACCCCCGCCTGGACCGCCTTCCACGCGTCGTCCGGGGACTGAATCCCTTTCACGAGGACGGGCAGACGGGTCGCCGACCGAATTTCCGACAGGTCCGCCCAGGTGCGGCCGGGGTTCGAGAAGACCCGCAGGTAGTGCTCGACGACCGCGGCCCGGTCGTCGACCCGGCCGCCCGGCAGGCCGGCGACGAACGCGGGGTCGGACGTGTAGTTCGCCAGCCCTTCCCCGAGCAGGAACGGGAGACTTCCGTGATCCAGGTTTCGCTCCCGCCACCCGAGGATCGGCGTGTCGAGGGTGACGACGACCGCCTCGTACCCGGCCCGCTCGGCCCGGCCGAGCATGCTGCGGGTGATCTCGCGGTCGCGGGACCAGTACAGCTGGAACCACCGCGGCCCCGGCCCGGCGGCCTCGGCCACGTCTTCGAGCGAGTTCGACGCCACCGTGCTCAGGACGAACGGCAGGCCGAGTTCCGCCGCGGCCGTCGCGGACGCCTTCTCCCCGCCCGGATGGAGCAGGCCCTGCACGCCGATCGGGGCCAGCAGGACGGGCCACGGGTGCCGGCGGCCGAACAACTCCACCGAGAAGTCCCGGCGGTCGATGTCGCACAGCATCCGGGGGACGATCTGCCACTTCGCGAAGGCGTCCCGGTTCGTGCGGACGGTGTCCCCCCGGCCGGCCCCGCCCGCGATCCACTCCCACGCCTCCGGCGACAGCAGCCGACGGGCCTTGGCCGCCAGTTCCTCGACCTGCACCGGGATCGCACTCGGTCCGGTCCGCGGGCCGGCCCGGTAGACGTCGAGCTGGCGACCGGTCTGGAACGCGGGCCGCAGGGCGGGGGCCGGCGTGTCGACCAGGGTGTCCGCGAGCGGGTCCGCCGCCGATTCCACAGACAGGTCCAGTTGCGAAGACATGGTCGAGCTCCTCGTCGGGTTCCAGATCCGGGGCAGACTTACCGGGCCGCCACGGGCTTCGCGACCCCCGCGACCGGACGGGACCCGGCCCCGGTCGGGGACTTCCAGGCGAGCCCCACGCCGACCGCGAACGCAACTGCCAGCAAGCCGACGACCCCCGCGACCCGCGCCCGGGTCCAGGTCCGCGGCGGAGCCGTCGGCGGGGCGGGATACCAATCCGGACTCGGCAAGATCGGGCGGATCCGACCCGGACGAAGCAGCCGGAATCGGACGAGAAAATCGCTCGGTTTCATGGATGACCCCGCGATCCAGAGGAAGCCAGCGCGGGCGAGTACGCATGGAGAAATATATCAAGTGAATTCACTTTGTCAACTCGGAACTCAGTCGAATCGTGCGAAACTGTTGGCGGCGAATTCCGAGGTCCGTTTCCCGATTGCGCGAAGGTGTCCCAAGAGCCGCGAACGGAAGTGAGCGGCTGGCCTCCCGGGAAAAACGGCAGGCATCCGTGGGCGGAAGCCAGCCGCTCACTTCCGTTCGCGGCTCTTGACATCGGACATCGGATCGCGACCGGTCTTCAACCCTGGCCGCGGGGGACGTGCCGGATGAAGTGGTCCTGCCAGGCCCCGATGTGCGCGACCATCCGCTCCTTCGCGAGCGGACCGTTCTTCGCTTCGAGGGCGTCCAGAATCCCGATGTGCTCGGCGAGGGCGGGCTGGAGGGTGGCGGCGTCCGTGGCGAACCGGTTGAACCCCTTGTGCAGCAGGCGGTACCGGTTGATGTCCGCGGCCAGCCGGCGGTTGCCGCTCGCGTCGGCGATCGTCCGGTGGAACGCCTCGTCGAACTCCGCCCAGGTGGCCGCCCAGTCGGGGGCGGCGGGGTCGGCCTTCAGGGCGTCCGCGGTGGCCCGCAAGGGGGCGAGGTGGCGGCGGTCCATGCGGCCGGCCGCGAGTTCGGCCGCCGGCCCCTCCAGGAATTTTCGCATCTCGAACACTTCGAACACGTCGTCCGGCGTGATGCCGGCCACCCGCGCCCGGCAGTTCCGCTCGCGGACGACGAGCCCGTCCTTCCCGAGCTGGCGGAGCGCGTCGTGGACCGGCGTCCGGCTCACCCCGAGTTCCCGGGCGACCGCCAGTTCGCTGAGCACGGCGTCGTGCGGGTAGTGGCCGGTCAGAATCCCTTGCAGGAGGCGGTGGTACACCGCCTCGACGAGGGACGCACCTTCGGCCTCGGCCGCGACCTCGACGGCCGGGGTCGGGGGCTTCTTCTTTCGACGCTTCGGCTCGGCGGACTCACCCCGCGACATCGGACGATCCCCAGGCGCAGAGGCGACTCGGCTCGAAACTGCATCCAGTTTGTCACACTCGGACGACAGGTGTCAAGCGGTTCATGGCGTGCCCGAGACCCGCGTGTTCGACCGGCACCGCGAAGTGGTGCAACGGGATCGGCGAGAAGTGGGGTTTCAAGAGCCGCGAACGGCAGTGAGCGGCCGACTTCCGGGGACGAACGCCTGTCACCATCGGGATGGGGCCGGCCGTTCACTTCCTTCCCCTCGCGGCTGCTATACTCCGCGCGGGTTGTATTGATTCTGGTTCCCTCCCCCTGGGAGGGGGGAGGGTAAGGGTGGGGGTCGCTTGAGGGGTGAAGCGTTCACCCCCACCCCAACCCTCCCCCCTCAAGGGGGAGGGAGAAAGATCAATCCAGACCGCGTGCGGTATAAAGTCGCTCGTTCCGGAGGAAGCGTTCGATGAAGCCTTCGGGTGGTGGCTCTCGTCTGCTGGCGGTTTGACACGGCGGGGTTGATGGACGCTTCCTTACGGCCGGCTCATGCCCACGAGACAGGCTGCAAAGTAACTCGGCCCTCCTCGCATTGTTACTCGAAGACACGTCTCCAAATCCACCCTGACCGCAGCCCGGAGGGCAGAACGCTGTCCCTGGCCGGGACACGTACTGGTTTGGCTTCCTCCTGCCTGCACGAGCTTCTCTCTATCGGAACCCCGGCGATCGTGAGGCCGGGACCGAGGACCGTCACACCAAACGCCAGCAAGATCAGCGAGATATTTCGAGTCGATGCAGCCGGGGAATGGAATCCCCGAACGAAAGGACAAGCCGTGAAGCTTTACCCCGCAGCACGAAAGAGCAAACTCGTCGAGGGCGACACCGACCCCACAACGGCTCGGTTCCAGGCGGCCATCCCGCGGACCAAGGCTGGCCACATCAAGGGGCGTCTGTCGCCAGCGGAGAAGCTACATGCTCTCGACCCATTCTCGGATCCGAAGGCGACTGAAGACCGGCTCGACCAGTTCCAGGAGCTGTTCGGCTTCTGGCGACTCCGGCCGGCCCTAACCTACACCTCGGAGGAGCACCTCGGCTGCTGGTTCACCCGCAAGAAGGGCATGCTGTACCTGGAGGATGTGGCCCGACACCTTTTGGCGAACCGCCTTTACCCGGCCCTGAACCCGCAATGGGTCGCCCCCCGGAGCGGCCGCACCACGACCTTCTTCTGCATCGACCTCGACCTGAAGGAGTACGACGACGATCCCGCAGCGGTGCGCGAACTGAAGCGCAGGAACTTCGAGCACCACCGCGAGTACGTCGAGGACAGGTTCCGGTTGATGGGCATCAACCCCCGGAGCCGACGCCAGGTGCTGATTCAGAACACACCATCCGGCGGCCTGCACTACTACGTCTTCCTCGACAACGCGTACCACGTCGACACCGTCGGTGACGCTCTGGCCGGGGCAGGCCTCCACCACACGCCGGGGGAGATCGAGGTGTACCCGAAGCAGCACCTGTGCCTCCGGCTCCCCTTCGGGCACGTGCCCGGTCAGCGTCACGACCCCGCCGCGTGGATCCAGTTCATCGACGACTACGCCAACGGCAAGATCCGTCGGTTCTCGCTGGAAGAGCTGATCGAGACCCACTTCGAACGTACCGCCGAGCTACGCCGCAAACAACAGCACCGTACCAAGGTGGCCCCAGTACCGGTGCCAACGCCCGCTCCAAAATCGAAGCCCTACGTGGCCAGCATCGGGTTGCCCAAGCGGTTCCGGTCGTCAGCCCCGGTGCCGAACGCAAACCCCGTGTCCGACAGCCGGTTCGCGACCCTGATGCGAGACGGGATCCGCTCTCTTCAGGATGCCAACGACCTCTGGCAGCTCGGGATCCGCGAGCACGGCACCCGCCACTGGGTGCTGAAGCAGCTCGCGATGCACCTCGTCTGGTTCCGCAAGCGGACGGCTGCTGAGGCCGCTACCGAGCTGACAGACTGGGCGATGGACCACCGCCACCAGAGTCGAACGATCCAGCGTGACCTGACAACGGGTAGAGACGAAACGCCCCGACAAATTCGGTCCCTGTGCAACTGGTGCGAGCTCAGGGACCGGGGCACTGCCTCACCCGGGCAGGGGACCGTGCGAACGTACTCCCGCGAAGAACTGACCCACCTGTGTGCCGTCCTGAACAGCCACCCCGGTCCGGACCGTCATGCCCAGGCCCAGTTCTACCTCCGCTTCCTGTGGTTCGCGAAGCGGTATGGAACACCTGCTGAAGATCGGTCGGGCTGGGAGGCG
This sequence comes from uncultured Alcaligenaceae bacterium, assembly GCA_964444365.1. Taxonomy (GTDB): domain Bacteria; phylum Planctomycetota; class Planctomycetia; order Gemmatales; family Gemmataceae; genus CAYUHJ01. The sequence continues at coordinate 7,242 of CAYUHJ010000119.1, read as the reverse complement.
GCCCCCGCAGTGCGTCCGATCATCCGTTCGTGGCCGGGCTGCAGCCACATGAAGTACAAGGCCCGACTCACCGCGGCCGAGGGAGCCGGCGTCTTTCGGAGGGTGCGGGAGAAGAAGCAGACACCCAACGGCACCGGCCGCGCCCGCACCTACCGGCTCACCGTCCCCGTCAGCCACCCGGACGACTGGACCGTCGGCGAGGACGAGGCCCTCAAGTGGCTGGAAACCGGGATCCCCGTGGAACCGACGAGTGAACCGGAGCCGGCGAAGGTTGTGGTCGAGACGAACCACCCCGTGAAGGAGGACGAGCATGTCTCTGTGCCAGGAAGAACCGATGTCCTCACCGGAGAGTGTGCCGGAACTTCAGGTGACTGCGACCCCAGAGGAGCCGACCCGTCCCCTGTACCTGCGGAGGGTTCCAGAGAGCATCTGGATACGAGTTCACGAGAACGCCCTGCGGAGCGGGCTGCGGCTTCAGACCTATTTGGTTTCGCTGATGTCCGAGTCGAACCCGCTCCCGAACCCGCGGAAGAGGCCTGCGAAGAGCTCGAAATGACGGTTCCGGCCGATCGCAGTGCCCAGTCAGCAGGGGTGCAACCTCCGGTCGATGGCGATGGCCACCAGGAGCCGCACTCCAAGTCGGAAGGTGAACAGGCATCGGTCGTTGAAGTGATGACGTTGCCCGTGATCCCGCAAGGCCCGAGAGCGTTCCAGGCCGAGGCGCGGGCCTCAACACCGGCTCCGCGAAAGACCGAACATGGCCAACCCGAGACCGATTCCGGGCAACATCGGGCCGACGAATTCGCGAGACTCTCCAGCGACCTCTGGCACCGCCCGGGTACGCCTTGGGCCATCCGCCGCCTGCTCACCGCCGACCGGATGTCGTTATCGATCGAGCAACTCCAACTCGTCGGCTGGGCGGTGGAAAACGAACGTCGGCAACAGCGTGGAGAGCAGCCCAAACAGTGGCCGCCGCACCTCCGAAAGCACATTCGGGGTCGCTGGTGACAGCAGGTTGAGAACCGAACCGACTTCGGTGGGTCTCGGGTTCGTGGGTCGAATTCCCTTGACCACCCGGTTCCTCTGAAAGACAGTGAGGCCGACAGGAATACCCTCACCTCTGCCCGCCGGGCGTGTGGCATGGATCTCGACCGCTTTTTAACCCTCTTCGATGCCCTGGTACTCAGCGGGTACGAGTTCGACCTGAAATCGAATGGTGACGTGCATGCCCGGCACAACGGTGACACGCCCTTGATGGCTGTCGCCGCTCAAGAGACGGGCATCCACTATTCCTACTCCGAGGACGCCGGCCAAGCCCTCGGCCTGAACAGGCGGGATGCGGAGGCCATTGCCCTTGCCGAAGGCGACACCTTGGACCATGTGCCGCCCCACATCGCCCGGATGCGGCAGCGGTTGCTCGGCTGGCGGAGATCGCATGCAGAGCTGACAGACTTTACCCCCGCAACGCCCGAAGTTGGGCGACGGTATTGGATCATGTCCTGGGACAGGGAGTTGAACGAACCGGCAGCGCGGCTGGTACTGCTCCGCGGCGTGCTGGACTGCTGGCATGGGACATACGCGGTCGCCCACGGAGGATTGGTGGATCCGGGGTGCCCGAACTTTATCGAGGAAGTGCGCGTGCCGGCCGAGGCGTATTTGGGAGTTTGTCGTGGTAGCTTGACTGGATCGTTAAGTCAAACTGCCACAGCGACCCCATTTCCAATGCTGAGGGTGGGTCAATCCATGAAACTAGCCCTTCGTCAGGAAACTCTGCCTCCGCAGTTGTTGGATCGTAAACAGCTACCCAAGCAGTCCCGTCGCTTGTGGACTTTGCGAGCACGAGTAGTTGTGCGGCGCGATGAAGCCCGCGGTGACCGATCCAGACAACTTGACCTAAGTATGGGTGTGCGGTGTTCATGGTGTGTGGGCGATGATCGCTATACCTTTGGAAGGCGTCCAAACAGGTTATAGATGTAGGGCAGAAGCCGGCGTGGAATGCGCAGATAGCGAGCAAGTTCGGCTGCGACAGGCACCGACTTGTAGCTTTGCAAGAGAGCGGTCACGGTTTGCGGGATAGGCACGAGTGGTTCTGCCGACATCCCCTTAAGACACACTGCAAGCCATCCCATCTGGCGAAGGAGAGAAGCAGAGAGGCTAGACGGCCACAAGGTATCTCTAATGAGATTACGTTGGAGTTGTGAACCCAGCCGATACACGTAGCTCATGCCCTCCGCTGTTTGCACAGGACCGGGAGGCTCGCTGCCAAGAAGTGACGCAAGGCGACCGACGGCCAGGGGCAGATAAAGCCCTCTTCCACCTAAGCGGCTGAAGGAGTCGGTATCTCCACTCACGAAAGGTTGGTCGCCCCGCGCCCAGGCTCCAACGAGAACTGCCCAAGTCATCGACAGCCCGTGCCAAATGGGTTCTCCGTCCCGCCAAACCACAAACGCATCTGGGACATCCGTCCGCCGATACCGTTCCACCTCAACGCCCACGCCAACTCGAGCTTCGCGCCGGAAGTGGCCCATTGACCAGTCCCATGTTCCCACCGGACGGTGGTGCCGACGCAGTTGGCTAGTTCTCGAGGCGATTGACTCGACTGAGGAGAGCTGGATCCGTGAAGGTCGCACGATCAAGGAGGGCGAAAGTTTGGCATGCTGAATTACATCCTCGATACTTTCGATCTTGGGCAAGTGAACGGTCCAGATGGGTGGAACCCAATCGGACGTACCAAGAGTAAGGAGCTTCCCGCCGAGCCTCTCAGCGGCTCGCGAAACTCGCTCGCGCGTGACTTCGGGGATGAGGCCTTGAAGGACAATCCTCCCGATCGAGCCGGTCGATTGCCCAATCAAAACGAGCCGAGGAGGGCGAGCAACGTACAAGTTGCGACGCCAGCGGTGGGAGGTTAATCGATCAAAACTACCATGTTCGACCCAGGCGCGTGCGATGTCCCTTGCTAACCTTCCGCGTGCTCCGAGAAGGCGATCAATCCACGCGTAAACGTCACGCTCTTCGATGCCTCTTCGACGACAGACCAAACCAGAAAAGACTTCGACGAGGGTTGCGACCGCGGGAGAGATATCCCCTGTTGAGTCCGCTTGAGGGAGCATACCGCTGACGCTACCAAGCCCGCTCAGTTCAGGGGTCTGTTCTTGTGCGGGGTTCTCCACATTATCTGTGGCTCCTTCTCGAAACCATCTCTCCAAACGCTGCACGGGGCGAAAGTGGTGTCCGTCTCCACACGGGCGGAATGTGAGCCGTCGGCAAGCGAAGTCCTCATCGCCCGCTCCGGCGCGTAAGACGAAAGCTCCTTGGTAGTTCGTGTCTGGGATGTGCCAAACGTGAGGGGAATCGGAATGGCACTCAAGCGGGATAGAGGCCCCCCCGCCCACACTTCCACATGGCCACAGAGTGACAGCACCGCGAGAAGCCACGATGGTTGGCAAACAACCCTTACGACCAAGCCAACCGTCTTGAAGACGGACGCCACCGCGGAGCGGCAATGATTTTAACCCGATCAGCCGACGAACTGTCGGCATCATCCCGAGTTCGGTGCTCGCAGCCGCCACTAGATGGCGACCTTGAAATCGGCGCACTTCGACCCAACCGGGATAGAGCGAGGGCGTAACGATGGGACGAGCCCCTGCTTCACGCAGCGCGAGAGCAAACGAACTCCCGCTCTGTTCCGCCACGAGAGCTCGGATGTCCTCGCGGTCCTGCCGGCAAGAATGTGTTGAGACCCAGCTTCCGTCTTTGGAGACGGTGAATAAAAGCACCCGCCAGCGGAGTGACTTGAAGAGTGATGAGCGAGTTGAGATGATCGTCAAATACTGAGGGCTCCTCCGAAGTAATTGATGGGCCAGCGAGATCTGGTCCGGGTCACTTACATCTAGAAAAAACTGGTGCTCGCCCACTGCGAATTCCCCGGCAGGCTGAACGAGCAATTCTCCTACATCGGAGCGGTGTTCCCTCTCAACGAGCACAGTTAACGAAAAGTGCCTGTCATTATCGAGGTCGAGGCGGAGAATTGCATTAACGCCTACCACGCGCCTTGTCGCTGAGGCGGGCAGGGAATCGATAATAGCCAACCAAAATGGGTGCTCTTCAACTTCGCTCGACTCCCCAGTTCGTACGGCCTCAACAAACTTCTCGAGTTCTTGTCGAAATCCCGGCGTGAACTCTGCCGCATGGCTCTCGAGGGTTTCGCCGACGCGGTCGAACGCTTGAGAAGAGAGCACGCTCCGGTCTGAAAATAGTTGCCTGAGGCGGAGGCGGTCACGGTGCGGTGGAAAGGAGAGCCAGTAGGAATGCCCAATCAACTTCCGATGCCCAGGTTCAGGTAGGACTAACTCCCGATACGGCATCCCTTCTCGCCTTGCTGCGGCCAGCCAGTCTCGAATCGTCTTCCACAGTTCGGGCAGTTTGCTGAGGCGAGCCGCCCCCTTCACGTCACGTCCCAGAAGGCGCTTCATTCGCCGTCGGAAATTTCCTTCAGGTTGCCCATCCGGACCAGAAACCGCGGCAGCAAAACACGTCAGCAAGAGATGCGCGAAGAAAGGGGGGATCGCACCAGAACGCACGTTGTGCGGATCCCACGGTCGAGACAGCGCATCAGAACACAAGGACTTCTGACTCGCTGATAACGCCTTGCGGAAGGCTTTGACGAAGTGTTGCAACACGTCGCTGGGTGATGCCGTTGTGCTGCCGGCGACGCGCTTCATTTCCTGCGCCGTTGCCGCAAACCGCCGGACCGGTGCGTTGGCTTGTCCTGAAGCAAAATAGTGCTGAAAGAGAGCTGCGTTCCAATAAGGAATGTCCCACTCCCGCCACGTTTCAGTTGACGTCTGGGGGAGAGGATTCATCGATGGCGTCGCGGGACAAGGCCGCGAAGTTGAGTGGTGGGGCGAACAACTCAGGCCAGCTGTAACCGTTGTTTCATCGTCTTTTGTGTGCTTCCGTTCCGATTCCGGCTCGATGCATTTTGGCTCACGGCCTTGCGGATTCGCTGTTCGCACGTGGCGCTACTCTTCCGCAATTCACACTCCCAGATCGAAACCACAGACCAGCCCTTTAACCGAAGCTCTTTTCGTATCTTCGCATCCCGCAACCGGGTCTTCTCGACCTTATCCGACCAGAACACGGCGTTGTTCTTGGGGGTTAAGTTCCGACCGCATTGGTGCCCGTGCCAGAAGCAACCATCAACAAACAGGGCGACGCGCGTCGCTGGCCACACAAAGTCGGGCTTCCCGAGCAATTCATAATGTCGCCGCCAGCCACTCAGCCTGCAAGCGCGGAGCAGCGCCACGGTTCGCAGTTCAGTGGTCTTGTTCGAAGTACTGGGCACCCGAGCCATCAATTCGGAGCGAGTCAAACGGCCAAAGCTCGTTCGCTCTGAGTACGTTCCTCGTTGCTTCACGCTGGCCTCCATTTCCTTCCGAGCACCAATCGAAATGCCGCGCTGTCGACGCTCTGGCCTGCGATAGGGTAAAGATGAACACCGCCGCATCCATCCAAGAGCGCCCGAAGAATCCTCCCGTGGAGTGCCGTAAACCGAGGGGGGACAGCCTCACCAATCATTTCTCGGACGTTTGTGTGGCCCCACTCTTTTAAGGCGCGGCCCCAGCAAAAGCGCCGTGGAATCGTTTGGAGGAGAGCGCACTCGAGCGTGCTCAGCAGGCGATTTTCGTACGGATGGATCGTGTGGTTGCTCCCGATGTGTCCTGAAGCGGTGGTGATCGTCGCAGCCGGAGAGTCCGATTTCATCCGAGTGTACGTGGAGTTCCGAAACCCGGTCACCAACCGGGTCCGGCCTCTCGACCGGACTACCGGCCGGAGTAATGGTCCTGAGCACTTGGGACAGATCGCATCATTTTCTCCCACGTCTACCTGTCCACAGTTCCCGCAGCGATTGTTATCCCAAGCGCTTCGGCCCGAGTGAGGGGGTATCGCCGCAACCATCTGATACCGGTGTTCGTTCCAGACCGGCACGGCATGAAGGCCACCGCCCCTCTTGGATGCCGCACGCTCAGCGGAGGATGCATCGAGGCTGGGTAAATTGAAACACGCAAGAGCCTTGCGAATCGTGATGTGCCCTTTCGTTCGGTTTGGTCCGTACCGAGGAATGGGATACGGCGCCTTTTCCCGGTTCTCGAGGAAGGAGATTGCGGCCTCGCCCCGCCGGAAAAAAGTCAGGAAAGCTCGCTTGCGTGATTGAGGGACACCGTAGTCACACAGGTCGGTGACGAAAGGGTAAATCACGTAATCCTGCTTCAACTCCTCAAAGAGCAACCGGGCTGCCGAGATGGGGTCCGAAGTTTGTGGATGCCGGACCTGTCGGGTGAGGAAGGCCAGGACGTTCTCAACGACGATGGCTCGCGGTTTCAGCTCCTTCACCACACTCAGGATGACGGTGACCAGAAGGTTCCGGTCGTCTTGCATTCCCGCGTCAGGGTCGTCCTCTTTTCCGCGGTCGCTGCGCGCGGTACTCATGCCTTGGCAAGGAGGGCAGGCGGCCAGCAGAGACAGAGGAGCGTTCTCCGTCACTTTTCGGTACTCGTCAACCACTTTTCGCCAGGTTGATCGCAAATCTCCCGGAACGCCCGTCGCTTGTCGGTGGTTTAGCAGACACACTTCCAAGCGGCGGGGATCCAACTCTGCCATCACATCGAAACGAAACCCCGCTTTAGCGTACCCGACATCGCCGGCGCCGCAATTCGAGAACAGGCTCAACGCGTGTAAAGATTTTTGAGCCATAGCGCCTCGACCTTGAACCTCGTTGGAGACAACTTCCAACAGGGCAGGAACCCAACCCACCCGCACCCAGCGGAGGACGGTCGGTCAACTCCGCCGACCCTTCCTGAAACTGTGTATTTTCTCGGTTGCGACAGAGTATGCTATGTCAGCAGTTTGGCGTCTGGGAGATCCTGCTTCCACTTCCAGTTCGACTCTCTCCGCGCCACCTTCCTTCCGTGCGCAAACGCTGTAACCGCTCCGGTCCGCACATCTTCTACTGACCAGGTTTGAGCGTGCTGGTGCCTGCCCCAAAGCAGGCCACCTGTGGCGACGGGGGTTTTCAACGCTGACCGTGGGTTGGATAGTTGGATGAATTTTTTTGGCCGGAGTTCTCGCGTCCGGCGGTCGGGCAATCGCGCTCGCCGCTGGCACCCACCCCCACAGCGAGAGCCCCGTGCACCCACCATCAGCCGAGTCCGTTCACGCACTCCACCACCGCTTCCTGACCGC
>CAYUHJ010000118.1:0-18848 GCA_964444365.1 uncultured Alcaligenaceae bacterium | reverse complement strand
CAGGGCGGTACGGGAGCCGTGCGGATCGGGGGTCGTCATGTCGACATTGATAGACAGCAGACGGGGGCGGAGGTCAGGTCGCCGCGATTCGGCCCGTTAGTCGAAACCGCAAGCCGGAGATGGCGGCAACTCAAAAAGTGGTTTTTGAAGTTGGGCCGTGCGTACGGAAGCCGTGGGTGTGCCGCTCGCAGCGTTCGCTTACTGTCCTTTTCGGAAATGAACCCCCTCGAAGAGGGGTTCTTCTACCTGTCTGGTTATTAGGAAAGAAACTTATCCTATAACACACCGACCCAGCACCCGCCCGCCACGGTCCGGGCGTTTCGCTACGTCCCGAATCACCCCCATGCCTTCCGCCGGGTACACTCGCCGGTCCACGACGGGTCGTTGCGAACGTTGGTGGTGCCCGTTCCGACCCGTCGCTCGCCGATCGCTTGCCGAGGGCACGATGAGACACAGCTTCCTGTCCCTGATCGCCCTGCTCGCCGCACCGCTCGCACTTCCTGCCTCCGGGCCGAAGGCCCCGGACACGGTGACGGCCCTGTGGGCCGACTTCGACCCCCGCAAGGACGCCCTCGACGCCAAGCTGGTGCGGGAGTGGGAGAAGGACGGCGTCGTGTACCGCACGGTCACGTTCCACGTCGGCACGTTCAAGGGCAAACCCGCCCGAATGGCCGCCTTCTACGCCTTCCCCAAGGGGGCGAAGACGGTGCCGGGCCTGCTGCACCTGCACGGCGGTGGGCAGCGGGCGTTCCGGCACGAGGTCGAGTTCTACGCCAAGCGGGGGTACGCGTGCCTGTCGGTCAACTGGGGCGGGCGGGAGACGGAGGACGCCAAGCCCGGCGACCCGAACACCGACTGGGGGGCCGTGGACCCGACGCAGACCAACGTGCCGGGGTACGCCAACCTGAAGCCCGGTGACAAGTACCTCGACCCGTTCGACTCGCCCCGCAACAACAACTGGTATCTGCTCACGCTGGGAGCGAGACGCGGGCTGACCTTCCTGGAACAGCAGCCCGAGGTCGATGCCGAAAAGCTCGGCGTGTACGGCCACTCGATGGGCGGTAACCTGACCGTCTACGTAGCGGGGAGCGATTCGCGGGTGAGGGCCGCGGCCCCGTCGGTCGGCGGCTCCGGGTTCCGCACCCGACCGTGGCCGCTGCTCCCCGAGCACAAGCCGCAACTGCCGAACGGCGACGTGAAGCTGTTCGACGCCACCCTCGGGTTCGAGTCGTACGCCCCGCACGTCAAAGCCCCGCTCCTGTGGCTCGGGTCGACCAACGACTTCCACGGGATCATGGACGACACGTACCGCACCGGGGCGTTGGTGCCGCACGCCAACGTGCGGTACGCCTTCGCCCCGCACCTGAACCATCGGTTCACGCCGGAGTTCGAGGTCGCCCGCCCGCTCTGGTTCGACCGGCACCTGAAGAAGGCGTTCACGTTCCCGGCCACGCCGGACTCGGAACTGACACTCGCCACCGCCGACGGGGTGCCCGAACTGCGGGTCACGCCCGACGCCTCGCAACACGTGGCGGCGGTGCACGTCTACTACTCGATCGACCCGGACCCGCGAGCCCGGTTCTGGCGGTCAGCCGAGGCGAAGAAAGCCGGCGGCACCTGGACCGCCCGCTTGCCGGTGCCGGACACCGACCGGCCACTGTTCGCCTTCGCCAACGTGGCGTACGGGCTCAAGCAGGCCGAGCCGGTGCCGTTCGCCAAACCGACCGAGACGTACGCCCTCAGTTCGCTCCTTCACACCCGCACGCCGAAAGAATTGCAGAAGGCCGGGGTGAAGGCGACGGACCGGCCCACCCGACTGATCGACGACTTCGCCCACGGCTGGCGGGACTGGTACACGCTGTCCGCCGACAACCCGCATCACTGGGAGTTCTCGACCCGCAAGCTGAGCGACCCGACGTGGCAGGGGAAGCCGGGGCAGCGGCTCACGTTCGAGGTGACCGCCGAGAAGCCGAACGAACTGGTGGTGGTACTCACGGAGAATTTCTTTCGCCCGTACCGCGGCAAGCAGCGGCAGGCCGCCGCGGTGGTGAAACTCGCCGGCGGGACGGAGCCGCAAACCGTATCGCTGAAACTCACTGACTTCGGCGACGGGCCGGCGTCGTGGCAAACCGTCGACCTGCTGAGCCTGCGGGCCTATGTGGAGACCGACGGCAAGGTACTCGGGAACAAGACGTGGGCGGGAGCCCAGCCGCGGTTCGGCAACCTGCGGTGGGAGGGCGGCGACCGCTGACCGAGTTGCTCTCCACGACCCAATCCAGTCAGAGCAGACCTGGAACGGCCGGTTCATCGGCCCGGCGGGGTGGCGGCGAGCGTTGACCACAGTCCCTCGTATGTCCGGCCCGAACGGACGCGGGGCGGCCCTTCCTGAACACGCCATGACACTCCCTCCCCGCGACGTACTCCTCCGCATCCGCAAACTGGCGGGCCTGCCCGCAGAGATCCGCGAGAGCGGGTGGGCGGTGTCCGTCACCCGTCTCACCGTCCTCAAGAGCTTGTGCCGGCAACCCGACCGGGCGAACCGCTTCGTCGCCCACCTCGCCCGCAAGGCGTTCGAGCACCCGAACGAGCTGAAAGGCCGTTCGGTTCAGCCCGTCGCCCCGACCGAGCGGAGCCACCGCCAGATGATGGCGGACGCCCTCGAAGGGATGACGGCGTGGCGACGCACCCCGACCGAGAAGTTGCGTCGGACGCTGTCCGAGCTGCTCGGGCGGATGCGGGCCGAACAGAACGAGCACCGGAACATCCCGTTCGGGGCCGTCCGCCTGATCTCCGATTCGACGCTGCTGCTGGTCGAGTTCGCCCTCGAATGCCACCTCGCCCACGAACGGGAGGTCGGCACCTGGGCGTACCAGACCGCCCGCCAGTACACCGAACGGTACGAGTCGAGCCGGGGGACGGGGCTGATCCCGGCCTCGCTCCCGTTCGTCCAGGATGTCGTCGAGTTCTGGATGACGGAGTACGGCCTGACCGCGGAGTCGCTCACGCCGGCACCCCAAGCGGCAAGCAAACCGGACAAACCCCCGATGAAGTCCAGCAGCCAGGCCGAGTTCACGCCCCGCCAGGGCCAGTTCCTCGCGTTCATCCACCTGTACCGAAAACTGCACCGCCGGGGTCCGGCCGAGACGGACTTGCGGGCGTTCTTCCGTGTCACGCCGCCTTCCGTACACGGCATGGTGGTGAAACTGGAGGAACTCGGGTTCATCACTCGGGAACCGGGCGTCGCCCGTTCCGTCCGCGTCGCGGTGCCCGCGGAACAACTCCCCGAACTGGAAGAGGTCGCTGGCCCGCCGTGGTAGAGGGCTGCCGTAGCCACTCCACTCGTGTGTGGACAGGCCAGGGCGAGTTCCGACCAGGAGGTTGAACGTGCCGCGGAACACCGAACCGGAACCACGATTCCCCGTCCCGCTCACGCGGGCCCAGCGGGCCGTCGTCGCCGAGTTGGTCCCAGAACTCGTGGAACGGCTCCGGCTGACGGAGGCCGACCAGAAGACCATCCCGTTCACGGCGGCGGAACTGACTGTCCTCCGGGAGAAGGCCGGAACGGCGATCCTTCACGCCGCGAACGGCGTGAAGCGGAACTCGCTCCGTCACGTCACGGACCTGGCCGCGAGGACTCTCGACCGCTTCAGCGGCATCGGGGCGATCCCGGTGTCGGCCCGGCTGTACCAGTTCAAGGTCACACTGCAAGATGTCACGCCGCCGATCTGGCGACGGATCCAGGTCAAGGACGGCCCCCTCGACAAGTTGCACGAACGCCTCCAGACGGCGATGGGCTGGACCAACTCCCACCTGCACCACTTCCAGATCGGCGGGCAACTCTACGGCGACCCACTCCTGATGTGCGACAACTTCACCGAGATGGGGTACGCGGACTCGACCGCCGTGAAACTCGGCGACATTGTCCCGAAGGCCGGCACCCGGTCCGCGTTCGAGTACGAGTACGACTTCGGGGACGGCTGGCGGCACGAGGTCGTGTTCGAGGGGTGCCTGAAGGCGGAACCGGGTCGGAAGTACCCGGTCTGCCTCGAAGGGGAGCGGAACTGTCCGCCCGAGGACGTGGGCGGCACGCCGGGGTAAGCGGAGTTCCTGGACGCGATCGCGGACCCCGAGCACGAGCGGCACCGCGAGTTTCTCACCTGGGCGGGCGGGGCGTTCGACCCGGAGGCGTTCGACCCGGAGGCAGTCACCCGGCGGATGCAACGGGGGCTGCCCGACTGGCGGCGGGCGGCCGGGGGCTGATCAACACGACGCGTGCTCCACCCTCACGGAACGGTGTCGTCTGACGGCCGTGTGACCCCTGGCGAACCGTCGACACACCTCGGAGAGACCGCCCGTGAAGAAGCCGATTGACCTGCTCCTGCCCCGGATCGAAGCCTTCATCGCGGAGAAGGGCGGCGGGGTCGTCGTCCGCAAAGTCGGCGGCGGGTACTCCCTGTTCCGCGAGGCGTGCGGCCGGCCCGTGGCCCGGTTCCGCCCGACCGGAAGCGGGGACGCGGTCGAGGTGAAGTGGTGGAGCCACCGCGAGCGGTGGGACGACATCGGCGATATCGGCCCGATGGTGCTGCCGCTCGACCGGGCGTTGGCCTACCTCGCCGACGACCCGGTGGGCTGCTTCTGGCACTGACCTGTCGGCCCGGACACCCGGTCAGTCGCCCGGAATCGGCCACACGTACCCGAGCTTGCGGGCCGCCTTTCGCACGGCGTCGAGGTCAACCTCGCGGACGACCACGAACCGATCCCCGGCCCGCAGGCACTTCCCCTCCAACTGCCGTTCCGCCGCCAGTTCGGCCGCCACGTGCTCGTCGGCACACCGGATCAGGCGGGCGGCCCCCGCGTCGGTCAGCCGACCGGCCTTCGCCCGCACGTCGGCCAGGAACGCGACCACGGTTCCCGGCAACTCTCCGGTCGTTCGCAACGCCAGGAACTGTTCCAACTCGTCGACGCTCCCGCCCTGCTCGATCACCCCGAGCACCTTTGCCGCCGACAGCTTCCACACCCCCTCGGACGCGATGTCCGCGAACCGCTCCAGGACGAGCCGGTCGGAGGCGGGCAGGTCGCGGGCGGCGACCACGTCCAGGTTCGCCAGCACCCGGAGCACGTCCACCCGCTTTGGTGCCGCGGGGCGGTACTCGTCGGTCTGGCCCAGCAGCCACGCCCCGAGCGGGTTCAACCGCAAGAAAAGCAGCCCGTCGTAGCGGGACAGGCAGGTGAACTCGTCGGCCCCCCACCGGCCGTGGAAGTCGTGCCGCACCCCCTGCGGCGGGACGTACGCCACGTCGACGGCCCCGAGCGTGGCGGCGTACTCGAACAAAAAGGCTAGGGCGAACCGCCCCTGGAGTTGCTCCCAGGCGTGCTCGTCGTCGTACCCGAGGTTTCCGTAGTAGTGCTCGGCTATGTACAGTTCGTGCACGTCGTGGGCGACGGCGAACGAACGCCCGGTCGCCCGCAGCAGGCGGAAGAAGTCGTCGACCGCGACCCACCGGCCGACCGGGCACGCGGCCAGCCCCTCGGCGACCACGACCCGTCGCCCGGCGGCGGCACTCATCCGAGCCTTCCCCTGGCCCTTGATCGCCTCCACCCGAGCGAACTCGTCGTACTCCCGCGTCTTCAGCCACGCCGCCCACAGCTTGCGGAGCACGTCCGGCGGTGTTGTGGTGAGGGCTTTCTTCCCAGCGGCGGTGAGCTTCAGGGCATCCCCGCTCTTCTCGGCCAGCCCGCCGGCCTGCACCAGCACCGGCCAGGCGAACGCCCGGACGCCGAGGTCGAACGACGGGTCCCATTTCGACTCGTCGGCGTCGATCGGTGCATAGAAGTCGCCGCCGCTGAGCACGCCCGCGACGGCCTGCCGGGCGGCCTCGGTCGGCACCAACTTCTTGTCCGTCACCCGCACCTTGCCGGCCTCGATCAACCGCAACACGGCCCTCAGGTCGTCCCCGGCGGCACCCGCCGTCTCCCGCACGCGGATCGGCTCCTCCCACTCGTGCCGCTGACGTTTACCGTCGTGCCATGAACGTTCGTGAAGCGTGTGGGTTTCGGGGGGAGTGTCGCGGCTCGGGACGGCGAACGGCTCGGGCGGCGGCACGAACCCGCGGAGTAGCGTGCGAGTGTCGGTCGGCAGGTGGTCGAACCGCGGGAAGAAGAGCCGCAAGAGGATGGGCTTGATCTTCCGGTGGTCGCTGTAGCTGTACGACCGCGAGTCGCGGACCGGGTCGGCGTCGTTGAACCGCGGCTCCTCGCCGAACCACGCCCGGAACTTTGTCCGGTCGAGCCGCCCGGCCGGGTCGAAGGCGGCCACGCGGACGGCGTTCTGCGACACCGGGTCGAGCCGGCCGTACAGGTCGCGGACCCGGCCCGCATCGGCCATCACACCGGCCACGAGCGGGGCCAGTTCGGACTTTCGCTTGGGCGGGTCAACGGCCACGAGTGCAGCCAGCGGGCGGAGGTCGTCGAGGGTGAGCTTCTCGAACGCCTCACGGGCGGTGAACAACTCTTCTGTTTGGGTCTTCGTCCATCGCATGGCTTCGTCGCCTGATCGGACACCGGCCGGCTGTTGTGTGAGCCGGTCTGCCAGTCAGGGTACGAACGGGCACTCGCGGCGTTACCCGCCGGTCGGTTCCCCCGGCCCGAACGCCCACATCAACTCGCCGCGAGCAGCACACCTGCACCGCCACACGCCCGCCTTCGGCCGTCTGGCCCGCCGGTGAACGGTGCCGCAGCCGGCACAGTTCGCGTGCCACCGGGCGGGGGCCGGTTCCGCCACAGCGGGCACCGCCGGCTCAAGGGCCGGGTCGCCCGCGTAGGCGAACACGAGCGGGGACCGGGCCGGGCACTTGCAACGGTAGCCGGACAGCGAGCGGGGGCGTTTGTACCGATGGTGGGTGCGTTGGCACGCCGGGCAGGTGGTCTGCCAGTCGCCGGGCTCCACCACCGTGTCGGGCGAGTCGTCGCACGCCCGCGGCGTCGCCCCGATGCGAGCGGCGATCGCCTGCCACACCGGGCCGTGGCCAGCCTTCGGGCCGGCGAGGGCGTGGGCGATCTCGTGCAGGAGCGTGTCGAGGACCGCCGCGTCCGGGTTGTGCCGGGCGTAGAACTCGCTGATCTCGATCCGCTTCCGGCGGTACTTGCACACGCCCAGCCGCCGCTTCGAGGCGGCCAGCCCGAACGTCCACCCGGCGAGGCGGTGCTCGGCGAACAGGGCGGTGGCGGTGTCGCTCAGTATCTTCAGGTCCATGCCTCACTCCGAACCACGCTGCGGATGCATGCCCATATTACCCGCACTCGTGGCGGTCGGGTGCGGAGAGCACGTGTGAGTTGGACGTGCGGGCCAGACTCTTGAAGGGGATCACCGATGACGTGGGCGGAGTGGTACACCTCGTTGGCCAAGCCGAGCTGGACGCCCGACGGGGGCACCATCGGGCTGATCTGGTCGCTCTTGTACCCGGTCATCGCGGTCACCTTCGGGTACGTGTTCGTGCAGGCGGTGCGGCGGAAGCTACCCCGGTCGGTCGCGGTGCCGTTCGCCGTCAACCTGGTCGCCAACCTGATCTTCACCCCGATCCAGTTCGGGCTGCGGAACCTGCCCCTGGCGGCTGTGGACATCCTCATCGTGTTCGGTTCCATCGTGTGGTGCATGGTCGCCGTGTGGCCGCACGCCCGGTGGGTCGCGGTCGCCCAGGTGCCGTACCTCGCGTGGGTGGGCACCGCCACCGTGCTGCAACTGTCGATCACCCTCTGGAACTGGTGAGGCGACATGATCCTCCGGCTCCCGCAGACGCTGAACGCCGGCCTCGGGGGTGACCCGCTGGTGGCTTTGGCCTCGCACGCGAACCCGCTCCTCGACTGGTCGGTCCGGGCGTTCGCGGCGGGGACGAAGGCGTACGTGCTGCTGAGCAACACGCGGTCGCTCTATTCGGCGGTGCTCGACGGCGTCCCCGGTGAGACGAGAACTCAGTTGGCCGAACGGGTCGCGGGTGCCGTTGGGACAATCCTCGACGGCACCGGCCGGCTCGCGGGCGTGGGCAGCGACCTCACCCCGGAGTCGATGCGGTTCGCCAAGGCCCTCGACCGCTCCGTGACGGGGTCGATGAACGAGCTGGTGGCGTACGCCGAGATGTTGTTGGTCGGCGGCGACCTGTCGGTGCCGGAAGTTGAGGTGCGGCTCAACGACTTCCTCCTGTCGGCGGCGGCTGGCGAGGGCGAGAAGTACGGCACGCCGCGGGAGGCGTTCGTGGCACTGGTCGCCGGTCCGTGTTCGTGACCGCATCGGATGCCGAGCCGGCCTCTTGTGAGACCCGACATGATCCCGCTACACCGCGACCGGCACTTTACGTTCCGCTTCGGCGACGACCGGGTCATCCCCCGCTTCCACCTCGACGGCGTCGCGGCCGGTGTGCGGATGTCGGTGTTCGGGTACGACGCCACCACTGAAACGCAGCGGGACCTGCTCACCACCGCAACGGTCGGCGAGGGCGGGTGGGTGGATCTGCCCGAACCGATCATCGTGCGGGCGGGCGAGGGCTTCGTCGCCGTGCCCGAGGAGGACAACCCGTGAACCGAGTGAACTGCTTCGGCCTGCTGCTGGCCGTGCTCGTCGCCCCGTCCGTTCGGGCGGACGAACCCGTCACGATCTCGGCGGCGAAGAAGGACAACAACGGCGTCCTCGTTCACGAGGTCCGCTCCCCGTACCAGGACAAGACGACGCAGATCCGGGTGCTGCTGCCGAGCAAGGTGGAGAAGGGGAAGACGTACCCGGTGGTGTACGTGCTGCCGGTCGAGGCCGGCACCGAGAGCCGTTACGGCGACGGGCTGAAGGAGGTGCAGAAACTCGACCTGCACAACAAGATGTCGGCCGTGTTCGTGGCCCCGACGTTCTCGCACCTGCCGTGGTACGCCGACCACCCGACCAAGCCCGAGATCCGCCAGGAGAGCTACCTGCTCAAAGTGGTCGTCCCGTTCGTCGACAAGACCTACCCGGTGAAGGCCGAGGCGGGCGGTCGACTGCTGCTCGGCTTCAGCAAGTCCGGCTGGGGGGCGTGGTCTTTGCTACTGCGGAACCCGGACGCGTTCGGCCGGGCCGCCGCGTGGGACGCCCCGCTCATGCTGGACAAGCCGGGGAAGTACGGCAGCGGCGACATCTTCGGCACGGCCGACAACTTCGACGGCTACCGGGTGAGCAAGCTGCTGGAAGCCAAAGCGGACAAGCTTCAGAAGGAGAAGCGGCTGGTGCTGCTCGGGTATGGGAACTTCCGGGCGGAGCACGAACAGGCCCACGCCCTGCTGGACAAGCTGAAGGTCGCCCACGAGTACCGGGACGGCCCGGCCCGCAAGCACGACTGGCACAGCGGGTGGGTGAAAGAAGCGGCCGAACTGCTCGTTGCGAAGTGACTCCACCCACACCGGCGATCCAAGGGTGAACGAGAAGTTCCCGCACCGGCCGCCTATCTATGAACCGGGTGAGTACCGCGTGTGAACGGGGGACGGTGCGATGACCGGCCGCAACTGTTTCTTGGTTACCAGTGTCACACTACTGCTGTCCGGGGCGTTCCTCATGGCCGACGACAAACCCCGAGTCCTATTCGAGTTCACCGGGGCCGATGCTGCGAAGGAGTGGCAGATGGTCAACGACGGGGTGATGGGCGGGGTCTCCGAGGGCACGTTCAAGATCACCGACCAGAAAACGCTGGAGTTCTCGGGCACCCTGTCGCTGGAGAACAACGGCGGCTTCGCATCGGTACGGACGAAGGCCAAGAAACTCGGGTTGGAAAAGGGTGACACGCTGGTCGCCCGCGTTCGGGGCGACGGCCGGGTGTATTCGATGAACCTCTATCTGAACAAACCGCTGACGGCGTTCTCGTACCGAGCCATGGTCCCAACCAAGAAGGACGAGTGGATCGAGGTGAAGGTGCCGCTCGACACGTTCGAGGCGACTTCGTTCGGCCGGGTCGTCAAGGACGCCGGGGCGGTGAAGCCGGACGAGGTGGCCGCCGTGGGCTTCCTGCTCGGCGACAAGAAAGCCGGGGCGTTCAAACTGGAAGTCGAGTGGATCCAGGTGGTGCGGGCGGTGAAGTGACCCGCCCCGAACGATACGTGTGCCGACAACCGCAACCGCCTTCGGTGATCGCATGAGCGACCGCACGCCGCTCGTCCTCGGCACGCACCACGTCGCGGTCATCTGCACGGACTACGAACGCTCGAAGCGGTTCTACGTCGGGGTGCTCGGTCTGGAAGTGATCGCCGAGGCGTACCGGGAAGCCCGCCGGTCGCACAAACTCGATCTGAAACTGCCCGACGGCACACAGATCGAGCTGTTCAGTTTCCCGGACCCGCCGAAGCGGCCCAGCTACCCGGAGGCGTGCGGGCTGCGGCACCTGGCGTTCGCCGTCGCCGATCTGGACGCGGCGGTTCGGCACCTGGAAGGGCACGGCATCACGGTCGAGCCGGTGCGGGTGGACGAGTACACCGGCCGGCGGTTCACCTTCTTCGCCGACCCCGACGGGTTGCCGCTGGAACTGTACGAGCGGGTCGAAGGGCCGCCGCCGGGCGGGTGACCGCTCACCGCTCCTGCCCTTTGCGGTACGCCAGCAGTTGCCCCCACGCACCGGGGCCGAGCGGCGACTTCTTCGCCCGGAACCCGTCCGCCGCGTACCGTTCGAGGGCGGCGATGGCTTCGTCCGTGTGGCACTTCGCCAACTTCTCGGCCACGTGCGGCGGCAGTTGCTTCACCCGCACGAGGGCTTCCACCGTCGAGTCGGCGTTGACGATCCCCTTCTCGAAGTCCGGGTTGCGGGCGAGCAGGGCCAGCCGCAGGCACCCCACAACGGCGGGCAGGTCGGGATCGTCCCTGGGCAGCACCGCCGCCAGTGCCGCCAGCCCGCGGACCATGATGTAGTGGTACGCCGGCCGGGCGTTGTGGGCGTCGGCCCACCGGCCCGTGCGTGGCCCGTCGGTGAGTTGCCCCGGCAGCAGGCCCAGTCGGGTCTTCTTCTTGGCGGCCGCGAGGTACTTGTCGTCGCCGGTGAGACGGTACACCTCGGCCAGCAGCAGGACGCTGAAACTGTTGTAGTTCCAGTTCGTCACCACCCGCCGCGTCGCCGCCCAGTCGGCTGCCCGTATGGCCGCCGTCTTGTACTTCTCGTCCTTCGTCGCCTCGAACAGCCGCACGAGGGCGGCCCCGGCCAACCCGTTGTCGAACTGGAGCCCGCCGTCGTCGAAGTCCTCGACCGCCCAGCCGTTCTTGATCACGTCACCGAGTTTGCCGTCCCTCTCGGCCTGCTGGTAGAACCGCTCGGCCACCTCGAACGGTCGCCCCGTCCCCTTCCGCACGGCCGGGAACGGGAACACGCCGGTCCCCGCCCGCAGCTGAGCCCACACGAGGAAGTCCCCGGCGTCCGTGGCGATCTTGAGTAGTTCGTCGGACTTGGCGGCCCCGGCCCGGCGGGCGGCGAGGCACCCTTCGATGACGGTGGCGACCTCCCGCAGGGCGTGGTTGGTTTTCGTCGGGTCCAAGTCCACCGCCCACCACTTCTGTTTCCCGATGTAGCCGACGTACGGGTCGTAGGCGGTGGCCAGTTCGTCCGGGGCGAGCGGCCTGGCGTCCTTGGGGACGGGGCGGAACTCGTCGGCAGCCTCGGGCAACCCGGCCTGATCGCCCAGCAGTTCGACGGATCGCTTCGCCACCTTCTTCACCGCGGCCTCGTCCTCCGCCTTCATGGCGGCGGAGAGGTCGACGGCGGCCCGACGGAGTTTCTGTCGCGTGGCCGCGTCCAGTTTGGGTGTGTCCTGTGCCGACACGCACGTGGGGAGGGGGAGCAGCAGGAAGGCAATCACAGTTCGCATCGAGCAGCCTCGCGTTCACGGCGGCGGGCACGAGCCGCCCAGCGACCTCTCTACCCGCGGCGTTCGCGGTCGGTTTCGCAGCGGCTTCTCGGAACGCACGTCGGACCGGCCTTCATCCGCGATCCGACTTGGTCGCGGACCGCTGCCGGAGCCTCGCCGCCAGCGTGGGTGTCGCGGCCATGAACAGCAGCCCGAAGCCGAGCAGCCCGCCGCGGGTAACGTCGTAGTCCTCGGCGATCCGGTCCCACGACAGGCCGAGGGCGTACCGGCCGAGGGCGATCTCGAACAGGACCGTCAGCCCCACCCACAGCAGCCCCACGCCGAGCAGCCGGAGCCGGGTGCCCGCCCCGATCCAGCGGACGAACACCCACGCCACGCCGAAGATCAGCAGCGACCCGGTGAGCACCGACACGCGGCGGGCCGGGAAATCGCCCACGAGCGGAACGAGTAGGAGCGTGCGGAGGACGCCGTGCACCGTTTCGACGGCGATGATCACGAGCCAGACGAGGACCGCTCGCAGCACGACCCGCAGCATCGCTCACCCTCCCCCGGTGTCCGACTGGATGCCGGCGTCACCCTCGCCAGTCGCCGACGAATCGTCGCCGGCGACTGAGCAGATGGCAAAGTGGGCCAACGCGAGCGGCAGTACGCCCGTGATCCAGCCGGCCTTGGCGTCGCAGTACGCGTTCGAGTCGTCCGGGTGCAACTCCCGATACCGCCGCTTCTCCGTCTCGTACGCCCGTGCTGTGTCGGGGTGCGTTCGCAGGTAGTCGCGGAAGGCCAGGTGCCGCTCGACTTCGCCGCTCCCCGCGGCGAAACAGTGGACCTGAAACTGTCGCTGGCCGGTGAGTACGTCGTCGAGCGTGTAGTACCGCCGGCCGGCGATTACGTTCTCGCCCCGGCACCGATACCCGAGGTGCCGAACCGCGGCTTCCTGGTCGTCCAGTTCGGCGACGCCCCGCACCACGAGCAGCAGATCGACGACCGGCTTGGCGGACAGGCCCGGAACGGCCGTCGAGCCGATGTGGTGAGCCTCAACGACGAGGCCGTGCAGGGCGTGGACCAGACGGCCGAGTTCCCGCTCGGCGAGCACCGGCCACCCCGCCGAGTACGGGACCAGTTCCACCGGCTTCGGCATGGCACGTCCTCCGTCCATCACCCTCACGCAACACGGCCGCTCGCGGCTTCGGCTTTGGGTCACTCCGCCGCGACGCAGTTGGCGACACACACCCGTGGGGCGGCGAATTGCTGAGCGACGTGGACCGCACGCACGACTGCATTCCACTCCGGTTCACGCCGAACTTCTCTCAGTGTTGAGGCCCCCGGATCTCGATGCCGTACCGCGGGGCGGCAGCCAGCAGTCGCTCGACCTCGTCGGGCGTGGACGGCGGAGCTGCCGTCGCCCCGTCGGCCAGCGGCACGCCGACCTCGAAGAACATGTGCTCCAGCCCGGCCGGGGCCACCGTGATCAGCATCCGGGCCGGTCGGTCGCTCTCGTTCTTGAAGCTGTGCGGCGTGCCGGCCGGCATCGAGGCGAACGTCCCGGCCGTCGCCACCACCCGCTCGCCGTGAACGGTGAACGTGATCTCGCCTTCGAGCACGTAGAACCCCTCTTCCTCCCGACTGTGCACGTGCGGCGGGGGACCGCCGCCGGGCGGCACCACGGCCTCCCACTGGGCGTACGTGCCGTTCGTGTCCTCGCCGGTCGCCAAGAAGCGGTACACGTCGCCGACCACGGCGACGGTGCGGCCCTCGCCGGGCGTTCGCAGAGTGGGCGGTCGGGACATGTGTGGGTCGCTCCCCTCAACTCGTGGGTCCGAAAGTCCGATCGAACGGGTTCACTGGCGAAGGGGATTCTACCGATTTCCCGACGAAGCTCACCGGCGTGTGTCGGCACTGTCGTGGTCGGTCGGTGACTCAATAATGTCGGGTGTAGTTGTGGGTCCGAATGGATCGGCAGGCGGCCAATTCAAAAAGTGGTTTTTGAAGTTGTGCGGGGTGCCCGCAAGCGTTTGGTGTGCCGCGGCGTCCGCTTACGGTCCTATTCGGAAAAGAAGACCCCCTCGTAGAGGGGTCTATCTACCTGTCTGGTTATTAGGAAAGAAACTTATCCTATCACACACCGACCAACGCCCGGTCCGACGCGGCCCGAGCGGTTTCACTCTCGACCCGATTCAGCCCTCCGATCCGACGGCTCTCAACCCGGCACGCACCCGTTTCCGCCCACGACGCACTCCACACACACCGACGCGTTGCCCTGGCGGTCCTCCCCCGTTGGCGGGGATAATCCGGGTGTGACGTTACGGTGGTGCAACCCCGGAGGCGGCCGTGGGATGGAACCGCAAGAAGAAGGGACCGGCCGGCGGGTACTTCTACCTGAGCGTCCGCACCCCGGCCGGCGTGAAGAAGGTGTACTTCGGCCGCCGCACGGCCGGGCACCTGGCCGCCGCCGCGGTCGAACGACGGCGACAGGCCCGGCTCAAGGTCGCGTCGGCGATCGAAGCCGAGAAGGCCACCACCGCCGACGCCGACCGACTCGCCGAAGAACTGACCGTCTGGGCGGACCTGCTGTCGGCCGCATGGATGACACTCACCGGCCACGCCTACCACCGCGGCGAATGGAGGAAGCCCCATGGGTAAGAAGAAGCACGCTCCGCCCGACGCCCTGAAGAAGAAGCGGCACGGGTCCGTGGAGTCCGCCCGCGAGATGGTGAAACTGCTCACCGTCCGGGCCAACGAGGGGCACCCGGAGGCCGCGGCCAGCATCGAGAAGTGGCTGGAGGCGTTCCCCGAACTGAGGCCCGAGTGCCGGGCGTTGGACGAACTGGCGGAGAAGGCCGAGGCCGCGTGGGCTGTGGCCGTCGGGTTCGGCGACAAACTGGCCGAGCAGGCCGCACGGGAGGAGGCGGCAATGCTGAAGCAGGAGTTGAGCGGCGACAACGCCTCGCTGCTCGACCGGGTGCTGGCGTCGACTGTTGTTGTTGCCCACCTGGCCCACACGCGTGCGGCGATCATGGCCGCCCAGAAGGCCGACCACCCCGGCATCCGGGAGGCCCGCGAGCGGGTGCTGTCGGTCGCCCAGAAGCGGCTGGCGGCGGCCGTGAAGGCCCACCGCCTGCTCGCCCACAAGCAAGGCAAAGGGATGCGGCCGAAGGCGAAGTTGAAGATCTTCGAGCCGTCCGCGGCGTGAGGGTCGCCGTGTGACCCCTCAGTTGAACTTGAAGCCGCTACCCTTCGGCAGCTTGAGGCCGTGCTTCAGGTAGTAGTCCCTCAGTCGGGCGATCACTTCCAACGCCACCGTCGTGTCGAGGTGCTTCAGGTGGGCCGTGCACCGCTTGAGTGCGGTCTCGACCACGTCGGCACCGGCCGCGGGCGGCTTCTTGGCGGCCTTCGCCTTCGCCGCCGGGCTCTTCCTAGGCGTCGCCGGCTTCTTGGGTGCGTTCGGCATGTCTCCTCCCGGTCGGGTTCGGTGTGGGTGACCGCTGTCGGGGTGTGCGGCTCGAGTGTTTCTAGTTCCGTTGTACACCGGCCGGCATCGCTCCCGCCCAACCCCTCTCCCCACAGTCTGCCACCGAACCTCCACCACCGGCCTTACAACCGGCACGTTCCGCCCGCTGGGATGGCGGTTTTGCCCGGCTCACGTTCGATCGGGGGCTAAGATCCAAGAAGCGGGTTTTGGGTGCGGTGTGTTTGCCGCGTTTGGCTCTCGTGTTCCTCACCCACCGCCCGCCGTCGGTCCCGGAGACGACCATGTCGCAGACGCGTCGGCAACAGGTGGCGGCGGCGGTGAAGGCCGTCCGGGCGTTCCACGAGTTGGGCCGCTCCCTCCCGGCCAAGGAGTCGCACAAGGACGGCTACGGTCAGGGTACGGTCGCCGTCGAGGCCGAGAAGCACGGTCTGAACCCGGACACCGTCCGCAAGGCCCGGCATTTCGCCGACCCCGTTCGCGGGTACACGGCGGCGGAGGTGAACGCGTTGTGCCGCACGATCCGCGAGGTACAGGAAGAGCAGGACGGGGCGGTGTTCGGCCGCACCCACCTCATCCGGCTGCTGAGCGTACCCAAGAAGCAGCGGGCGAAGGTGCAGACTTTGGCCATCGAGAACGGCTGGTCGACGGCCGAACTGGAGGTCCACATCGCCAGCCGGTTCGGTAGCCGCCGCGACGGGGGCCGGAAACGCCGCGTTCCGTCAGACCTGCCGGGCGTGCTGGTGCAACTGGAGGGCCTGTGCGAGGGCTGGCGGCGGTGGGCCGAGGTGGTCGTCGGGGATGAAAGTGATGATCAACAACGCCAGGTCCGCAAGCGGGTCGAACTGCCGACTGAACTGTTCCAATCGGTGCTGGCCGCCACGAAAGCGATCGCGGACCTGCACGACGAGGTGAACCACGAACTCCAGGCCCGCCGTCCCAAACGGGCGGTACGAAAACGGTTCCGGGGCGAACAGGAACCGGAGTAAGTCACCGCTCGATCGGTACAGATCCACCCCGCCGGCTCAGCGGCCGTCTTCGGAACTCACCGGGTCAGCCGCCGTCGGCCGTCGAGCCTTCAGCTTTGGAGGCCGCCGTTCGGATGGCGTTCCGGTCAACCCAGATACACGTGCGACGGCCCACGCCCTTCATTTTCACCACGAACCCACGCTCGCACACCGCGGTCAAGGCGTCCCGCACCTGCTGGACGCTCAGCCCCGACAGTTCGCCCAAGACCTCGTGGGTAACGGAGAGTGCCCGCCGGCCGTCGACGCGAACCTGCAAGTTCAGCACTCGTTCCGGTGCGGTGTCCGTTGTGGCCCAAAGCAGCCACGCCAAGAGCCAAGCGTCACGGGCGTCCCCGTCGCAAACGGCCACCATCGTCGGGTGAATGACCGGATTGGCGAACGGTGCCGGCCCGGCACACGCGTCGTCGGCGTCCTCGTCGTGGCCCTTCGGCGTCCACCCGGACCGTGCGACGGCCCGGAGCCACGGGGCGAACTGCTCCACCCGGAACCGCAGCTCCCGGTCGGCGTGGACCGCGTCGAAGTGGAAGCTGGAACTGGTGAGCGGCTCCGCGGTGTGCAGCACCAGCCCGCCCTTGATCCCCTGCCACGGGAAGGTCATCGCCACCGGCAGGCCCCGCTGGAACTCCGGCAGCGGTTTACGGAGGACCACCTGATCGGGGTCGGAAACGTACATCTGTCGGTCGAGGATCACCCCGTACCGTTCGGCCACGAACGTCCTGTGGAAGTCGGTCAGCCACGTGCCCGCCTTGGCCCAGCGGCTCCCCGCCGCGTCGGTGGCGAAGAACGACTGGGCGTCGAGCAGGTACGGGAAGGTCGGGTAGAACTCGTGGAACGCCTCGAACGTGAGCCGCCGGACGCCGTAGTAGTCGTGGTTCCACTCCACCAACTCCTCCCGCAGGTGGTCCCAGCCGAACGCCCTCAGCACGTCGCGGACCCGTCGGGCCTCGAACTGCACCTGTCGGGGGTGCGGCGTCCGGTTCGAGGTGCAGGTCGGTGCCCAGTACGATTCCATAACTCTAATTCCAAAAAGTGGTTTTTAAGAATACCCAGTTCGTGGCGGACTTCGTCGCTTCACCGCATCGGACATCAAGATGTTGGGTTGCGTTTCTTCTGTGTCTCGACCTGAGAGAAAAAGAGTTGCGTTCCGGGGGCCTTGGCCCGGAACGCAATTTCTTGCTTTTATCAATTACGCTTAGCACCTACTCTCAGGAACTACTCTTATGTCTTATGGTTGCCCGCCGGCGGCCAGAGGGTCTACCCGGCCGTGGCCAGAGGATCTGTCCGTCGGTGGGCACAGGGTCTGCCGTTTAAGGGCAGACCGATCCGGTCGATCGACCGGATACCGCCCTACTCGTCGTCTCCGTCCTCCACGCCTTGCCCCCACGCGTCCGCCACCCGCTGCTCGATCACCGGCCAGTTGAGCCGCAGCCGGAGGGCCACGTTGCGACCGCCCTTGGTGTGAACCCCTTTGCGGAGCAGTCCGGCGGCGTCGAGCCGGGTGACCGCCCTGCGGACCTGCTTCACGTTCAGGAACACCTGCCGGGCGAGCTGACCAGCCGAGACCACGTACCAGTAGAACCCGTCCGCCGTGGTCACGAAATCCTTATTGGCCCGGAGCCGACGGTCGCCGTCGAGGCCGAGCCAGTAGTCGACGACCCCGAGGACGGCCCGTTCCGCCCCGTCCGGTGTCAGGAGTGCGGCCCAGGCTGGGACGACGAAGCACCTGCGTCTCTCGGTCCCGACACCGGACTGAAGGTCGCTGAGCACCTTCACCGCCGCCTTCTTTTCCCGCTCGCGGGCTTCCGCCACGCACTTTTCCTCCTCATCCACCGCTGCCAGACTGTAGGATTCGGGCCGCCAGCGGTCTGTTTTCAAAAGTGCTTTTTGAATAAACTTGCTGGCAGCCGCGGCCGGCCGATTGCCGTTGCTCGACTTCCCGCCATCGCGTACGCTCATGGTGTTCACTCCGGGACGCCGGCCGAGAAGCTGCGTGGAAAACAGCTCGGCCGGCGTCCCCTCGTTAATGGGTTCAGCCAACAACCGTATCGCCGGGGCACTTCGCCGGTCAACAGAGGAACGTGTTGCGTGTGACCAGTGCGGGTCACGCAGCCGAATCGAAACCGCGGATCAGCAACACGCACACGGCCACCACGTCGTCGGGCGTCACCGCCTGCGGGAGGATCGAGGCCGCCCAGCGACCCTTCGTTCGTTCCCCGCTCCCCGCGTCAGACTGCCCAAGAAGCACGGCCCGCTTCGACGCCTCCAAAGTGCCGTCCGCGAACTCGTCGATGACGATCCGTCGCACCGTCTGGGGGTGGTGGGCGAACGTCTCGGCCTGCAAGAAGGCGTCGTGCTCGTCGCTCTCCCTGACGTACTCGAACTCCGCCAACCGCAGCACGCTCTCACCACGCCCGCGGACGCGAACCACGCCCCACTTTCCGTCCAACCGTTCGGGCGACGGGAACGTGCCCCGGTCCGTCTCCATGAGCATCAGGTCG
>CAYUHJ010000117.1:0-18860 GCA_964444365.1 uncultured Alcaligenaceae bacterium | reverse complement strand
GGCGTCCACCGCGGTCGAACACGGCGTTCAGCACGGTGTCCGCGATGTCGCTGAGCCCGGCCGTCGTTTCGCGGACGGTGTCCCGCCCGATCAGGTCGCGGACGCCGACGCGGAGCAGTTCCTTGTCCTGGAACGAGTGCAGGATCGGGTCCGGGTCGCTCGCGCCGCGGAGAAGCTCGCCGAGTTCCGTGCGCAATTCGTCGGCGGTGCGCGGCTGGTCGAGCAGCAAACTGTCGAGCAACTCGTCGATCATGCCGGGGTTCCACGTGATGATGCCGATCAGCTAAGGGCTGTTCGCGCAAATGTCGACGTAGAGCTTCAGGCTCGGCGGGTTGACGCTGAACAGCTCGTAGAGCACCGCCTTCGCCCCCAGGGACGCGGTCACCCGCTCGAAGTTGTTCAGCGTCAGGTCCGGGTCCGGGGTATCGGCGACGGCCTTCAGCAGTTGCGGGGCGATGCTCGCGAGGAAGTGCCGGCACCGCCGGTGGGACAGGAACCGCACCGCCTCCTGGGCGAGTTTCATCAGGTTCCGGTACGCGGCCGGCACGTCCCGGAACGGGTACCGGCCGAGGGCCGCCCGCACCGCCGCGTCGTCCGGGTCGGGGTCGAGGATCAGGTCGGCCTCCGGCTCGGCCCGGTCCGACCCGCCGGCGAACGTCTGGTGCAGTAGGTGGTCGAGGATCGCGCGGTCGAGCCGGGTCTTGTCCTGGTAGTCCTTCAGGAACCGGTCGAGCGGGTCGACGAGCAGGGCCTTCGCGTCGAACGCGGCCGCCGGCGGGAGTTCGTCCAGCGGGGACCGCCGCTGGGCGGAGAGCGTGGAGCCCGGAGCGCGGAGCGCGGAGTCCGAGCCGGCCTTGGACGGTTCTTCCGTTCCGCGTTCCACGCTCTGCGCTCCGCGCTCCAGGTATCCCATCCGCCGGGCGAGGGTCCGGACCTCGTCGGAGGTCGCGGGGAGCTTGTGCGTCTGCCAGTCGAACAGCAGTTGCAGTCGGTGCTCGGTCTTCCGCAAGAAGCGGTACGCGTCGGCGAGGATGTACGTCTCCTGGGGCGTCAGGCAGCCGGCGATTTCGAGGGCGTCGAGCGCGAGCAGGGTGTTCCGCTGGCGGACCGCGGGCAGGTCGCCGCCGTTCAACAGTTGCAGGAACTGCACGGTGTACTCGATGTCGCGGATGCCGCCGCGGCCGGTCTTCACGTCCCGGTCCTCGACGCCGCCGCGCGTCGCCGCCGCTTCCATCCGCCGTTTCAGGGCCTTGACCTCGTTGATCTCCGAGAAGCTGAAGTACTTTCGGTACACGAACGGCTCGATGGCGGTGACGAACTCCCGGCCGAGTTCCAGGTCCCCGGCGACCGGCCGCACCTTGATGAGCGCCTGGCGTTCCCACGTGCGGCCCATCACGTCGTAGTACGACAGCGTGGCCGGCAGCGACCGCGCGAGCGGCCCCGTCTTCCCCTCCGGGCGGAGCCGCAGGTCTACCCGGTACGCGAACCCGCGGTCGGTCGGCTTCGTCAGCAGGCGGATCACGTCCTGCACGACCCGGGCGAAGAACGCCGCGTTCGACGCCCCGCCGCGCTTCCCGGCTGTGGTGCCGTCCTCGTCGTAGACGAACATCAGGTCGATGTCGGACGAATAATTCAACTCGTCCCCCCCGAGTTTGCCGAAGGCCAGGGCCGCGACGCGGGCCGGAGTGCCGGCCTTGGTGACCGGCTGGCCGAGCTGTCTGGCGGCCGCCCGCAACGCGGTCTGGAGGGCGACTTCGAGAGAGGCGTCCGCCAGCCGGGCGAGTTCGCGGGTGACCTCCTCGAGCGGCCGGTCGAGGATAATGTCGTTGACGCCGATGCGGAGGGTGTGCAGTTGCCGGAACCGGCGGAACGCACGGAGGACGTGGGCGTCGTCGGTGGCGGCCTCGACTTCGGAGAACAGCTCGGCGGTGAGTTCGGCCGTGGCCGGCGTCCGCCGCGGCGGGGCGACGACGGTCGGCACCGCCTCCGGGTACGCGAGCAGGGTGTCCGCGAAGAACTGCGAGGTCGCGAGCAGGTGCAGCAGGTGTTCCAACCCGCGGCCGTCGTCGGCCAGAAGGGTGCCCCAGTGGTGCCGTGCCGCCGGCGTCGCGAACAACCGTTCGAGGTTGTTCAACGCCATGTCCGGGTCCGCGACGCGGGGCAACAGCGTAGCCAGCGGCCCGGCGGGGTCGGCCCCGAGGTGCGCGGCCAGCGCCGCGACGTTGCGGGCAGCGCGGTCGGGGTCTCGGAGGGAGGGGATGCGAGACATCATGTGGATCATCGACTCAATGAAAGGCCCACCCTCATTTGTAGGCTCGGTCCAGCCGCTTCGGCGAAGACCCAACGGCATCGCAACCCTATCCTTGATTCCCAGGCGATTGCGGGACTCGTCGCAGAATCTCCTCGGCCGGGACTACGACGTTTCATGTCGACCGCGGCGGCCGGTAAGCTGGGGAAGTTTGGTCAAGTCCCCCCTCGGGAAACGCCGATGAAACCTGACGGAATCGCCAGGAGGGCGGGGGATGTGGAACGTCGCGCGGGTGCTGACGGCGGTCGGGTTCGCGGGGGTCGCCTCGGCCGGCTTCGCCGCGGACCTTCCGGTCCGGTCCAACCCCGGTGCGTTCCTGCTGCCGCCCGTCGCCGCCCCGACCGCACCGCCGCCGGCAATCGGTGGGGCCGACCTGCCGTCCGCCACGCGGGAACCGGTGCGCGATACCGGCGACGACCGGATCGTGCCGTTCGCGCCCGTGCGGGAAACGCCCCCGCGGGACCGGGAACCGGAGCGGTTTCCGCCCTCACGGGCCGCCACGCTCGCCCCGCCGCGAGACATCGTCCCCGTCTCGGCCCAGGCGATCGATGAATCCCGCGCCGCGAGTGACATTGACCGCCCCCGGCAGAAGCCGACCGATCTGATCGACTACCTTTCCGGGAAGGGCGACTTCCGCCCGGCCTCGAAGAACCTCGACCTGCCGCCCGTCCGCGACCGGCTGACCGGCTCGGGCGACCACTCCTCGGGCCGGTTCCGGGACAAGGTCGCGGACGCCGTCGACGGCGGGGGCGGGCACGACTGGTTCAAGCCGGACCACTGCTTCGACGCGTTCATCTCGCCGGTCACGAACCCGTTCCTGTTCGAAGACCCGCGGTCGACGACCGAGATCCGGCCGATCTTCATCTACCAGCGGGTGCCCGGCCGCGAGCCGGTGTTCCAGGGCGGGAACGTCACGTTTATCGGGGCGCAGGGCCGGCTCGCGATCACCGACCGCTGGTCGTTCGTGTTAAACAAACTCGGCGGCATCGGGGTGAACCCGAACAACGCCTTCCTGAGCGACGAGACCGGGTTCGCCGAACTCTGGCTCGGGCCGAAGTTCACGTTCCTGCGGGACCAGGACAACGGTGCCGTCGCGGCCGGCGGGTTGACGTTCCAGATCCCGGCCGGGTCCGGCAACGTCCGCCAGAACACCGGCACCCTGTCGCTCGTCCCGTACGTCAGCTACGCCCAGAACTTCTGGGACACCGGCTGGGGGAGCTTCAACGGCATCCTCGGCACGGGGTACTCGTTCTCCGTCAACAACGAGCGGAGCGACTACTACTACCTCAGTGCCCACCTCGACTTCGACGTGGGCAACAAGCACCGGTTCTACCCGCTGATGGAATTGAACTGGTTCTACAACACGACGAACGGCACCACCTCCCCGTACCGGTTCGAGGGCCGCGACCTGATCAACTTCGGGTCGCAGGGGAAGGGCTCGAACCTACTGACGGGGGCGCTCGGCGGCCGGGTGAAGATCACCAACAACATCGAAACCGGGGCCGCGTTCGAGATCCCCCTCGCCGGCAACCGCGACCTGTTCCAGTACCGCTGGACGGTGGACCTGATCTGGCGGTTCTGATCACGCCAGGATCTCCTTGACGACGTGCCCGTGGACGTCGGTCAGCCGGTAGTCGCGGCCCTGGAACCGGAACGTCAGTTTCGTGTGGTCGAGCCCGAGCAGGTGGAGGACGGTCGCCTGCAAGTCGTGGACGTGGACCGCCCCTTCCGTGACGTTGTAGCCGATCTCGTCGGTCTTGCCGTGGACGACGCCCTTCTTCACGCCGCCGCCGGCCATCCACATCGTGTAGGCGTCGATGTGGTGGTCGCGGCCGATGGTCTCGCGGTTCTCGCCCATCGGCGTGCGGCCGAACTCGCCGCCCCAGATCACGAGCGTGTCGTCGAGCAGGCCGCGCTTCTTCAGGTCGAGGATCAGCCCGGCGCACCCCTGGTCGACTTCGCCGCAGATCTTGTCGAGCGGCTTGCCGAGGTCGAGGCTGCCGCCGTGGTGGTCCCAGTCGGTGTGGTACAGCTGCACGAACCGCACGCCGCGCTCGACGAGCCGGCGGGCGAGCAGGCAGTTCGCGGCGAAGCTCGGCTTGCCCGCCTCGGCCCCGTACAGTTCGAGGGTTTCCTTCGTCTCCTTGGAGATGTCCATCAGTTCCGGGGCGGCGGTTTGCATCCGGTAGGCCATCTCGTAGGCCGCGATGCGGGTGTCGATCTCCGGGTCGCCGACCGTGGCCTTCCGCAGCTTGTTCAGATCCTTCACCGCCTCGACGAATTCGCCCTGTTGTTTGTCCGAAATCCCGGCCGGGGTTTTGAGGTCGAGGATCGGGTTCGCCCCCTTCAGGAACGGCACGCCCTGGTAGGTGCTGGGCAGGAACCCGGACCCGTACAGCGACGCCCCGCCGCGCGGCCCGCGGGGGCCGGACTGGAGCACGACGAACCCCGGCAGCGAGTCGCTCTCGGAGCCGATGCCGTAGGTCACCCACGCGCCCATGCTCGGCCGGCCGAACTGCGGCGAGCCGGTGTTGACGAAGCACTTCGCGGGGCCGTGGTTGAACACGTCCGTCTTCATGCCGCGAAGCCAGCACACCTCGTCAACGATCTTCCGGTGGTGCGGCAGCAGTTCGCTCAGTGACATCCCGCTGTCACCGTACTGGGCGAACTTCCGGTTGCACCCGAGAACCTTGGCCGTCCCCTTGATGAACGCGAACCGCTTGCCCTGGGTGAACGTCTCCGGCACCGGCTTGCCGTGGAGTTCGTTGAGTTCCGGCTTCGGCTCGAACAGTTCGAGCTGGCTCGGCCCGCCGGCCATGAACAGGAAGATGACCCGCTTCGCCTTCGCGGGGAAGTGCGTCTTCGCGGCCGCCGCCCCCGCGTCCCGCCGGAGCAGCGACGCGAGCGCCAGCGACCCGACCCCCACCCCGCAATCGCGGAAGAAGTGCCGGCGGGTTTGGTGGAGGAGGAATGGAGAGGTATACATAGGAACTCGACATGTTTTATGGGACATTGTCAACATCTACCTACAAACGCTTCATCCAAAGGCAGCTACTAAATCGCAATAGGGGCATCCCAGTACGCAGGTCGAAAGCTTCAACATATACAGATAAGCCATCGCTGCCATAAACGACTAGTTGATCCCTGGCGATGGCCAGACTGACGAAATGCGAATTCTGCCCGGTCGAAGTTTCACGGTAGCTCGCCCAAACTTCGCACTTCCAGGAAAGCGCCTTGTTAGTTGTGTTCGAGTAGCAATAAACCGGATAAGAGTATCCTGCGTCCGTATGGGCGGCGAGCAAGACGGTGCCCCGCTCTCCGGCGGCGGCGAAGAGATTCATGCTCTGCGAGTTGTCATTCCTGGCTTGGACGTCCTTGAGGAGAGCGGATATGTCTAGATCTTTGTCTAGTAACAAGTACACAGCTCCTGCATTCTTGCTGGCAAGTGGGGCGTTATTCAAGCAAAACACGTTCCGGCCGAGATCACGAAGCTTGACTTTGCGATTCAACGGAAAGCGGGTATATGGCCGCGCGGCCGCTTCGACGGCATCTATCCAAAACTGAGGTGGAGTCGCGCCAACCAACGACTCCACTGCTCCAATAAAGCGCGAAGCAGGGTCTCGCACGGCGACAGTTGATTTGTTGTCTCCAGTGAGATATCCGAAGGCGGCATACAAGGACTGAGACCGCCTGTAGCCCGATACCTCACGATTCAAACCGTGCAGACTGACTGCGGAGCCTGAAAATCGCATGGAATGCCGGGCGATTATTGCCGCGGATTCCGGGTGCGACAAAAATTGGCACGCCAAGACCTGTTCCACGCTTGGGTACGCGAGTGCCCATAATATGGATAAGAGAGAGGTCATGCCTCGTGCTCCGGGAAAGTTTAATTCAATAAAGGAGTCGAGGTGCCAGAGGTCAGCGAAATTTCATTGCGAATCCACTTCACTCGAAACCATCGAGTTGCAATCGGTTCGTCCTTAACGTACCCGGTATTCCACCAGGGTGGCTGGATCCGCGTCGAAAACAAGTCCGCCGAATCAGGGACGAGGCCGATATCCCAGATCAATCCCCCTTTCTTGTCTTTTAAACGCTCAATTCTGACTGTGTCCGACGCCAGAAAAAAGCGGATCTCGCCGACAACAAGGTAGTGCCCGACCGTGTTAATACCGTTAATCTTCATCGCGGTTCGATCTGTATACGTCCTCGCAGCTCCTGGGGGTGCGGCATCTGTTCGGCTTTGTGCTTTAGTCTGCCCCTTCAGAACTGGCCATGCTTCCCAAAATTCGTACTGCCTTTCAAGAGGCAACTTATCGGCAATGACATCTTTTGCCTCATTTGGCTGGCATTTGGCCGTCGTCCGATAAACGATATTTCTCTGCACGAGCCAACCATTCTCCGGCGAAGGGTTCTCAAGCTCGAAGTCCCAGTCCACGTATAGCAGCTTGCCAATCGCGGGAGCTTTCTCTGAGCCGAGGCGAGTGACTTTGATTAACCCACTCGGGTCGGTCGCATTTGTTGGGGAGTTACCCACATACCGATACAGATTCGCATCGCCCGCCTCAAATCCGATCACACTGAAGTCGGCCAGATCGCGGATGTGCCAGGGCAAGAGCCCGTCCACCGGCCTCGTACTCGTTTTGGTCACGAATGACTCCTAATAAATTGGCGTGTGGATGACTCCGCGAATACCGGTTGGGGCCACCGTCTGCACTTGCCCGCCTTGCTGCACCGCCATCATCGACATCCGGAGTTGCTCCTGGATCATCAGCGCCAGCGTCTCGGGCGAACCGTTCTCCCCCGCCTCGAACAGCTTCACGCTTCGGGCGACCGAAAGGTTCATTTGTTCCTTATACAGTAACCGGCTGTTCGGGTAAAGCCTCCGGGCGAGCAGGTAGTCCAGCTCCGCTTCCTCGAACAATCCCAAGTCCCGCATATGCCGGGCTCGCAACCCGACGAACGCGCCCAGCATTTCCAGCGGACTGAGCGCTTTCAAATCCGATCCGCACGCGATGGCTACGGCAGGCAAATGGTGCCGCTGGATGAGGTAGTCGTCCGGGTCGGACTTGAACCCTCCGTAACCCGTCTGCGTCGATTCGATGTTGTGGGTCACCCGGCCGTCGTCGTAGCGACAGATGAAGTGCGAGTTGGCACACGCGAGAGACACCGGCCACCCGAGCCTCCAACCGATGGCGACGTGAAGTGCGGCCATGTTCCCGCACGTCCCGCGGCGTCTGTCCATGACACCGTTCAAAAACAGGTCGTTCGGGTCAGTGTACTGGATCGGCCCGCCATTCCGCTGATCCTCGTTGTAGGCGATGCCGACTTCGTTCTCCAGGAAGCCGCACAGCACGCCGAGTCGGAAGAAGTTGACGTCGTTCTTCCAATCGTGCGGGGACTGCCGAAAGACCCGTTCCACGTGCGCGAGTTGACGCCGAACACCGTTCGCCCATTCGTCCGCCAGGCGTTCGTAACGGGAAATCTCCAGGCCGGCGAGCGAGGGAACGCTTTGCGCGACCAGCAGGTTCATCACCAGCGGATCGACGTTCGCCAGCGCATCGGCGGGCAACCTTAGGAGCTTGCAATACTCCGGCATATTCGGCCCTCGTTGAGACTGTCGGACCCGTTCCGCTACACCTCCACCCGCATTTGCACCATCCCGATCTGGATCACGTCCCCCGCCACGACCTTCTTCGCCTGGCCGGGGTGGATGCGGGCGCGGTTCACGAACGTGCCGTTCAGGCTGTTCAAGTCCTCCACCGTCATCGTGCCGCGGTCCACCGTGACGACCGCGTGCTGCCGGGACGCCCACACCTGGTCCGGCGGTTCCTGGCCGCTCAGGTCGATGTCGACCGGTTTGTCCACGAACCGGCCGATGTAGTTCTTCCCCTCCAGCAGGCGGAACGGCGGGGCGTCCGTGCGTTCGCCGCGGATGACGCGCAACTGGGGGTAGCTCGGCGGCTCGACGGGCCGCGGCGGCGGGGCGGCCTGCGGCCCGGACAGCGCCTTCGGCCCGAGCCGGGTGCCGGACCGGCCGGGACTCGGGACCGTCTTCGGGGCACCGGTGTCGACCATGGTTTGACCCCCGCCGGAGGACGCGGGCGGCTTCGGGTCGGAGTCGGGGATCGCCTTCGAAAGGACGGAGTCGCGGACCGGGCGGAGCCGGTCGGTTTCGGGCGGTTCGGATTCCAGCCCCGGCGCGGCGGGCACGGTCTTGCCGAACAGGCTGCTCGACGAGGTGGGGAAATCCCGGACCTCGAACGCCTCCGTCCGCGGCTCCGGGATCGACGGGCGGAGCGGCCCGCCGCACGCTTCGCACGCGGTCGCGCCGGCGGGGGTTTCGGCTCGGCAGGCGGGGCAGACGGTCATGGGATCGCGTCCGGCAAGGGCGACCGGGTCTGGGCGGTCAGGCGTCCGCGGAGTCACCTCAGTATACCCGTTGAACTTCGACTTGGAAGGTGGCGGGCCGACAGGGTGACAACCGCCCGCGGAGCGGGTATCCTCACCCCGTTACCTGTTCGCCCCGTCACCGAGTCCTCTTCCATGCCCGCGAATACCCCCCTCCCCGCCCGCCCGCTCGGTCAAACGGGGCTGAACGTCTCGATCCTCTGCCTCGGCGGGTGGCACATGGCCCAGCCGAGCCTGACGGACGACGACGCGATCCGTCTCGTGCAGAAGGCCCACGACGGCGGGATCACGTTCTTCGACAACGCCTGGGACTACCACGACGGCCGCAGCGAGGAGCTCATGGGCCGGGCGCTCGAAGGGGCACGCCGGAAGAACGTCGTGCTCATGACGAAGAACTGCGGCCGCGACGCGGAGACGACCCGCCAGCACCTCGACGACAGCCTGCGACGACTGCGGACGGACTACCTCGACCTGTGGCAGTTCCACGAGATCAACTACGACAACGACCCCGAGTGGATCGTGGAACGCGGGGCGCTTGCGGCGGCGATCGAGGCTCAGAAGGCGGGCAAGGTGCGGTTCCTCGGGTTCACCGGGCACAAGTCGCCGCACATCTTCCTGAAGATGCTGCCGCTGCACGCCTGGGACACGTGTCAGCTCCCCGTGAACGTGTGCGACTACCACTACCGCAGCAGCATCCGCGAGGTGATGCCGGAACTGGCGAAGCGAAACGTCGCCGCCATCGGCATGAAAAGTCTTGGGGGCGGCAACCTGGAGGCCGGCGGGCGGATCGTCGCCGAGGGCGTGGCCACACCGGACGAGTGCATCCGGTTCGCGCTGTCGCAGCCGATCGCGTCCCTGGTCGTCGGCGTCGATTCGGAAAAGGTGTTGGACCAGGACCTCGCGATCGGCCGGGCGTTCGCCCCGATGCCGGCGGACGAGATGGGCAAGTTGCTCGACCGCGTCAAACCCGTGGCCAGCGACGGCCGGTTCGAGGCGTCCAAGAGCACGCAGAATTTCGACGGCCCGTACCACCGCCGCCAGCACGGCTTCGCGGTGTAACTGCGTCGGTGCTCGTGTTGCGCCGTACAATCCCCCCCACGAGCACACACCACCTCCGCAACGGCCGAGTCATTGGCCCGGCCTGGCGAACGGGCCATCATGGGGCCTCGGACCGGGAGCAACTGGACCCCGAGATCGGGACCGGTTAACCGAGTCCAAGTTCGCTTCCGATCGTGTGCGAGCATGGACGGCTCCGCAACTCGACGGTTCCGTTCGTCCGATCAGAAGATCCCGTCGGCGGACGTGCCGGTGACTTCGAATGAAGTCCGGCACGCGAAATGCCCTCGTTGCCTGATCGGTTCCGTCGACGGATCACACTTTTCCCCTGATTCATGCGGGTTTTGACCATGCTCTCCGCCCTCTTTTCTCGCAAGGTCGGGTTCCCTCTCGCGTTTCACCCGCACTGCGAAGCCCTGGAAGGACGGGACGTGCCGGCCTCGCTCGGCACCGCGTTGAACTACAACGGCCTCATCTTCGGCGACCTGGTCGTGCCGACCGGGGCGGACACGGAAGGGCGGCTCGCGGTGGCGGGGTCGGCGACGTTTCAAGGCAATTACGTTGTGGGGGCACCGCCGCCGTTTAGCTCGCCCCAGGGGGCGCAACTTCCCCTCGACCCGACCCGCGACGACTTCATCGTCGGGCGAAACGTCCGGAACAACGGCGGGTTCGCGTGGGTGGTGAACGGGAACGCCGTTTACGGGGACACGTTCACGGGGCCGCCCCTCCAGCACGCGGCCGGCTCGACGCGGCAGCAATCCCCCATCCTCCTGTCCCCGAACCGGGGGAACGCCGTGACGACCGGCGGCCAGTCGTTCACCCAGCTGCGGTCGGAACTCCTCAGCAAGTCCCAGTTCTGGGGGAGTCTGCCCGCGCGGGGGGTGGCGACGCAGTTCTTCGGCGGCGGGGTTCTCAACCTGATCGGCACGGACCCCACCTTGAACGTCTTCAACGTCCCCGCCGCCCAGTGGTCGGGGACCAACCTGATCCGCAACATCGACGCCCCCGCGGGCTCGACCGTGCTGATCAACGTCATCGGCCCGTCGGTGACGATCAACGGCGGCGCGATGTTGCTCGCCGGGGTCAGTCGGGAGAACGTGCTGCTCAACTTCCCGCAGGCGACGGCGATCGCCAGCACGGACTTCGACTACGAGGCGTCCGTACTGGCCCCGCTCGCGTCGGCCGTGTTCGACGGGGGGATCCTCACGGGGAACGGCATTTTCGGCGGCAACGTGACCCAGGACGGCGGGTTCGAGTTCCACAACTTCACATTCCTGGGCGACCTCCCGGACGTCCCGCCCGGCGTGTTGCCCGGCCCCGTGGCCCAGCCGTTCCCGCCGTTACTCGGCACTCCCGTCGGCCCGGTCCAGTTCCCGGCCGGCGAGACGCCGATCCCCGAGAATCCAGTGGTCTCGAAGCGGATGTTGCTCGCGTCCAGTGAGACAGTGCAGCCGGCGGGAGTGCCGTCGGCGACCGGTTTCCCCTTCACCGCGGTGCGACTCGGCCCGACGCGGGTGGCCTACGGGACCGGCACCGGCGTCGCACCGACGGTGCTCGTCGTCGACACCACGACCGGGCAAGAGGTGTTCCGCATCCGGCCGTTCCCGGAGTCGTTCACGGGCGGAATCTCGGTCGCCGCAGGAGACGTGTCGGGGGACGGCGTCGCAGACATCGTCGTCGGGGCAGGCACGGGCGGCGGGCCGAACGTGAAGGTGTTCGACGGCCGAACCGGGGCCGAGATCCGCAGCTTCTTCGCCTACGATTCCAACTTCCGCGGCGGCGTGAACGTGGCGACCGGCGACGTGAACGGGGACGGACTGAGCGACGTCGTCACGTCCCCCGTGTCGGGCGGCGGGCCCAACGTGAAGGTGTTCGACGGCGCGACCGGCGGCGCCCTGGCGAGTTTCTGGGCTTACGCCTCGAACGTGGTGGGCGGGGTGAACGTGGCGGCCGGTGACGTCGACGGCGACGGGCGCGCTGATGTCGCGACCGCCCCGGCCGCCGGGTTCGCCCCGCACGTCCGCGTCTGGCGCGTGGACGACGGTGCCCCCACGGAAGTGGCGAGCTTCTACGCATTCGAGTCGAGCTTCACCGGCGGAGTGTTCCTTTCGCTCGGCGACCTCGACGGCGACGGCCGGGCGGAGATCCTTGCCTCACCCGGTGTCGGCGGCGGGCCGGTGGTGCGGGCGTTCTCAGGCACCGGCACCACTCTGTTCGACAGGATGGTTTTTGACGCCACGTCTCGCACCGGCGTCCGGAGCACGGTCGGTGACTTCAACGGCGACCTGACGGCCGACCTGCTGATCGCCCCGGCGTCCGGCTCCCGTGCGGTGGCCCGCCTCCTCCCGTCGGTGGACATGAATCTCGCACAGGATTTCGACCTGGAGGCGGCCTTCCCCGCTGTGTTTGTGGGTTGATCGCTGACGACTGGTACGTCCAACCGACCGCGACCGGCGCTTCAAGAAGCGTCGGCCGCGGTCGTTCAGCAACTTCCGGGCTCAACCGCTAGACGGCATTGGCCGTCCTCGCGATCATTCGTTGTCCGCCGGCGACGGGATTCGCCATCAGTCCGGGCCACCCCTGCCGCGTGAGGCCCAGCGAACGGGTCAGGAACCGGACGAACCGCGCGACGTTCCGGCCCCGGGTGGACATGTGGGCCTGGAACACGTCGGCGAGAAGGACGTCCTCCGGTTCGGCGTCTGGCCCGCAGAACAGGGCGGCTTCCGTGACGAGCCCGGCCTTCATCCGCAACAGCGCGATCCGCCGGGCGGTCGGGAAGCGGTGGAGCAGGTCCGCACTCCGCGGCGGCAGGCCGACCACCCGCAGGTGCCCGCGGGCGACGGCCGCCATCGCCGGCAACACTTCGAGGACGAGTCCGGAGATCGTCGGGGGGATCAACCACCCCGTCTCCGCCTCCTTGTCCCGAGGCGGGGTGAAGGAGTACGCGGAGCCCGTCCGCCACACAGCGCTGTGTCCGGTGGCCGGTGTCCGGACGAAAGACCGCCGGAACAGGACCGGACCCTTCCGCGTGGCCGCCAGCCACGCCGCGACGAGGATCAACCCCGGCAGGCTCGCAACGAACACCAGCAGGGCGAGCACCCGCTCGGCCACCCGTCCGACGCCCGACGCGATCGGCGGGGACACTTCCAGCCCGCTGAGGAGGTGGTCTTCGACGATCGTCGCCGTCCGCCGGTCCGGGTTGAGGAGGAGGAAGTGGTCGACGATCACACCGTCAAGCTGGACCCCCGGACCGACATAGCTGGTCGGCAAGACGGTGGTGTTCCTGACTCCGCAGTCGCGATCCAGCAGGCAACTGTACCCGATCACGGCGTCGGGGCCGACGCGTGCCCCGGAGCCCACGAACGAGTTCTCGCCGATGAACACCGGCGGCACGAGCTCGGCGGACGAGTCGACCGTGACCCGCGGCGCGAGCCAGACGCCGGGTCGGACTTCACGCCCGGTACACAGAAGTCCTGGGAAGCCGCCGACCAGGAGGAGCCGTTGTGCCGCGCCGATGTCGTCCGTCGACCGCAGGCGGATCGGCGTCCCGAGGTCGGACCCCTCACAGGTCCGCCCGAGGTACGCGCCGAGGGCGTCGCGGCTGACGGCGGCGGGGACGCTCTGGAACGTCTCGGAATCGATGACGGCCCACCCGGTCCAGCGACCGGCGTGCGTAAAGTACGTGCCCGGCGTGACGGCGTCGAACCGCGGCGGAAGTGGGGGCAGCTCGTCCGCGAAGCCGATGACGGTGGGCGAGCCGTCGCCGTCGGACAGGAGCGTTCGCAACGCGACCACCGGCCGGTCGCTATCGGGGGTGAGGAAATATTCGAACTCGCACCCCCATTGCACGCCGGTCCCGAAGTATTGCTCGACGGCGCAGGCGTGCCTACCGACGACGAACCGGGCGTGGCTCGCCGCGCGCGCGGTGTGGTTCTCGACGACGTGCTGGAGGAAGGGACGGTCCACGAGCGGAAAGAGGGGCAGGCACTCCACCACCCCCCCGCTTTCCCCCGAGCCGTCGGGGACGATCACAATGGCATTCATGTTGATCTCGGCGGGCGTGTCCGAACGGCCAGCAATACGACCGCGGCCGGACAACCCTGTCCGGCCGCGGTTACCTGTGGCAAACTTCGGGCCGATCAGTACGCCCCTTTACCGAGAAGTACGGCCGGGACGGTCAAGCACAGGAGCTTGATGTCGGTCCAGAGCGACTGGGACTCGATGTACTTCACGTCGAGCTCGACCTGCTGCGGGAACGGGATGTCGCCGCGGCCGCTGACTTGCCAGATGCACGTCAGCCCCGGCGTCACGTCCAGCCGCCGGCGCTGGGCCAGGGTGTACTTCGCCACCTCACGGGGGACCGGCGGCCGCGGGCCGACCAGCGACATGTCTCCCTTCAGGACGCACCACAGTTGGGGCAACTCGTCGATGCTCAGCTTCCGGATGATCCGGCCGATCCGGGTGACGCGCGGGTCCCGCTTCATCTTGAAGGTCACGCTGTCGCCGTGGTCGTTGTTCGCCAGCAGTTGGTCCTTGAGCGTTTCGGCGTTCGTGACCATGGAGCGAAACTTCGGGAAAGGGAATTCCCTCCCGTAGCGGCCGACGCGCGTCTGCCAGAAGAACACCGGACCCCAGTCGGTCAGCTTGATGATCGCGGCGACGACCGCGAACAGCGGGGACAGCGCGACCAGCAGGGCGAGCGAGCCGGCGACATCGATGGCCCGCTTCAGTCGCTCGGACGACCGGATGGTGAACGTCCACACCTTCCGCTTGGCTCGGGCGTGCAACCGGCGGAAGGGGGCGCTCGTCCCGTAGTCTCGAAGGGTCAGCCCCTCGAAAGCATGGCCCGGCAGACCGAAACTCGCCGGACGGGTGAGAACGAAGGCGGCCGACATTTCTGACTCCTATTTGATCCCGCAACGCGGGGCTCGAAGTAATGGGAACAGTCACTCCGCAATGTTCGCGGCGAAGATCGCCTGGCGGCGGGTGTGGAAGACCTCCCCCAGGCCGGGGATGCCTGCCAGGGCGAGCAGAATCCGAACCGACCGCTCACCCGCACACACTTTGACGATGCCCCCCTGCGCGCGGCACGTCTTCGCCAAGGTGAGGACCGTTCGCAACCCGGCCGGGTCGATCCGGGTCACCGCTTCCAGGTCGATGACGAGCCGGCGGGCCAGACGGCAGGCGATCGTGGCTTCGTACTCGAATTGTTCGGCACCCTGTCCGGAAAATTCCGGGCCGGGAACCAGCAGGACTGTGACCCCCCCTTCCACTTTGCCACGCCGTCTCATGGGCGTCGGGGGACTGGGCGATTCGGTGGCTGGCATGTCGGTATCCCGCTAGGGCGTGGAGCCACACTCGGCCGACTCGCGGGGGCGGTCGGTGACTATGGGCGGTTAAGGATCAATGAGTCAACGAGGCACACGGTCAGAAGTTGTTGGTCCACATGCCGTCGTGCCAGAGCCAGGGAGGGAGGCACAAAACCTGGCCGGAGAAGTGATACGCAACCCGAATGCCGGTCCCTTCGAGCCACGAGCAGTCACCGCGCAAACCCTTCCATTTCAAGGGAAAATCCCTGGACCACATTGTTGACGCCTTGACCGCAAGGGGTGATTGCGTCCGCCTCGGTCCAGGGATCGAGCGGGAGAGCCGGGTGACAGGATCCCCCGAACGGTTGGGGACTTCCTTCGAAAGGCACGGCGTTTCCCCAGGGTGGCATGGCGCAGTCCGGACGACCGTCGCAAGGGGGACCGTCGAATGCACTGCCCATGGTGATGGAGTCCGCCAAGTTTTTCTCGCGGAGGCAACACCGGGCATGAAGAGTGCCTCTTCCGGTGCCTCTCCAAACACCCGCGGACGCAATCCGCGCCTTGCATTCGTGCGCGAGACGACCATGCCCACTCAACCCCTCACCATCCCGCAGCCCGTCCCCCTGACGCAAGCGTTTCGTTCGGCCTCGATGTCCGAGTGGTGGGCCGCTCCGGTCACGGGGTGGAAGCTCACCCTCGTCGGGGCGGCCGCCAGCGCGGTGGCGGCCTGGGCGATGGCGACCCAGTACGGGCAAAACTTCTGGCAAGTGGAAGGCACGCTCATTCACACCCCGCTGCCCGGCGGCGAGCACCTCGGGGCGATCTACGTCCCGCCCAGCCCGCAGACGCTCATTACGCTCGTGAAGTCCCCCCGGAGCCTGGAGGCGGTGGCGCGCGAACTCGAACTGCCCGTCTCCCCCCGAACCGTGGACCGCTGCCTCAAGGTCGTCAAGCCGTACAACGCGGACTCGGTGTCGCTCGTCCTCGAGTGGCCCGACCCGGACGCGGGGAGGCGGATCGTCGACCGGCTGATGGACCTGCACGCGGCCGAGGTCGCGAGCCTCCGCTCGGAGAAGGTGAAGGAGGGGACGGCCCTGCTGAAGGACGAGCGGGTCCGGATCGCGGCCCGGCTCGACGAACTCCGGGCCGCGTACGCGGAACTCCCCGGCGCGGGCAACCCGGAGCGGCTCCGCACCGACTGGGAGTTCGCGAAGAAGGAACTGTCCGCCCTGTCGATCGAGCGGGACGTGTTGCGCGGCGAGGTCGAACAGTATGCCGGCAAAATCGCGACCGCCCAGGAGCGGGAGAAGGCGATCGTCGCCCGCTCCGCGTCGGAAGCGGAGGCGTTTGACCCGGACGACGCCAACGCGCCGTACGTCCGTCGAAAGGAGATTCTCGTGGACGCCCTCCGCGAGGACGAGCACCGCTACGTCGAGGCCGTTTCGGCCCTGGCGATCAAGGACAAGGAACTGCAGCTCCTCAAGCCCCTTCACGCCAAGGGCGTTCTGTCCCAGCTGGAGTACGACCGCGCCGCCGGGGAGGTCGAACTTCACGCGGTCAAGAAACGGAACGCCGAGCGAGCCGTTGCCCAGCGGCGCAAAGAGCTTGCCGAACTTCCCCTTC
The DNA here is from genome assembly GCA_964444365.1 of uncultured Alcaligenaceae bacterium. Classification (GTDB taxonomy): domain Bacteria; phylum Planctomycetota; class Planctomycetia; order Gemmatales; family Gemmataceae; genus CAYUHJ01. The sequence continues at coordinate 2,156 of CAYUHJ010000117.1, read as the reverse complement.
AACAACTCCAGGCCGACCGGGTCGAGTTGGATCGCCAAAAGGGCCGCGCCGAGGCCAAGCTTGCGGTCGTGGAGCAAACGCTCGCCGCCAAGCGCAAGGCCGCCGACGAGCAGACGGACGTGATCGCCAAGGAAGCCAAGCTGCACCGCCAGATCCTCAACGCGGAGGACGACCTCCGCTCGATCGAGGTCAAGATCGCGACGATGACCCAACTCGGCGGGGACACCGTCCGTGAGTTCGCGGTGGCCCAGCCGGCGACCTCGTCCCCGCACCCGACCGCGTCCAATCGGAAGAGCATTGCGGCGTTGACGTTCGGCGGGATGATGGCGTTCCTGTGCCTCGGCCAGATGGGCTACGCCCGCGTTAAGGTCCCGCGTACCGTTCCCCCCGCGCTGCCCACGTTCGGCCTGCCGGTGTTGGCGGCCTGCGAACCGGCCGCCGTCGATCCGGGTTCCGTGGCGAGTGCCCCGTCCGACGAGGCCCGTCAACTCGCGCTCAGGCTTCGAGCCCCCGTGCGTCAGTGCGGCGGGCTCGTCGTCTTCACCAGCGCCGCGGAGGACGTGCCCTACGAGGATGTCGCGTGCCAACTCGCGCGGTACCTCGCCCTGTGGGAAGAGTCGGTCCTCATTCTGGACGCGCGGATCGACGGCCAGTCCCCGCGTCCCCTGAACCTCCTCTTCGAGGCACCCCAGACGTCGTTGATGCCGGCCCAGGCGACCGGGGAACTCGTCGTGTCGCACCCCCCGGCGGATCAGGGTCAAATGTCGGGACTGTTCCACTACCTGCACTCGGCCGACGAGGTCGAGGAGAACCGTTACGTCCGGAAGACGGCCATCGACCGGGTCGATTGCATGCCGGTCGGGGACGCCTTCCCCAGTTCGGACTTGCTCGCGTCGAGCGGCATGCACCGGCTGCTGGTCCGCCTTTCCCAGCAGTACGACCGCATCCTCATCATCGCCCCGGCCCTGACGCAGCCGTTCGCCGTGGAAATCCTGACCGGCTACGCGGACGGGGTGGTCGTGGCGGTGCGAGCGGGGGAACCCGAACGCCCGGACCCCGCTGCCGCGATGCGGGCGGTCCAGCAGTCGGGCGTCCCCCTGGCGGGCGTGATGGTCCGGACGTGATCGGGCTAGAGCGCCTTGACACTTCGACGGCGGCCGGCGAGCAGCGTCTTGAACACGAACGCCGCGTCGGCCGCGTAGCGCGGGGCGAGGCGGCGCGGGTCGGTCCCGATCCGCCACGCCCACTCCATCCCGGCCGCCTGCACCAACCGCGGGGCCCGTTTCACCCGCCCCGCGACGAAGTCGAGCGAGGCTCCGATCTGCACACACGCGGGGACGCCGAGTTCGTTGACGTGCTCCGCGAGCCACAACTCGCCCTTCGGTTGGCCGAACGCGACGAAGAGAATGTCCGGCCCGGCCTGACGGATTCGGGCGACCAGTGCGGCGTGTTCCTCCGCGGTCGCGGGTCGGAACGGCGGGGCTTCGGTGCCGACAATTCGTAGCCCCGGAAACCGTGCCGTCAGGACTCGACCTGCCTCCTCGGCCACGCCGGGCGAGCCCCCGAGGAGGAAAACGCCGTACCCCTTGATGGCAGCCCGCTCGCACAGGGCGGGAACCAGGTCCGCACCCGTCACCCGCTCGGGCAGCGGGCGGCAGGTCCGCCGGGAAGCCAAGATCAGCGGCTTGCCGTCGGCAACCAGGAAAGCGGCTTCCTGGTTCACGGTACGAAGACGGGGGTCAGACGCCGTCAGCATCGCGTAATGGAGGTTCGCGGTGATGAAAAAATGCGGCCGCCCGCTGGCGATCAGGCAGTCGACCGCGTCGAGCGTTTCCGCGAACGTGAACGGCGTGAGCGGCAGGTCCCAGACGGCGACGGGCTCCGGGAACGCGGTTTGCTTCGGCTCGCTCACGGGGGTCTCCTCGGCTCGAAGAAGGTCGAATCGAACCAGGCAAGAGCACACCGCGAGCCGATCCCGTCCTCGGGAGCAGGATGCCATGAACCGCGTCGCCGTCGTCATCGTGAACTACAACACGTCGCGGCTGGTGGTGGACTGCCTGCACTCCCTCGCCGCCGAACGGGACCGAGGAGTGGGGTTCGATGTGGCTGTGGTGGACAACGCCTCGACAGACGACTCGGTTCCGGCCGTGCGGGCC
>CAYUHJ010000116.1:12968-18938 GCA_964444365.1 uncultured Alcaligenaceae bacterium | reverse complement strand
TTTCCCGTCCGGGATCTCCATCCGCGGCAGCCCGTTCGCCGTTTCGAGAAGCGTGATCTTGTCCAGCCCCGTCACCCCGAGGACCAGCGACCCGTCCGGGCTGAGGGCGACCGCGTCGAGCCCGGTCAGCGGCACGACGCGGGCCGGCTGGAGCGTCTTCGGGTCGAGCACGCGGACCTTGTCGTCGGCACACTGGACGGTCAGGTTCCGGCCGTCGGCGGTGAAGTGGAGCGCCGTGACGTGGCCGTCGCCGAAGCGGGCCGTGCCGACCGGTTCCCCGGTGGCCGCGTCCCAGAGGCGGACCGCGCCGTCGGTCCCGCCGGACGCGATCCGGGTGCCGTCCGGGGACACCGCCACGCACAGCGGCTGTTCCGGGTGGCGGAGCCGCGCACTGCCGAGCCGGGCGACCGCGCCGTCCGGCAGCTTCGGCGGTTCCGCGGCGACCGCGCCGGCGGCCAGGGCCACCACCAGGGGGAGAGAGCGAACCATGGCCGGCCTCCGGTCGGGCGAACGTCCGAGGGAGAGACGAGGCAGCGGGCCGGTTCTGACAGGCTTCGACGTCACGCCGGGCGTTCGGCGACGGCGGTCATGCAGTCGCACGCGCCGGCGGCGTAGGTGGCCAGGGCGGCCGCTTTCGCCGCCGGCTTCCAGGTCAGGCCCCGCGAAACCACCCCGCCGCCGCCGCGGGTCACGGCCAGCTTCGCGGACGACCGCATCCAGTCGCTGTGCCGGATCAGCTTGACCGAGTCCACGCGGAACCCGGCGGCGGTCATCATCCGCGTCAGCGTCGCCGGGGAGAAGTGCGTCAGGTGACGGGGCAGGTCCAGGGCGAACCACGCCGGGCCGAACCACCGGAATGCCCAGCTCTCGATGTTCGGGCACGCGACGACCAGCTTCCCGCCCGGCACCAACAACTTGAACGCCTCCCGGAGAATCTCCAGCGGCCGGTGGACGTGCTCGATCGAGTGCCACATCGTGACCACGTCGAAGGAGTTCTCCCGCAGGTCCGGGTGCGGCAGCGACCCGACCAGGGCCGGCAGCCCGAGTTCCTCCTGCACCTGCCGGACCGCCCCGACGGCGGCGTCGAGGCCGGTCACGCGCCACCCGTTGTCGGCCATCCGCTTGAGGTAGCTGCCGCCGCCGCAGCCGAAGTCGAGCAGCCGCCCGGCCCCGACCCAGGGCAGGTCGCCGGACCGTTCCGGGCTGGACCGGCCGGTCCGCCGTTCCCACCACGTCCGCGCGTTCGCCTCGCGCATCTTCCGGGGCCGGCGGTGGGGGCGGTAGTCGGCGGGGTAGAACCGGCCGATGGACGCCTCGTCCGGCCGGGGGTTCGTGTACGTGAGCCCGCACTGCCGGCACCGGACCACCGCGAACCGCAGGACCGGCCCCGCCCCCGGGTTCGCGTCGTCCGCTTCGAGGACCATCTCCTCGTCGCGGCGGCCGCACAGCGGGCACGGCGTGTCGTCCCACGCGACCAGCGCTGGGGCCGGGCGGGACACGGGGGCGGCGAGCGGGGTCCGGAGCATCATCGAACGGCTTCCCAGGACCGGCGGAACGAAGGTCGGCGCGGGAGCGTATCCCGCGGAACCCGCCGGCGTCAAGCCGGACTGGTCGGCCGCGTCACCGGGCGAGCGGCGGGGCGTCGGCCCGCCGTGGGGAAACGGGGTGTTCACGGCGGGCTGACGCCCCGCCGCTCGCCGGGTAACTCCTCACTTCAGCGGCACGACCTGGGCCGTGCCGTCCGCGAGGCCGACGACCGCGCGGTCGCCGACGAGTTCGGCGGGGACGGTGACGAACGCGCCGTCGGGGGGGGCGGCGGACGTGGCGAGGACGGCCCCCTTTTCGGACGACACCACGGTCACCCGGCCGCCCTGGTCGGTCGCGACGATCCTCGGCCCCCGGCCGACCCAGCCGACGAGTTCCGGGCCGTCGTCCGGGCAGACCCACGTCAGCCACGCCGGGTTGGGGTGATCGGCGTCGAGGGCGACGAGCCGCCGGCCGGCGACGGCGTACACCAGCAGGTCCCGCTGGCCGAACTCGACGGGCGTGAGCCCGACTCCCGGCGCGCCCGCGGGGACGGTGTTCTCCTTCGCGCTCCGCCACCGCATCAGGGCGTCGTCCGTCCTGTCCGCGTCGAAGAGTGCGACCCCGCTGGCGTCCGCGACGGCGATCCGCCAGGCGGCCCCGTCGCGGAACGCGGCGGGGGGGACGCGAACGGGCGTCCGCACTTCCCACGGGCCGGCGACCTTCGACGGGGTGCCGCCCGCCGGCCACCGCCACCGGGTGACGCGGGTCGAGCCGTCCGTCGCGGCGAAGTCCGTGCCGGGGAAGCCGGTGAGGAAACCGACCGCGTCCGGCTTCGCGCCGGGGCTCCGCCACGCGGGGCCGCGCTTCAGGGTGCCGTCCTCGCCGAGCCGGTGGACGAATCCGTCCGCGAGCGGGAGCAGGATTCCCCCCTCGCAGGCGAGCGGGTTCCCGGCGGGCAGGTCCGCGAGCGGGGTCGCGGCGTCCGATTGCAGCGCGCCGTTGTCGAGCTTGCGGACCCGCAGCTTCCGGCCGTCTTTCTGCACCTCCGGCACGAGCACCCACGCGGCCGTGCCGTCCGGCGAGCGGACGACCCGCGCCTTCGCGGCGGGCTCGGCGACCGGCTTCGCCACGACGGACCCGCGGCCGGTGCCGTCCGGGGGGATCGTGTAGACGCCGCCTTCCGTGTCGACGACGGCGACCGCGCCGCCGGGGAACGCGACCGGGGTGGCCGCCGACACCGCCCCGAGCTGGACGTGCCACCGCGGCTGCCCGGTCTGCAGGTCGAAGGCGACGGCCCGCGCCGCCGACGTGGGGCCGGCCCGCACCACGACGAGGCCGAGGCCCGCGGCCGGCCGGACCTGGGCGCGGTGCGTCGGCTCCCCGACGGGCCGCGGGTCGCCGTGGCGGACGTACCGCATCCCCCCGGCGGGGTCCACGGCGGTGCGGAGGCGGACGAGGTTGCCGCCGAGCACGGCCCACGCGGAGTCTTCGTCGGCAGACACGACGACGGCGCGATTCACCGTGTCGCCCGCGTCGGCGACCGGCTTCGGGCCGGGCAGCGCGAACAGCGGCCGGTCGAGGTTCCCGGACTGGTTCACGCCGAACACCGCGAACGCGCCGGAATCGGTGGCGATCACGACCCGCTCGCCGTCCGTCACGGGCGGGAACCACGACCAGCCGGGGACCGACACCTCGGCCGGCTTCTCGTTCGGCACCGCGTCCGGAATCGCCCGACCGATGGGATTCCCGACCATCTCGGCGGTCGGCGGCAGGGTGTAGCCCCGCAGCTTCATCGCGGTCGGGCCGTCGGCTTGCGGCAGGATCAGGAACTTCGCCCCGGGGCCGTCCGGGTTCCCGACGAGTAGGGGTTCCCCGCGCAAGGAATCGCGCGGGTGGCCGGTGCCGATGATGCGGGCGAGGCGCGGCGGTTCGCGGTCGCCGTTCTCGGCTTCGCGGCCGACCTCGAACACGAACACCCGGCGGGCGTCGGCGGGGATGTACAGGAACCCGGTGCCGACCCGAACCCCGGACGCCGCGACCGGGGCCGCCCCGATCGGCTGGCGGATCTGGATGTGCCCGAGCCGGCGGCCGGTGGCGAGTTGCAGTTCGACGACGGTGCCCAGCGCGTCCGCGAGCGGGACGTACGCCCGCCGGCCGACCACCGCGGGCCGCCCGGCGAACCCCGCTTCGAGCGGCTGGTGCCAGACCGGCTCCCCGGTGCGGGCGTGGCGGGCCGTGAGCCCCGGCTTCCCGCCCCAATCCGAGGGGACGAGCACCCACTCGGACCCGTCCCCGGCGTCGACGCGAACCGGCACGTCCGCGGTGCGCAGGTCCGCCGTCACCGCCGCAACGCGGGTGCCCCACAGGAGCGACCCGGTGTGCGTGTCGAGCGCGTACAGCACGCCCCGGGCCACGGCGAAGACCGCGTCCGGAGCCGCGTCCGTCGGCGGCCGCGGCTCCGGCGACCCGGCCACCGGCGCGGCGAACAGCACCGGCGCGGCGGCTTCCCCTGGGGATTTCCGGGCGTCCACGACGCCGGCCGTGTACTTGATGAGTTCGAGCAACTTCGCCTTCGCCGCGGACAGAATCGCCTTCACCTGCGGGTCGTCGCCGTACCCCGCCGAGCGGAGCGCGACCTCGCCCGCCTCGATCCGGTCGTCGGTCGGGTCGACGGGGAGGGTCCGGTACGGGTCCAGTGCGGCGAGCCGGGCGCGTTCCTTCGCGATCTCGGCGGCGAGGTCGTCGAACTTCTTCCGCTGGGCGTCGAAGCCGGGCGTGTCCTTGTCCCGGAACCGGTCGAGCCCCGGCAGGACCGCGCGGCCCTCGGCCAGCGCGGCGTCCCCGGCGTCGAGTTCGGCCGCGGACACGTCGGCCGGCTTGTACTTCTCCGGGTTGGTGCTGGCGGCGCGGTACGCCTTCAGGCGGTCCCCGGCGTGGTCGGCGGTCACGTCCGCGAGCTTGCGGCCGGCCTGGACGACGTCCGCCCCGAACCCGGTGACGGGTTGCGCGAACGGGGAGTTGCCGAACGCCGCGACGAACTCCGCGAGGTGCTTCGCCCCCGCCCCCGGCTTCTCCCGCAGGGACACGGCGTCGATCGCGGCCCGCGTCGCGGACAGGGCGGCGAAGAACCGGTACCGCTCCCCCTCCGGGCGGGCCGGGGCGTCCTTCGCGAGCTTGTCGAACTTGGCCGCGGCGGCGGCGTAGTTGCCCTTCTCGTAGGCCTCCTTCGCGTCGTCCGCCTCCCGGCGTTCGACGGTCGTCGCGTGCTGCCAGTACCCGACCGCGATCCCGACGAGGGCGACGACCGTGCCGAGGACGAGGGCCGTCAGGAAGACGCCGCGCCACGGGCTCCGCCGCCGCCGGCGGACGAGCGTTTGAACCGGCTCGACCGGCTCCGCACCCGGCGGGGGCGGGGCGGCCGGCTCGCCCGCGGTCGGCTCCGCACCCGGCGGGGGCGGGGCGTCCGGCGACCACGCCACCTCCTTCAACTTCGGCGACCGCTCCGCGACCGGGTACGTCTCCTTCGGCTTCGGCGGCGGCTTCGGACTCGGCTTCGGGGGCGGCGGGACCGCCTTCGCCACGGGCACCGGCACCGCGGTCGGGGGCACCGGCACCGCGGTCGGGGGCGGCGGTACCGGCACCGCGGTCGGCACCGGCTTCGCCGCGGGGGGCGGGACCGACGACGGCTTCGTATACACGACCGTGTCCCCCTCCGGGACCGGGCCGCTGAACCCGGACGGCAGCGGGTCTTCGACCTTCCCGATCATCACGACCGAGTCCCCCTCGATCCGCTCGAACGGCAGGTCCGCCGCCGACGGGATCTTGAACGGCTCCGGGGGCAGGGCGGGCCGCTCGACCGGCGCGATCCGCGTCGGCGGGCCGAGCTCGTCCAGCGGGGTCAGCTCGAAGTCGACCGACGGCGGGCGGGGCGGGGGGGCCGGCGGGGCGGCCGGCGCTTCGGCGACCGGGAAGATTTCCCGGCAGTCCGGGTTCGGGCACCGCATCGACTTCCCGACCAGCTCCGGCCGGAGCTGGTACCGCGACTCGCAGTGCGGGCAGACGACGGCAATCGTCACGGCGGAACCCCGAACGGAACGGCGGACGGATCGTCCCGGCATTGTACCCCGTTTCCGCACCCGCGTGGATTCCCCGAACCCGTTCGCCGGCGGGGCCGTCTAAACCTCCGTCTCTCGCGTTGTGTTCCCCGCCCGCCCCTGTCAGAATTGAGACCATTCCCCGTGAGGACGCTCGCCATCAGCAAAGCCTTCGAAACCCAACGCGACGAGTTCTCCGTCGGCCTCGAAAAGGCCGTCCTCGTCTCCGTCGCCCTGCCCGACCGCCCGTGGCTGACCGACGACCCGTGCGACGAGATCCGCGGCCTCGCGGAGACCGCCGGGGCGCAGGTCGTCGCCCGAGCCGCTGTCGGCGTTCGTACCGCTGTCT
>CAYUHJ010000116.1:0-12958 GCA_964444365.1 uncultured Alcaligenaceae bacterium | reverse complement strand
CTCACCCAGAAGCGGCAGGAGGTCCACGTCGGCACCTACATCGGCCGCGGCAAGGTCGAGGAACTGACCGCCCTCGTCGAAACCACCGACGCGGACGTCGTCATCTTCGACAACGACCTGTCCCCGGCCCAGGCGCGGAACCTCGAAAAGACCCTCGGGGTCAAGGTGCTCGACCGCTCCGAGGTCATCCTCGACATCTTCGCGAGCCGGGCGAGAACGCCGGAATCGCGGCTGCAGGTCGAACTCGCGCAGCTCGAATACTCCATGCCGCGCCTCAAGAACATGTGGACCCACCTGTCCCGCCAGAAAGGCGGCGGCATCGGCCTCCGCGGCCCCGGCGAGACGCAACTGGAAGAGGACCGCCGGCTCGCCACGACCCGCATCCGCGAGTTGAAGGAACGCCTGGCGAACGTGCAGTCCCGCAAGGAACGCGAGGTCAAGAGCCGGTCCGAGGAGTTCACCGTCTCGATCGTCGGCTACACGAACGCCGGCAAGTCCCGGTTGATGAACGCCCTGACGAAGTCCGACGTGTACGTCGAGAACAAGCTGTTCTCCACGCTCGACACCCGCACCCGGCAGTGGCACGTCAAGGACCTCGGCAAGGTGCTGCTCTCGGACACGGTCGGGTTCATCCGCCACTTGCCGCACAACCTCGTCGCGTCGTTCAAGGCGACCCTCGAAGAGGCCCGGCAGGCGAAGCTGCTGCTCCACGTCATCGACGCGAGCAACCCGATGGCCGAGGAGCACATCCGGGCCGTCAACGAGGTGCTGGCCGAGATCGGCTGCGACAAGAAGCCGATGGTTCTGGTGCTGAACAAGATCGACAAGGTGACGGACCGCTCGCACCTGGACATCTTGCGGAAGCACCACCCGAAGGCCGTCGCGATCAGCGGCCTCACCGGCGAGGGGCTGTCCGACCTGTGCGACGCGGTCATCGAATCGCTATCCGCCGACTTCTCCCCCGCGGAAGTCGTCGCCTCCGCCGGCAACGGCAAGGTGATGGCGTACCTGAACGCCCACGCCGAAATTTTTCGCCAGGAATTCCGCGGCTCCGACGTGGTCATCCGCTGCTACCTCCCCCGGCACCTGCTGCACCACATCCAGGGCCCGGACGTGTCGGTTACGTTTCTGAACGGGGAAATGAACGGCAAACACGGTTAGCCGCGAGGCGAAGCCGAGCGCGGGTGCACGTCATGAAAGTTCGGCGTGTCTACATCAAAAAGGCAGGCGGCGAGATCGCCAGCGAGGCGTGCTTCGCCGCTTGGCGAGGCTTCTCCCACCTGGGATACCCGCTCGATTTTTTCGAGTGGGACGAACTCGCCGGCAGAATGTTGCGGCTCGATCGAACGACCCTCGTAGTCGGCGGCGCGGTCGCGGTTCGGATGGCCCTGAAACAGATCAACGTCGCTGCCCCCTCACCGTTGAATGTGCCAGTGCCACTCCTTCTTTATGCGGGCCGGAGACTCTGGGATACGAGATTGGGCGACCTCCGTAGGCAGTGCGAGTTTCCGCTCTTCGTGAAGCCGTTGACTGAAACGAAATCGTTTGCCGGCAGTGTCATATCGCAAAACTCCGATCTCGGGCGATTGGCCCACCTCGACGACGAGATAATGTTGCAGGCTTCCGAAGTGGTAGATTTCGTTTCGGAATGGCGGTATTTCGTGCATCGCCACGCCATCGTTGGCCTGGCACATTACCGTGGCGACTGGTCGCGTACCCCTGATCCGTCAATCGTTCGCCGAGCAGTCGAAGAGTATCACGAAGCACCAGCCGCGTTTTGTCTCGACTTCGGAGTGACCCCGACGAACCGGACGCTATTGGTCGAAGCGAATGATGCCTTCGCCCTGGGGCCGCACGGCTTGGACGCGGTGACTTACGCAAAGATGCTCGAAGATCGGTGGGTTGAGATCACGACGAGCCGCACGTGACGACCCCCGCGTTCCTGCAAGCCCGCGCGACGGAGTTTCCCCACTCGTACCGGGAACTGTCCGAGGCGGGGTCGGACCACCGGGTCTGGTGGTGCCGCGAGTGTCAGCTGGCCCGCGAGCGGTGGTACACAGACAACCCGTAATTCCCGTCTTCGAGAGCCGCGACCGCAAGGGAGCGGCCGCCCCAACGGTGAAGTCGGCTCGTTGAAAAGTGCGATGATAGCCCGCAAATGATGCGGTTCCACCAGTGAAGCGGGCGCTCCCTTGCGGTCGCGGCTCTCGTTTCACTCCCCCGTCAAATTCCCCACGAACAGCCGCTTCAGCCGGTTGAGGATGCCGTCCGCCTTCTCGTCGGCGACGGCCGAGGCGCGGGCGGTGGCGAGTTGTAGGACGCGGTCGCCGGGGAGGCGGTGGGCGGCGTCGTGGGGGCAGGCGTAGACGCACCGCGGGCCGGACGACGAGCCGTGGCAGAGGTCGCAGTTCTTCGCCGCGAGGCGGGCTTTGCGCTTCGGGCTGCCGCCCAGGCCCGCGTCCCCGACCACGGCCACGTCCGCCGTGCCGGGTGCGCCCCACTCGGCGCGGGGGACTTCGCGGATCGAGCCGTCCTCGGCGTGCTCGACCATGTGGATGCTGCCGTACGGGCAGTTGTGCCCGCACAGCCCGCACCCGATGCAGTGGTCGTCGATCTGGATTTCGAGGGCGTGCCCCTTCCGGTGGATGGCGTCGACCGGGCACCCGGTCAGGCAGTACGGGTCGTGGCACGACCGACAGCTGACGGCGACCAGGAAGTGCCCGAACCGCGGGCCGTCGCGGACGACGCGGGTGACGCCCTCGTGGGAGTCGGCGCACGCCCTCACGCACTCGTCGCACCGGGTACACTTTTCCAGGTCCAGGACGAGCAGTTCCTGCCCCTGGTACAGCCCGAGCTCCACGAACCGGCGGGTCAGGTCGTCGGTCATTTCCCACTCCGGCTGAAGAGGTCCAGGGCCCGCGTGCGGAGCTTCCAGAGCAGCCCGGCGTTGTCCTGTCGGCCGAAGTACGTCTCGAAGTCCGGGCCGTGGATCGTGACGAGTTCGGCGTGGTCGAGGGCGGTACACGTCGCGGTGCGGACGCCGCGCTGCACGGTCGCGGGCAGCCCCTCCGTCGGGCCGAGCAGCCGGCGGGTGAGGACCGCGAGTTCGCCGAAGCAGTCGCCTTGCTTCATCGGGGCCCGCACGACCGCCCCGCCGCCGATCGTCAGGCCGACGAACCCGAGGCGGATCAGGTAGAAGTTGTCGGCCGGCTCCCCCTCGCGGCAGATGACGTAGCCGGGGGTGGCCCGCACCAGCTGCACGGACGGCGTGACGTACTGGATGAACGCATCGAGTTCCGCCTTCGTGAGGGCCCCGAGCAGGCCGGGGCCGACGGCCAGCTTCGGCAGGAACTCCCGGAGCGCCCGCTGGGCGTACCGGCGGTCGAGCCGCTCGCGGTTCTCCGGGTCGCGGAGCATGACGTGCAGGACGTTCCGGTCGATCTCCAGGACGCGGACCTTGTTCATCGCGATGAGCGTGGCGTTCCGCCGGGCGTAGGACAGCGGGGACATTTCGCCGATGATGTCGCCGGGGTCCGGGGACTGGACCCAGATGGCGGCCCCGTACCGGGACGGCACGGCCTTGATCGCCTTGGCCACGTTCGGGTTTTTCTGCAGCGGCAGGTTGTCTGGCGTGACGCCCCCCTTGCGGCAGACCGCGAGGTAGCCGTCTTCGAGGATGAACGCGGTCGACCCGAACTCGCCTTCCTCGGCGATGACGGTGCCGGCGTTGACCAGCCGGCGGCGGACGGCCCCGCGGTTCCATTCGAGGAACGCCTTGGGCATCCGGGCGAACAGCGGGTGCTGCAGCAGTTCGTCCGCCCCGAGCCCCTGGCCGGCGTGCGGCGTCTGGTCGGCGTCGTTGACGCGGTACTGGAACGTGATCGCCCCGGTCGGGCACGCCGTCATGCACTCGCCGCACGCCCGGCAGCTGGACTCGGCCATCGGCAGGGACCGCAGGTCGAACGCGATCTTCGTGGTCGACCCCTTCCCGGACCGGCCGATCACCTTGAACGGCTTGACCTCCGAGCACGACCGGGCGCACCGGTCGCACAGGATGCAGTTGTTGTGGTCGACCACGAACGGCGGGGACGTGACGATCTTCGCCTTCAGGTCCGCGGTCGGCTTCGTCTGCGCGGTGTCCGGCAGGCCGTCCACCCAGCCGACGAGCAGTTCCGGCTTCGCGGGCTTGGCGGCGAACCGCGGCAGCTTCATCGAGTCCAGGGACATCATCCCCAGCGACCCGAGCGACATCTCCGCCTGGGCGGTCGGGCTCATCGCGCCGAAGAACGAGCCGAGCGGGTCGTCGACGCCGGTCGCCCGGCCGCGGTCGAGCTTCTCCCGCGGGGTGACGGCGTCGTCCGGGAACGTCTCCCAGTTCGTGCGGATCGTGTTCGCGAGGTCGACGAGTTCGTTCTTGTACTTCTGGTCGCGGTGCCGCAGGGCCGCGTCGCGGGACTGGTGGACGTGGTCGCCGGTGAGGAGTTCGCACAGCACCTGCACGCTCGACCGCACGGCCTTGCGGAACTTCTGCTCCGGGGACCACATCGTGTGGACCTCGAGCCCGTCTTCCGCGCGGTGCTGGCACGCGGGCAGGAGCTTCCGCTGCACCTTCGGCTTCGCGGACGGGTCCTTCGGGTTCGTCACGACCAGTTGCACGACGCACACCCGGCACACGGCGACGGGCGTGAGGTGGTTCTGGTGGCAGAGCAGCGGGATGCGGGTCGCGCCGCCGCCGGGGGCGGGGATTTCCCGGCTGGCGTCGAGGATCGAGGTGGCGCGAACGACGGTGCTGCCGTCCGGGTGGTAGAGGGTGTTGCCCTGCGCGTCGGTGGCCGGGACGGCCTTCGGGACTTCGACCCACCCGGACCCGTCGATCCGGACGCGGACGGTCTTTTCCAGGTCCGCTTCGGTCGGCGCGTCGACGCGGATGAGCCGGCCGAGCGGGTCGCGCGAGAACAGCGACTCCTCCTCGGCGACGAGGACTTCGTCGTCCGACTTCGGAATCGGGATCAGGTCTTCGTCGTCTTCGACTTCGTCCATCCGATTCTCCACCCGTGGGTTTCAAGTCTCAGGTTTCCGAGTTTCAAGACGCGAGTCTGTCCGAGTTGAAACTCTGAAACTTGAAACCTGAAACTTCGCGGTTAGCTCCCCGGCAGCATGAAGTCCACCAGCGACTGCACCCGCCGCTTGTTCCACGGCTCGAAGTACTGGAACAGCGTCAGCAGCGGCTTGCTCACGACCTGCCCGAGCCCGCAGATGGAGGTCTGCTCCATCGCCCGGTCGAGGTCGCGGGTCGCGGCGCGGTCGGCGGAGAGTTCGTCCGGCCGGGGCTTCCCCTTGCTCTTCCGGACGCGGAGGCCGATCTCGACGAGCTTCTGCGACCCGACCCGGCAGGGGACGCACTTGCCGCAGGATTCGTTGCGGAAGAACTCGGTGGCGTTCGCCGCGAGGCTGGCCAGGTCCGCGCCCTTCGCGAAGACCACGACGCCGGCCCCGAGCGCGGCGGGAACGCTGCGGAAGAAGTCGATGTCCAGTTCCGCGTCAAGGACGTGGAGGGGGTCGCGCGGCTTGTCGCGGGGGTCGCCGGGCTTGTTCGGGCGGGTCAGCCCCGTCACCGGAAGGAACCCGCCGGACGGCCCGGACCCGGCGATGGCGTAGAGGTTCTCTTCGCCGCCGACCACGCCGCCGGCCGCGTTGATGAGGTCGCGCATCGTCGCGCCGATCGCGACTTCGTAGGCCCCCGGCTTGTTCACGTCCCCGGAGATGGAGAAGAACCGCATCCCCTTTTTCGTCGGGGAGATGTCGCAGTACCAGTTCTTCTGCTTCTCCCTGTCCGGGTCCAGCACGGTGTTCAGCACGATGCCCGGCGTCCACGCGAACGTCTCGACGTTGTTCACCAGCGTCGGCTTGTCGAACAGGCCGTTCGTCGCGAGTTCCGGCGGCCGGTTGCGGGGCTGGGCGCGGTTCCCCTGCATCGCCTCGATGAGCGCGGACTGCTCGCCGCAGATGTACCCGCCGGGGCTGACGTACACGGACACCGGGAAGTCGAACCCGAGCCCGCCGACGTTCGTGCCGCAGACCCGCTCCCGCTCCGCGGACGCGATCGCCCGGCGGACGGAATCGGCCTGCTCCGGGTACTCGTGGCGGATGTAGACGTACCCGCGGGTCGCCCCCGTCGCGAGGCCGGCGAGGATCACGCCCTCCACGATGAGGTGGGGCGCACGGAGCATCAGTTCGCGGTCCTTGAACGTGGCCGGCTCGCTCTCGTCCGCGTTCACGACGATGTACTTCTCGGACCCGGACGCGGTGCGGACGTCCTTCCACTTCTTCGCGGCGGGGGCACCGGCACCGCCCATGCCGCGGAGGCCGGAGAGCTCGATCTTCGGGATGATGTCCAGCCGGGCGCGGCCCTCCGCGACGGAGTCCGCTTGCCGGATCTGCTTGATCGCCCGCTTGGCCGCCTCGTAGGTCGGCGTGCCGTTGTACGGGTCGATCTTCCAGTTCGGCTGCGACACCTGCTCGATGGTCCGCCCGGCGTCCTTGTCCGTGTTCGGCAGCGGCTTCCCGGCGACCAGCGTCTCGACGACCGTGGCGAGGGCCTTCGCGTCCCGGCCGTGGAAGAAGGCGTCGTGAACGTCTTCGCTGGCGTGCCCGCCGTGGGCGGACGAGAACCGCGACGCACACGCAGAGACGGGCCGGTCGCAGCGGCCGAGGCACGACACCGGCGTGATGTGGACCCGGTCGTCCGACGCGAACTTGTCGGTCAGTTCCTTCGTAAGGGCCGGTGCCCCGCGGTGGTGGCAGCTCATGTCCCGGCAGACGAGCAGTTCGACGAGCGGCGGCCGTTCCCGGCGGAAGTGCGGGAAGAAGCTGACGATCTCTTCGAGCTTGTAGATCGGCACGCCGAGCTGCGGGGCGAGGTCGCGCAGGTCCTGGTCGTCGAGCCACCCCTTGCGGTGCTGCAACCGGAGGAGCGCGGCGGTGACGGTGGCCTGAACGGGGTCGGGTCCGCCGGCGGTCTCGGCGGGGGCGGGCGCACTCATGCTGGGCCTCCGTGTGCGGGGTCAGCCTAAGACGAGCGGGGGACAGCGTCAACCGGTTGCGGGCGCGAGTTGCGGGGGATACGATCGGATGTGCAGGGAAGACGAGCGGAGTGTGCCATGAGATGCGTTCGGTACTCCGTCAGCGGGGTGTTTCTGCGACAGATGCTGTTCCTCGCGGTTCTCGGGCATTTGCTGCTCTGGGTCAGATTTTCGGGCTGGTATGACGGCCGCATGTGGGGGGTCGCAAGGTCGGTCTCGCCACAGGCCAATCGAGAAATCCCGGTTCTCAGGGAGCGGGTGTCCCGTCAGTTCCACGTCGGCTTACCCAGGAAGGACTACGTCGAACTCAATGCGGCTCGTCCATTGATCCGCAGTGCCGATCTTCACGGAATGCCCGCCCCGTGGTTTGAAGTTGCGACCGACGATTCCGGTTGCTGGCCCCAGCAGATCCGCTACACGTTCTTCAACCCCCTCCCGCCGATCATCGTCCTGAGCCTGGCGTTCGGAGTGCCATACCTTCGCAAGTATCGGCGCGACGCGGCAAACCCGCCGGACGACGATGAAACGGTCTGGCGCGGCGAGCCGCTCCGCGTTCGCGTCGTTCTGGTCCTGGTGTCGGCCGCCCTCGGCGGCCTCGTGTTCGGGTGGATCGGCGTCGTCGTCTGGAAAGTCCTTTACGATACCAGCCCGGAACCGTTCGCGCTCGAGATGTGGTCGTTCCCCTGGCTCCCCACTGTCCAGATGGCCACCGGGTGGGTCATCGGCGGCCTCGCGTCGGGGTTCATCTTCCGAGCACCCCTGAAGCCAGTGTTGTAGGTCGGGTCGAGTCTTCGAGGCCCGACGTTGGGCTACATGTCGGGCCTCGAAGACTCGACCCGACCTACAAAGCCAAGACGGCAACCGGAAGGCCTCAACCGTCACCGGACGTGTCTCGGAGATTTCCAGATGAGGAACCGGCTCGACATAACGCCTACGAAATCAAGAGCCGCGAACGCAAGTGAGCGGCTGGCCCCATCCCAAGAGCGACAGCCATTCGTCCCCGGAAGTCAGCCGCTCACGTCCGTTCGCGGCTCCTGGGGAACACGGAGAGAAATGAGGACGCAGCTGCAGACGTGCCTCGATGGTTCCCGTCACACCGTCAGCACCCGATCCCGACCGGTGATGGCCCACGTCCCGACGATCCGCGCGCCTTCTGAAATCAGCGCTTCCTTGTGTAGCGCACACGTCGGGCAGACGTGGCCGGGGATGGCGTAGGCCACGTCGCTGGGGGTGAAGCGGTCGGCGTGGGGGGTTTCGATGACGAAGTGCTCCTCGTTGTGGCCGACGGCGGTGTACTCGGGCACGTCGAGCAGGATCAGCCGCTTGCCGGCGGGCGGGTCGGAGGCGACGGCCTTCGTGCCGAGGTCGAACGTCACGCGGGTCGCCGTCGGCCGGCTGACGACGCGCGTCACCAGCACCGCGGCGGGGGTGATGCCGGCCAGGTCCGGGAACTTGGAGCCGTACCCGTGGTCGTGCAGGACATACGTCCCCGGCGAGCATTCGAGGCCGGGGACGTCCCGCATCGCGGAATACACCGGGAACGTCGGCGTCCCCCCGGCGACGACCCGCGGCACCGGCAGCCCGCGGCGTTCGAGTTCGGCCCGCATTTCCAGCACCGGGGCCAGCCCCGCCCGCGCCGCGGCCTCGCGGTCGGTGCGGGATTCGACGCTGTTGTGCCCGTCGTAGGCGTGCAACCCCTCCGGCGTCAGCCCCGGCAGTTTCGCGGCGGCGGCGTACAGTGACACCGCACTGTCACCGACCGCGATCCCCGTGCGGTGCTGGCCGACGTCCAGGTCGACGAGGAACCCGATCGGCCGGCCCGCGTTCGCGGCGGCGAGGGCGAGGCCGTCGGCCCCGGCGGGGCTGTCGATCAGCGCGGAGAACTTCGTGCCGGGGAACTTTGTCGCTAGCGCCGCCAGCCGCCGCAGGTTCGGCCCGACCAGCGGGTACGCGATGAGCACGTCCGGGGCACCGGAATCGGCGAGGAGTTCCGCCTCCGCGATGGTGGCGCACTTGTGCTTCGTCACGCCCGCGGCCAGTTGAATCTGCGTGATTTCCCGCGTCTTGTGGGTCTTGACGTGCGGCCGCAACCGGTCCGGCGACCCGGCGAGTTCGATCACCCGGGCCACGTTCGCGCGGATGAACGCGGGGTAGAACACGAGCGCCGGGGTGAACACGTCGGCGGCGTCGGAGAGGGCATACGGGTGCGGCATCGGCGGGCTCACGGTTTCAGGTCGAAGGCGAACGCGGGGTTCTCCCCGGCGGCGACGTCCGCGGTCAGGTCGGTCGTCGCGGCGGTGTGGTACTTCGCGGGGATCGCCACGTTCGCGACGAGCTTCGTCTTCCCCGGCTTCCCGGCGGCCGGGTCGGCGGCGGGTTCGGTCACGCGGCCGGGCACGACGGAGACTTTATACTTGCCCGGCGGCAGGCCGGTGCCGGCGACCGTCTTCACGACGAAGGTGCCGTCCGCGTTCAGCGGCACGCGGGCCTCGTGGCCGGCGTCGCGGTCCTCGAAGTGGATCATCGCCCCGGAGACGGGTTGACCGGCGAGCGTGACCTGCCCGGCGACGGTGCCGCGCGGCGGCGGGGCGTCCGCCCGGGAACAACCGACCGCGGCGGCGATGAGGAGCAGAACCGGGCGCATCGCACCCCCCCCCTGCGGGGAAGCCGGTCGGGCCGCGGCCGGGAACGGTGGGCGCGGGGTGCGGACCCCCGCGGACCCCGTGTCGATCGTACCCGCTCCGGGGGGGAACGCAACGGCCAAGGCCCGGCGGGGGGTGCCCCCGGCTGCGGATTCGCTACCCTGTCGCGTAACGCCTCCCCGCCTTCACCCGAGCAGCCCATGACCCCCGCCGCCCCGGCCCGGACAGGCACGCCCCCGCTCTGGCGGGCCGGGATTTTCGCCTCGATCGTCGTCGTTACCGTCGTGGCGTATCAGCTCTCATCCGTTCTCAACACCAGAGGCCAGGCGGCCGTCGGCATTGTCGTGTTCATCGCCCTCGTCGCGGGGTGTTCGTCGAACCTGCGGGCGGTGAACCCGCGGACGATCGTCTCCGGCATCCTGTTGCAGTTCCTGCTCGCGTGCGCCGTGCTCTACTCGGAGTGGGTGCAGTCGGTTTTGAAGGTGGTTGGCGGTGGGGTCGTGAAGTTACTCGAATTCTCGCGGGCTGGCTCGAAGTTCGTCTTCGGCCCGCTCGCCGACCCCGCACAGCTGGAGAAAGTGTTCGGCAAGGATAACGACTTCGTGTTCGCTTTCTCGGCACTGCCGCCGATCATTTTCGTGTCCGGGTTCTTCAGCCTGCTGTACTACTTCGGCGTGCTGCAATTCCTCGTCAAGGTCATGTCCGTCGTGATGCGCTACCTCATGGGAACCAGCGGCGCGGAGACGCTGTCCGTGTCCGCGAACGTGTTCATGGGGCAGACGGAAGCGCCGCTGATCGTGAAGCCGTTCGTCCCGCGGATGACGCAGTCCGAACTCCTCGCGCTCATGGCGAGTGGCATGGCGCATGTCTCCGGCGGGATGATGGCCGTCTACATCGGCTACACGAAGGGGTACTTCGGCAACGACGCGGACAAGGCGGCGGTGGCGATCCTGACGACGTGCGTGATGGCGTGCCCGTGCAGCCTGTACCTGACGAAACTGTTGCTGCCGGAAACGGAGACGCCGGAAACGTCCGGGGGGGCGGAGATCGTCGTGCCGAAGACGCACGTCAACCCGATCGACGCGCTGGCGGGGGGGATCAAGGACGGGCTGCAACTCGCCCTCAACGTCGCGGCCATGCTGATCGGGTTCCTGGCGATGATCGCGATGATCAATGCCCTGATCGGCGGCATCAAGCCGGGGTTGCTGTGGGCGGGCCTGTCGCCGGATTCGCTCGGCTGGTGGCCCGACGACTTGACCCTCGAATACATCCTCGGCTGGTTGTTCCGCCCGGCGGCGTTTCTGATCGGCGTCCATCCGGACGAGACCGGCAAGGTCGGCACGCTGCTCGGCATCAAGCTGGTGGCAAACGAGCACGTCGCGTTCATCAAGTTGACGAAGAGCCCGGAGTTCGTGGACCTCGGGCTGCGGTCGCGGACCCTGGCGGTGTACGCCCTGACGGGGTTCGCGAACTTCGCTTCCGTGGGGATCCAACTCGGCGGGATCGGAGCCCTCGCCCCGGAGCGCCGGGCGGACCTGGCGAAGCTCGGGATGCGGGCGCTGTTCGTCGGGTTCCTGGCGACGCTCATCAACGCCGCCGTCGCCGGGCTACTGATGTAGCGCCGCGAGGGCCGTCCGGACCTCGTCCGCGTTCGCCGGCCGCACCAGTCGCGCCACTTCCTTTCCGTCGCTCAGCAGGACGAGCGTCGGCCACAGCTTCACGCGGAACGACCGGCCGAGCGGCAAGCCGGGGCCGTCCGCGACCTTCACGTGCTTCAGGTCCGGGAACCCCGCGAACGCCTCCGCAATCGCGGGGGCCGCACCCTGGCAGATCGGGCACCAGTTCGCGCCGAACTCCAGCACCGCCGGGCCGGCCCAGGCGTCCACGTCGTCCCGCGTCGGGCCGGGGGATTGGTACTCGGTCATCTCTATTCCCTTCGTGAACTTTGCGTGCTGGCCGCCCCAACGGCCACCCGATTCGTCACTTCCCCTGGTTCCAGTAAATGCGGATGTTCCCCGTCGCACGGCCCACCGCGACGATGTCGACCTTCCCGTCGCCGTCCAGGTCGGCGGCGGCGAGGTCTTCGCAGGCGACGCCGCCGTCTTCGAGGATGTGGCGGGTCCACCTCTCGGCGGTGCCGTCGGTCGGCTTGTAGACGCGGACGCCGCGGCGCTCGGTGAACGTGTCGGTCTTCGCCGGGTCGTCGCGGACGCCGACGATCATCTCCTCGGACCCGTCCCCGTCGAGGTCCGCGAACCAGACGGCGTGGCCCCAGCGCAGTTGTTCGTCCACGACGATGCGCTTCGGCTTCGCCCCCTTCTCGGCGGGCTCGGGGTACACGACGACCTGGTTCCCGTGCCACGGCTCCACGGTGCCGATCACGGCGGTGGTCTTCTTCCCCTTCTCGTGGAGGAAGCCCGCCTTGATCTCGCTCGCCCCGCGGTTGCCGTCGGGCTTGTCCTGGTTCCCCTCGGCGATGCGGACCGGCGTCCACTTTTCTCCCTCGTGCCGGAAGAACGTGACGCCCTCGTAGCTGGCGACGAGCAGGCCGTTCTTGTCCTTGTGGTGGACCGGGGCGAAGCCGTGGGCGACGTGCAGTTCCTGCGAGATGACTTCGGGCTTCCAGTTCTCGGGCTTCTCGGGCTCCTTCGGAATCTGGTACGCGACGATCCGCACGGGCCGGCCGTCCATCCAGTTCTTCTCCTTGGTCGCGTCCTTGCCCATCAGCGGAACGTGGACGATTTCCGTCTTGCCGTCGCCGTCGTGGTCGTAAACGCGGATGCGGTGGACGGTCGGCTCGTCGCACGGGATCGGGAACATTGTCCACTCGTCGTCGAGCGACTTGCCGCGCTTGAACCATTGCAACGTGCCGGGGTTCTTCGTGTCGAACGGCTTCCACGCCGCCCCGACGACCAGTTCCGGCAGGCCGTCGCCGTCGACGTCCACGGCGGTGGCGCAGACGTTGTCGGCCTTCGTCTTGCCTTCGGTGACGGTGTGGCGCTTCCAGGTCGGGTTCTCGTACCAGACGATGCGGTTCGTATCCACGACGACGATGTCCGGCTTCTTGTCGCCGTTGATGTCTTCGAGCAGGACCGCGTAGCCGACCTTCAGCGTGGTTTCGATCTCCTGCGTCTTGAACTTGGGGAAGCTCGGGGTGGTCGCGCCTTTGGTTGGGGCGGGGTCGTCGAGCGAAGAACCCCTCCCCCCGGCCCCCTCCCCGAAGCGGAGAGGGGG
>CAYUHJ010000115.1:0-19050 GCA_964444365.1 uncultured Alcaligenaceae bacterium | reverse complement strand
CCTCGCGGCTAACCTACTCCGCCGTCACCCACACGCGGCCGACGGTCAGCCCGATGTCGGGAACCTGGCTGTCGAAGAACACGAGGTACGCGCACGGGTTCGGGAACGGCGTCCAGGGTCGCGTCAGCTTGAAGTCCTTCAGCGGCAGGTGCAGCGTGTGCCAGTCGCCGGCCGAGAGGTTCTTCGCGATGCCGTCCATCAGGTGGACCTGCGCCGAACAACTCGGGTCCGGGACGGCGTTGCGGGCGACGACGAACGCCTGCACGAAGCCGGGCTGTTCGGTCAGGATGTCGCAGTGGAGCACCGTGGTCGGGCCGATCGCGAACAGGCCGTCGACCCAGGCGTTGTGGCACATGACCTGATGGAACGCGGTGCCGCGCTCCTTCTTCCAGACCGGCTCCGCCCGGGCCGCGGTGACCTCCTCGCCGGTCGGCCCCGGCATCCGGACGGGGGTGCCCGTCTGCCAGCCGGTCGGCGGGTCGACCGCCCACGTCGGCGGCACCACGGACTTGATCCGCGGCTTCGGCCGGGCCGCCGGCGAGACGGTCGCCGCTTCGCCCGCCTTCACGGTGATGGTGTCCTGCCGGGCGCGGTCCGTCACCCGCACCTCGCCGTGGCTGACGCCGACGTCGGTCTGCTTCCCGCCCGACGCCGCCGACACGGACAGTTGCGTGCCGACGACTTCGACGACCGCGTCGGGCGTCTCGACCCGCATCGGCCGGCCCGCCGGCTGGGGGGTCACGTCCGCGGTCACGTCCCCGCTGGTCACCTGAAGCAGCTTGAACCCGGGCGACGACACGGTGACGGCGGTGTCCCCGCCCAGGGCGACGCGGGTGCCGTCCGGGTACAGCAGCGCGGCCCCGGCCGTCGGCCCGCTGGTCCGGAGCGATTCGCCCGAACGGAGCTTGGTCCCGGCCGGACACGCTTCTTCCCCGGCCGGGCTGACCCGCCAGACCTCGCCCTCGACCGCGACCACCTCCGCGACCGCATCCGCCCGCGGCAGGAACAGGAACACCCCGACGAACAGGGCGGCCGCGATGCCGACCCACGGCACGACGCGCAGGACGGTCGACCGCGGGCGGACGGGTTCGACGTGCGCGGCCAGCTTCAGGTGTTCCGCGATCGCGACGCCGAGGGACGCCCGGTCCAGGAAGGCGCGGCGGAGGGCCGGGTCGGACGCGAGTCCGGCGTTCAGGGCGGCGAGTTCCGCCGGCGACAGGTCGCCGTCGAGGAGGCGTTCGAAGGTGGCATCGGACATGGGCGTCCTCGTCAGTAGGCAACTCGCTCCGCGAGTTGCGGGCTCACGTCGCGAAATGTCAACAGTTGTTTCAGTGGGTTGCAGCCGTCACTCGCGGAGCGAGTGACCTACTGACTCACCCGCCGTTCCACGCACTTCCGCAGCTGGGCGTGCGTCCGCGACAGCGACTGGTACACCGCGTCGACGCTCCGCCCGACCTTCTGGGCGATCACCCCGCACGCGAGGCCGTCCTCGTGCCGCATCGCGAGGAGCCGCTTGGCTTCCGGCGACAGGCCGGCCAGGCACTCCCGCAGCGCCTTCACCCGCGCGACCTGCTCGTCCGCGGGCAGCTCCTCGATTTCGCTGGCGAGGAGTTCGTACACGGAATCGTCGAGCACGAGCCGCTTCCGGCTTCGCGCCAGGTCGATCGCCCGGTGCCGGGCCGCCCGCAGGGCCCACCGCAAGAGGTGCGTCGGGTCCGCGTACCGGGCCGGGTCTTCGAGGGCCTGCACGACCACCTGCTGGAACACGTCGTCGACGAGGTCGTGCTCGCGGACGACCACCGCCGCCACCGCCATCACCCGGAAGCGGTTCGCGAGAAGCTCCCGGCCAACGGTCGCGGCGTCGAGCGGCATGGGAATAACGGTGGGGAGGGGAATCCTGACAGGCGGGGGTTGATTTTGTGTAGCCGCGACGCGGTAGCGGAGCGCGGGGGCAATACTCGCTCCGCTACCGCGTCGCGGCTACACGGTTACTCGGCCTTCTCCCCGACCGTTTCGCGGGCCACCTTCGCCAGCGTGGCCAGCGCGTCGCCCTCGTTCAGGTTCATCACGCGGACGCCCTGCGTGTTGCGGCCCACGATGCGGATGTCGTCGACCTTCGTGCGGACGACCATCCCTTGCCGGGTGATGAGCATGATCTCGTCGCCGTCGCGAACGTCGACGACGCCGATGACCGGGCCGTTCTTCTCCGTCACCCGCACGTCGCGGACGCCCTTGCCGCCGCGGCGTTGCAGGCGGTACCGCATCGCGGACTTGTCGGCCGGGGCGGATTCGTCGCCTTCCGTGGTGGACGGTTCTTCCACAACTTCCGGTTCGTCGGCGGGAACCTCGTCCTCGCCGCCTTCGGGGGTCACCGCGATCCCGGCCGTGTTCGCGCCGAACGGGGTGCGCTTGCCGAGCCCCTTTTCGCAGACGGTCAGCAAGTAGCCGTCCGCGTCGGCGACGACCATGCCGACCAACACGTCGTCCGTTCCGAGGTTGATCCCCCGGACGCCGCGGGCGTTGCGGCCCATCGGCCGGGCGTCGGATTCCGCGAAGCGAATCGCCATCCCCCGGCGGGTGCTGAGGACGACTTCATCGCCGGGCCGGGTGAGGACGACTTCGATCAGTTCGTCCCCTTCGTCCAGGGAGATGCCGATGATCCCGCCGGCCCGCGGGCGGCTGTACTCCATCAGGTCCGTCTTCTTGATGTACCCCTTCTTCGTCGCCTTGTAGAGGTACGCCCCCGCCGCGAACTCCCGCACGGGGATCACGCTGGCGATCTTCTCGTTCTCCTTCAGTTGAAGCACGTTCGCGATGTTCCGCCCCGCGGATTGCCGGCTCGCCTCGGGGATGCGCCAGACCTTCAGCCAGTACAGTTGCCCGCGGTCGGTGAAGCAGAGCAGGTACGACTTCGTGGTGGCGACGAAGAAGTGCTCGATGAAGTCGTCGTCCTTCAGGCCGCCGGAGACGCCCTTGCCGCCGCGGTTCTGGACGCGGTACGTGTCGATCGGCAGCCGCTTGATGAACCCGCCGTGGCTGATCGTCACGACGCACGGCTCGTCGGCGATCAGGTCCTCCATGTCGACGTCGCCGCCGTCGTCGGTGATCTCCGTCCGGCGGGCGTCGCCGAACCGGTCGCGGAGGTGTTCCAGGTCGCCGCGGATGACGGCCCGGATGTTCGCTTCATCGCCGATGAGCGTTTCGAGGGCGCGGATCTCGTCGCGGATCTTGAGGTACTCGCGCAGGATCTCGTCCGATTCCAGCGCGGCGAGTTGCCCGAGCTGCATCCGCACGACGGCCTCGGCCTGGGCCTCCGTCATGCGGTAGATGCTGACGACGCCAAGTTCCGCTTGCAGGGCCGCGAACGCCTCGTCGCCGATGGCGCGGTTCAGCACGGCGGCGGCGACTTCCATCCGCTGCAGCCGCTCCTTCGCCTCCGCCCGGCTCGGGGATCGCCGACAGATTTCGATGACCTCGTCCAGCGAGGAGATCGCGATGAGCTGCCCTTCCAGGACGTGCCCGCGGCGCTTCGCCTCCCGCAGCAGGAACAGCGTCCGCCGGCGGATGACCTCGACGCGGAAGTCGAGGAACTCCTGCATCATCTCGCGGAGTTTCAGGAACAGCGGCCGGCCGTCGACGAGGGCGAGCATCCCGATGCTGACGGTCTTTTGCAGCGGCGACAGCTGGTAGAGCTGGTTGAGCACGAGGTGCGGGTCGGCCGCCTTCTTCAGCTCGACGACGATCCGCACCGGCTCGCCGTTGCGGGCGCTCGACTCGTCGCGGACGGCGGTGATGTCCTTGATCCGCTCGTCCTTGACGAGCGCGCCCATGTCTTCGAGGAGCTTTTCCTTCGTGACCTGGTACGGCACTTCTCGGATCAGGATGCTCGCGGACTTCCCCTTCTTGTCCTCGATGACCTCGGCCCGCGCCCGCAGCGTGATCCGGCTGCGCTCCCCGTGGACGTACGCACGGATGAGCCCCTGCCGGCCCATGACGATGCCGCCCGTCGGGAAGTCCGGGCCGGGGATGATTTCGAGCAGATCCTGGTGGGACAGGTTCGGGTCTTCGAGCAGCTTGATCAGGCCGTTGCAAACTTCCGTGAGGTTGTGCGGCGGGATGTCCGTCGCCATGCCGACGGCGATGCCGTCCGACCCGTTGACGAGCAGGTTCGGGAACTTCGACGGCAGGACCAGGGGTTCGCGGTACTTGCCGTCGTAGTTGTCGATGAAGTCGACGGTGTCCCGGTCCAGGTCGGCCAGCATCTCGGCGGCGACGTGCGACAGCCGGGCTTCGGTGTACCGGTGGGCGGCGGGCGGCAGGCCGTGGACGGAGCCGAAATTCCCCTGCCCGTGGATGAGCTTCGCCCGCATGACCCAGTCCTGGGCCATCCGGACGAGCGTGTCGTAGATGCTCGCGTCGCCGTGCGGGTGGTACCGCTTCATCGTCTCGCCGATGATCCCGGCGCACTTCGTCGTCGCGGACGTCGGGCTCAATCCGAGGTCGTTCATCGCGACGAGAATCCGCCGCTGCGACGGCTTCAGCCCGTCGCGCACGTCCGGCAGCGCCCGGCTGACCATGACGGACTGCGCGTAGGTCAGATAACTGTCGCGCAGTTCGTCGATGATGTCGAGCGGCGCGGGCGGGTTGTCGTCCGGGGCCGGAACGATGGCGTCGGCCGGCGGGTCGGTCGGGGGGGGAACGTCGTCGGCCAAGCCAGTCTCCCTCGACGGAGTCGGATCGCGGTGCAACCCCTTCATTTTAGGAATTTCACGGCGTCAGACCACGTCCGCAGGTGGGAAAGACTCTGCCTCGGAGGAAACGGCTCGGCCGGGCCGTGGGGCGACCGTGGCCGAGTGGTCCGACGATCCGACTGTCGACAAACGCGGGCTTGACAGTTTAGGTCGAGTTTGATTCGATTAGCCCCCTGACCCCTTCCTCCCTCTCTCCCGGAAGTTGGTGCCATGACCCGGTCCCCCCGCCCTGCCCTGACGCTGGTCGAACTCCTGGTCGTCGTCGCGATCCTGGCCCTGCTCGTCGGCCTGCTCGTCCCCGCCGTCCAGCGGGTCCGGGCGGCGGCGGCCCAGGCGACCTGCCAGAACAACCTGAAGCAGGTCGGCCTCGCCTACGCCAACCTGGAGGGCACCCTCGGGCACTACCCGGCCGGTGTCGGCGAGCACTGGCCGGGCCGGCACGGCTGGGGGCTGCCGCTGCTGGAAGAACTCGGCGAAGGCAATCTCGCCCGCCAGTACCGGCCGGAGCGATCTCCGTTCGCGAACTTTCTGGGGACGGAGGCCAATCAGGCGGTGACCAACACGCGGGTCAAGGCGTTCACCTGCCCCGCGAACCCCGACCGGACCGGGCCGCCGGTCGACTACACCATGCCGTGGCTGGAACCGCCCCCCACCTGGCAGTCGATGCCCGGCGACTACGGCCCGATCCGTTGGGTGGACGGATCTCTCGCGGCGACGATCCCGGCGTTCCCGACCCGGAGCCTGGACGGGTTCCTCGGCTGGGAGAAAACGGTGCGGGTCGCGGAGGTGACGGACGGGCTGTCGCACACGGTGCTGATCGCCGAGATCGCCGGCCGGCCGTTCGTCTGGCGGGGCGGACGAAAGGATCTCACTTCCGACCTCAAGACTGACTACACCGGGTCCGGCGGTTGGAACTCCCCGTCAACGAGCTTGGCAACGATCATCGGCTCACCGGCCGACGGGAGCTACGGGACCATGCCGTGTGTTGCATGGCCGTGCGAGTTGCCGGCCGACCGGTCGTGCGTGGTGAACTGCTCGAACGACCTGGGGCTGTACGCCTTCCACCCCGGCGGGGCAAACGTCGTCATGGGGGACGGGAGCGTCCGGCTGCTGGGCACCGCGGCCGCCCCGTTCGCCGTGGCCGCTCTGATCACGCGGGCGAACGGGGAGGTGGTCGCCGACTGACCCCGCGCCGAGGAGACCGTGGCCGAGTGGTCCGACGATCCGACTGTCGACAAACGCGGGCTTGACAGTTTAGGTCGAGTTTGATTCGATTAGCCCCCTGACCCCTTCCTCCCTCTCTCCCGGAAGTTGGTGCCATGACCCGGTCCCCCCGCCCTGCCCTGACGCTGGTCGAACTCCTGGTCGTCGTCGCGATCCTGGCCCTGCTCGTCGGCCTGCTCGTCCCCGCCGTCCAGCGGGTCCGGGCGGCGGCGGCCCAGGCGACCTGCCAGAACAACCTGAAGCAGGTCGGCCTCGCCTACGCCAACCTGGAGGGCACCCTCGGGCACTACCCGGCCGGTGTCGGCGAGCACTGGCCGGGCCGGCACGGCTGGGGGCTGCCGCTGCTGGAAGAACTCGGCGAAGGCAATCTCGCCCGCCAGTACCGGCCGGAGCGATCTCCGTTCGCGAACTTTCTGGGGACGGAGGCCAATCAGGCGGTGACCAACACGCGGGTCAAGGCGTTCACCTGCCCCGCGAACCCCGACCGGACCGGGCCGCCGGTCGACTACACCATGCCGTGGCTGGAACCGCCCCCCACCTGGCAGTCGATGCCCGGCGACTACGGCCCGATCCGTTGGGTGGACGGATCTCTCGCGGCGACGATCCCGGCGTTCCCGACCCGGAGCCTGGACGGGTTCCTCGGCTGGGAGAAAACGGTGCGGGTCGCGGAGGTGACGGACGGGCTGTCGCACACGGTGCTGATCGCCGAGATCGCCGGCCGGCCGTTCGTCTGGCGGGGCGGACGAAAGGATCCCGACCTTCAGACCCGGTATACCGCGTCGGGCGGGTGGAACTGCCCCACGACGGCAGGGGCGAGACTCTTGGGTTCACCGGCCGACGGGGGCTACGGCGCGCCGTGCGTGATTCAGGAGTGCGAGTTGCCCGCCGACCGGTCGTGCGTGGTGAACTGCTCGAACGACCTCGGGCTGTACGCCTTCCACCCCGGCGGGGCGAACGTCGGCATGGGGGACGGGAGCGTCCGGCTGCTCGGCACCGGGGCCGCCCCGTTCGCCGTCGCCGCTCTGATCACGCGGGCGAACGGGGAGGTGGTCGCCGACTGACCTCACGCCGACGGGCGGCAGGCGCGGAAGTTTTGCAACACCTCGTGCAGGTCTTCCGTGATCGTCACCTCGTCGTCGAGGAAGTCCTTCAGCCAGATGAAGTTCAGCCGCTGGGCGAAGGCGACGAGCGGCAGGAGGTCGCCGAGGCGGACGCGGACGGCGGGCTCCGGCAGGTCGTCCAGGTCGGTTTCCTCGTCGGGGGTGCGGTAGACCTTGAGCTGTGCGCCCATCGCTGTCGCCTCCGTGATGCCTCCACGGGCGGCGAAGGGTGCTCCCCCGCCCGCGGTTCTGTTCGGTCCCACAAGCCGGGTCGGAACCCGGCGGCCTGTAGGGGGAACATCGGACCGGCGGGGGTCGCGGGTTCAGGGGTTTTCGCCGCGGGGGGCGAAGTGTCGCGGCCGCGGCGGTAACCTGTGCCGCGGCCGGGACGGGGCGAACGTGCGGGGGCGGTGCCGATTATCGCGACCGTGACGGCCCGGTTAGCCGCGAGGCGAAGCCGAGCGGAGCCCGTCAGTTCGCCGACGGGACGATCACCAGCGGCAGGTCGAACGTCGCGCTCTTGTTCGCGATCTTGTCCGTCGCCTTGAGCCGGACGGTGAACTTCCCGGTGCGGGTCATCGGCAGCAGGAACCGGAGGGTGAACCCGCCGTCCTTCTCGTCCACCCCCCCGGACAGGGCGAACGTGACCGGCTTCGCCAGGGTCGGCTTGCCGGCCTCGTCGATGACGGCCATCTCCACCTGCACGTCCGGCTGCTTCTTCGCCGGGTCGCGGGCGAACGTGACGACGCCGAACTGGATGAACACCGACTGCCCGACGATGCCGGTCGTCGGGGCGGGGATCGTGCCTCGCTCGTCGACGCTGGCGAACACGGCGGCGATGCCGAAGTCGCGGGCGGCGACCTCGAACTTCCGCTCCAGGGTCTTCGCGGCCTTCGTCGCCTTGTCCGTGACCGTGACCTTCAGCGTGTACGCCCCCGCCGGCTGGTCGAGCCCGATCGTGATGAACGCCTTGCCGGGGATCTTCGACCCGCCGAGCGGGATGAAGTCCACCTTCTCGATCGGCTCCTTGTCCTTCCAGACGACCTCGCCGGCCTTGCCGACGACTTCGATGGCCATCGAGTACTCGGCCTTGCCGTCCGGGGCGACGGTGATGCCCTCGATGTCGAAGCCGACGAACAGCACGTCGCCGGGGAGGAGCTTGCCCTCGGGCCGGACGCCGCCGAGTTCGCCGTAGGTGTTGCGGACGTTGCTGAGGGTCAGGCCCCCCGTTTGTGCCGGGGCGAGGGCGAGGGCGGCGATCGCGATCGGGGTCCACATGCGTGCGGTCCTCCGGGGTAGGTGGAAGGTTCAACGGCTCATTGTGCCGGCCGTTGGCGACCCCGGCCAGCCCAACCGCGGCCAACCGCGGCGCGGGGGGGGTCGCGTTCCTTGACGCGCGGCCGGGGCGTCGGTACGTCGTACAGGGCGAACCCCGATGTCGCCCGAGGGAGGCACTGCCGTGCGGCCGTCGATCTTCCTCGACTTCCACCTGCCGAACTCGGCGACGTGGTTCTACTTCTCGTTCTTCCTGGCGGTGGCGCTGTTCTACCAGTTCTCCCGGCTGCTCAGCCTGCGGAACTGGGACCTGCTGGCGCTGTTCCTGTTCGCGCCGGGGTTCCTGCTGATCCAGGAAGCGAACGCGGTCGAGGCGGCCGCCCCGGCGAAGACCGCGGCCGCGGACCCGGACGTGCCGACGCCGGCGGACCGGGCCGCCCGCGAGCGCGCGGTCGGGTACGCCTGGCTGCTGGCGGCGTCCGGGTGGTGGTTCGTCCGGTGCCTGCTCGACGGGGCGACGGCGAAGCGGCCGCTGCCGTCCCCGAACCTGACCCCGGCGGGGCTGGCGTGGTTCGGGTGCGCCCTGATCCTGTGCCTCGGGGCGGTGACGTACACCCGGACGGAAGACCCGTGGGGGTCCGTGGGCCGCCGCCCGGCCGCGATCAGCGGCGTGGAACAGGGGGCGACCGCCGTCGTGCAGTCCGCCCAGGCCGGGGAGCCGGCCGACGTGCGGCTCTGGGTCGAGCGCACGTTCGCGATCGGCTGCCACGTCGCGATCGTCGCGGCGCTCGTGCTCCTCGGCGCGCGGGTGCTCCAGGACTTCGCGACGGGCATCGCCGCCGCCACCCTCTACCTGCTCGTCCCGTACACGGCGTTCTTCATCGGCCAGGTCCACCACGCCTGGCCGGCGGCGCTCATGATGTGGGCGCTGTTCGCGTACCGGCTGCCGCTCGTCTCGGGAATCCTGATCGGCGTCGCGGCCGGGACGACGTTCTTCCCGCTGGTGCTGGTCCCGGCGTGGGTGCAGTTCTACCGCGGGCACGGGGCCGGCCGGTTCGCCCTGGGCGTGGCGTCCGCCGGCGGCGTCAGCCTCGCGATCACCCTGGCGCTGGTGATCTTCGCGGGGCTGTCCACGGACGGGTACTGGTCCCCGGCCCACCTGGAAGAGTGGCAGCCGTGGCGGGTGCCGACGACCGACAGCATCTGGACCGGGGCCCACTGGGCGTACCGGCTGCCGATCTTCATCGTGTACGCGG
Organism: uncultured Alcaligenaceae bacterium; assembly: GCA_964444365.1. GTDB lineage: Bacteria > Planctomycetota > Planctomycetia > Gemmatales > Gemmataceae > CAYUHJ01. Next base: position 9,444 of record CAYUHJ010000115.1, on the reverse strand, counting down.
CGTTCGTCGTCGGGTCGGTCGCGTGGCCGGCGGTGCGGAACCTGGGCGACCTGATGGCGGTGTCGGCGGCGCTCCTGATCGGCATCCAGTTCTGGCACGCCGACCGCGGCGGGTTGTACGTGCTGTGGTACGCCCCGCTGCTGGTGCTGATCGCGGTCCGGCCGAACCTGTCCGAACTGAAACCCGTCGAGCCGCGGCCGTTCCCTGGCTTCCTGGGCCGGGCCGGCCGCTGGGTCCGGGCGAAGGTCCGCCCGCCGGCGGACCCCGTCCCCGCGGCGACACCCGTGCCGTGAATGAGTGCCGGAAGCTCGCTCCCCATCGCAGCCTTGCCCGCCCTCGGGCGCGCAAGCGGAACCGATGCCTCGGCCCGAAAGAACCGATGTAAACCCGCGCCCGGAAGCGAGTAAAACCGGGTGTCGGCGGTGGCGAAGGGATCCGCACCTTCGATACGGGAGGGTTCTCCGATGTTCGGCCGAATCCTCTGCGTGCTTCTCCTCGTGCTCGGCTCGCCGGCGGTGGGCCTGCCCGTGGGGCCTGTGGAAGCGGCCGCCGCCGAGCCGACCGAGCCCTTCGCCGGGGTTCTGGACCCGGCCCTCCCCCGCGGCGTCGCGCCGCGACTCCCCGAACCCGGCCGTGCGGTCGGCACCGTCGGACCCGTCACGGTCCGACCTCTCCCACCCCGCCCGGCCGGCTCCATTGACGACCCCGTCCCCCGACACGTCCGGTTCTGCGTCTGGCGGGAATAACGGGTTCGGGGCGCACCCGCCCCCTCCCACCGGTTCCTTCCGCGCCGTCCCACCCGGCGGGTGTCCCCCTACGGACCCACCCGCCCCACCTCACCCCGGACCCTGACATTGGGAGACCGATCATGAACCGCCTGAACCGCTACGCCCGCGACGGCAGCATCCTCAGCCTGCTCCCGAACCCGCTCACCCGGGTCGACCTGAGCCCGCTCGCCGCACGGCTCCAGACCACCAAGCCGGCCGCGCCCGCGGGTACATCCGGCACCCGATCCGTATCCTCAGCCGGACCGTCGACCCGCAAGCCGTGACACCGCCCCGGGCGGGTCCGAGCCATCCTCTCGGACCCTCTCGGACCCGCCCGCCCGAAGCTCTTGGGTGTCAGAACCGCTTCGCCAGCCCGAGGAACGGGTTCCAGTCGTTGGCCGCCGGGGTCACGCCGATGTTGATGCCCAGGTCGATTTGCACGTCGTCACTCAACCCGTACAAGGCCGCGAACGACACGACGCCGACCCACTGTGCCCCCGGTTCGGCACTGAACACGGACGCGAACTCCCCCTTCGCGGACAACTCCTTCGTGAACGAGTACGCCAGCGACACCGACGCCGGGACTTCGATGTGATACCGGCCGTCGTCGAGGTTGCGCCGCCACTCCAGCCCGGATTCCATGCCCAGGTACGTCTTGCCGGGGAACCGGACCAGCAGCGCCCCGGTCGCCCCGCCCTCGGTGGCCCCGGTCGTGAGGCCGGGCCGGCCGGCGGGGACGTCCAGGTACTGCGTCAGCGCGAACGCGGTCGGGCCGCCTTCGTTCCCCCACAGGTTTTCCTTGAGCAGCACCCGCATGTCCCCGAACCCGAAGGCGTCGACCGCCGGCAGCCCGCCCCCCGCCGGGGTCGTGAGCTGCTGGAACGGGCGAACGAAGACGTGCAGGTCCGCGTTGTTCAGCAGCCCGACCCGGACGTTGGTCAGCAGGAAGACGTAGTCGTCCTTGTCCCCCGGCGTGAACGGCTGCTGCTTCACGAACCCGCCCGTCCCGGACTTCGGCACCCGGCCCGGCGGGAAGGTCTGCCGCGGCTGGCGGCGGTCGAACGTGGCGGTGACGAGGTCCGATTCGACCTGGACGGTGCCGGCGTCGACGGTGACGGGGTTGATCGTCTTGTCCGGGCGGTCGGTGACGAACTCGCGGCGGAGGGGGCGGGGGGTAGGGTTGAAGAGCGTGTACGCATTCTTGAGCCGGCGGACGGCCGACCAGTCGAACGCGGGGTCGGCCCGGTCCAGGTCGGCGATCCGTTCGGCCAGCGCGTCCAGGTCCGGGGTCATCCGCCGGCGGTCGCGGTCGGCGACCCACTCGGCGACGGACGGCTTGCCCGCGTCGTTCGTGTCGGGCTTGGCCTCGGGGGGCGGTTCCAGGGCCGCGAAGTTCGGCCGCGTCTCGGGGGGCGTGACCGGCCGGAACGAACCGCACCCGCAGCCCGCACCGAGGGCGAGCAAACCCAGAAGTACCGCTCGCGGCCGCATCCCCTACCTCGCAGTGGTCCCCTGTGTGCGCCCCACGGCGTGCAGTATCGACCCGAGAAGTGGTGCGGCTTGAGCGGATCGCGCGGGTCGCACGGGAGGTCGTCACGGCGAACCGGTCGGCCCGAGCATTCGGGTCGGTTCGGCGTCGCAGTCCGATTCGCACGTGCGCTTGGCTCCGGACGGGCGTCGGTCGTCGCGGAGGTAGACGAACCACGCGGCGACGGCGGCGACACCGATCAGCCCGGCGACGGCGGCGGCGGACAGCAGCGACCAGAAGCCCTCCGCCCGGATCTGCCGGAGTTCGGCGTCCGCCGCCGCGTCGACGGTGTCGGCGAACCGGTTGACGGCGGCCGTGTAGGCGGCCCGGGCGTCGCGGTGCTCCGGGGCCTGGAGTCGGGTCCAGGCGTCCCCGCGGTGGCCCGCACAGACCAACTCGATGGCCCGGACTTCGTTCGCGCGGACCGCCTCGGACGCCGGTCGAAGCCCCGCCGCCTCGACCGCCTCCGGGGCGAGTCGGCTCGCTTCGGCGCGAAGGTCCTCGGCCTCGGCGGCCACCTCCCGGAACCGGGCGTCCCAGTGCGGGTCGCCGGTGGCGGCGGCGAGTTCGGCGCACCGGGTTTGCGACTCGTCCAGCCGGAGCAGGCTGCCGCGGAGCCCGTGCAGGTGGAGTTCCCGCTCCCGGAGTTGGCCCGCGACCTGGTAGGCGTGATACGTCGTCCAGGCCATGAGCCCGACGACGGACGCGCCCATCAGCCCGAGCGTGAGGGCCATCAGCGGGACGACCGGGTGCCGGCGGACCCACCGCCACGCCTGCTCCGCGGCCCCGACCGGGCGGGCCAGGATCGGCTCGCCGGCGCGGAACCGGGCGAGGTCGTCCGCCACGGCCTGCGCGGTCGGGTAGCGGTGGCTCGGGTCTTTCCGCAGGCATTTGAGGCAGATCGTCTCCAGGTCGCGGGGGACGCCGGCCTGGAGGCGGCAGACCGGGACGACCTCCTCTTCCGCGACCTGCCGGACCGTCTCCAGGGTGGTCGGGGCGTCGAACGGCGGGCGGCCGGTCAGGCACTCGTACAGGATCCCGCCCAGGCCGTAGATGTCGGTGGCCGGGCCGATCCGGTCGGGGTCGGAGCTCACCTGCTCGGGGGACATGTAGCACGGGGTGCCGGCGGTGGTGCCGGTGCGGGTGAGGCGGACGGCGGCGTCGCAAAGCTTCGCCAGCCCGAAGTCGGTCACCTTGGGCGTGCCGTCCGGGTCGAGGAGGACGTTGGCCGGCTTCAGGTCGCGGTGGACGATGCCGGCGTCGTGGGCGGCCTGGACCCCGGCGGCGAGTTGCTCGACAATTCGGGCGGCCTCGCCGGGGGGGAGCGGGTGGCTCTGCAGGCGGCGGTCGAGCGACCCGCCGCTGACGTACTCCAGCGCGAGGTACAGGCACCCGTCGTGTTCGCCGGTGTCGAAGATCTGCACGACGTTCGGGTGCCGCACCCGGGCGACGGCCTCGGCCTCCCGCCGCATCCGGGTCCGCTCGGACGGCCCCGCCAGCGCGCCCGCCAGGATCACCTTCAGGGCGACGGACCGCGGGAGGTCCACCTGCCGCGCGCGGTAGACCACCGCCATGCCGCCGCGGCCGAGTTCCGCCGCGATCTCGTACCGCGGGATCCGCGGCCACGACCGCCGCCCCGGCCGCTCGGCCAGCGTCACCGCGGGGGACAGGCGGGCGCAACCTCCGTCCGCCCGCGGCGGGGCCGGCACCTCGGGTTCGATCTGCTGGAAGAACGCGAGGTCGAGTTCGAGCCGGGCGGCCCACCGGGGGAACCGGCGGCGGTACTCGTCGAGCGAAGGGGCCTCGCCCCGGCCGGCCCGGATCCGGAACTCGTTCGCGGCGAGGAGCGACAGGACCGACGGGTAGTCGGCGAGTTCGGGGTGGGCGTCCAGGTAGCCCTCGACCGGCCGCCGGTGGCCGACCCGCCACCGCTCGGCCTGGTCCCGCAGCAGCGCGACCGCGAGCCGGACGGCGGTCGGGCTGTCCGCCGGCGCGGGACCGGGCGGGCGGGGCGGGGGCCATTCGGTGGTGGAGTCGGGCGACGTCGACTCGGACGGGGTCGTCATGGGAACGTCCCGGAAGAGGGGTCCGAGGAGTCCGGCAGCCGGTACCAACCTATTCGCGCCCGCCCAGGGGGGCTTACATCCGTCCGAGCCCCAACTTCCATCGAAAAGTCCGCTCACGCCGGGTCGGCGTCGCCCGCGGGGGCGGGGTCCGGGTCGGTCAGCCGCGTCCGGGCCTGCTCGGAGATGGCCACCACGGCCGGGTGCTTCAGCTTCCGCTCCACCGAAATGGCGTAGAACCGCTCCCGGAGCCCCTTCGCCCGGCCGATCCGCCGCGCCCCGTAGTGCTTCCGGACGTCCCGCTCCACCACCGTCGGGATCGCGTAGACGCCCTCGCCGGATCGCCCGAAGGTCTTCAGCAAGGCGCTGTCCTCGAACTCGCCGCGGACGACCGGCCGGACGCCCTGGGAATCGAACCACTGGTCGAGCGACCGACGGAGGACGGTCCCCTCGGCCGGCAGCAGGAACGGGGCCCGGTCCAGGGACTGGGGGAACCCGGCCTTGTACGCCTCGGCCAGCTTCGCCGTGCCCACGATCACGACCCCGCACTCGCCGAGCAGGTGGGTGTACACCTTCGCCCGGACGGTCGGGGGGAGCGGCGTGTCGGAGAGCACTACGTCCAGTTCGTGGACGGTCAGGTCGGCCGCGAGCCGGTCGAGCTTCCCCTCCGTGCAGACGACCCGCACGGGTTCCGGGAGCCGCAGGGCCGGCTCGATGAGCAGGTGGGCGATGAGCTTGGGCATGACGTCCACGACCCCGACCCGGAGGCGGACCGGCTGGCCGACCGGCCGGCCCCTGACCGCGTCCATCAGTTCCCGGCCGAGCCCGAAGATGTCGTCCGCGTACCGGAACACGACCCGGCCGGCTTCCGTCAGGGCCAGCCCGCGGCCGCTCTTCTCGAACAGCGGCGTCTTCATCGCCCGTTCCAGTTCGCGGATCTGCCCGCTAATGGTGGGCTGCGACAGGTGCAGCACGTCGCACGCGGCGGTGACGCTCCCCTCCCGGGCGACCACCCAGAAGTAGTGCAGGTGGTGGTAGTTGAGCCAGTCCATGCGTCCCCCGTCGCATCGGGTTTTTCGAATCGACACGACCGACTTATCGAATGAGACATACCGGCCCCGGCGGTATGACCTGTCGGGGACCAACGAGATTTCCAACCGAACGCAGGAGGGACTGCCATGTGGGTTCAAGTCGTGGGCCGGGGCGTGGTGCTCGACGAGGCCCTGCGGGAGCGGGTCGAGCGGCGGCTGGGGTTCGCCCTCGGGCGGTTCGGCGACCGGGTCGGACGGGTCGCCGTCCACCTGTCGGACGTGAACGGCCCGCGGGGCGGCGTCGACAAGCGGTGCCGGATCGTCGCCGAGGTGCCCGGCGGCAGGTCCGGGGCCGTCGTGATCGAGGACGCGGCGGCGGAGCTCGACCCGTTGATCGACCGGGCCGCCGACCGGATCGGCCAGTCCGTCCGCCGCCGGCTGGACCGCGGCCGGCTGTTCGGCCCCGCCGCCCCCCACCCGCACTCGCACCCGACCACCCGCACCGGAGGACGGCCATGAACTGCCCCGTCTGTACGACCGACCTGAAGCCGATCGACCGCCAGGGCGTGGAGATCGACTACTGCCCCCGGTGCCGGGGCGTCTGGCTCGACCGCGGGGAGCTGGACAAGATCATCGAGCGGTCCGCCCCGTACGCCGGACACGACCGGGACGACGACGACAGCGACTGGGGGGACGACCGCCGGCGGTACGACCGCCCGCCCCACCCCGGCTACCCGCCGCCGGGCCACTACCCGCCGAAGAAGAAGGAAGGATTCTTCGGCCGCCTCTTCGACTTCGACTGAGGGCGGGCGGCGGTGCGGGAGTCCCGGACCGGTCCGAGCGCGGGCGTTCACCGGCCGGACCCCCGCCGCTACCATAGCCCGTGTCGGACCGTCCGAGGAACGGAGCCATGAGCGAAGCCGCCCCGAACCCGCCCGAAGCCCCGCCCGCGGAGGAGACCCCGCCGGCCGGCCCGCCGCCGTTCGTCGTGGGGATCGGGGCGTCGGCCGGCGGGCTCGAAGCCCTGGAAAAGCTGTTCGAGCACATGCCGCCCGACACCGGCATGGTCTTCGTCGTCATCCAGCACCTGTCCCCGGACTTCAAGAGCCTGACGGACACCCTGCTCGCGCGGCGGACGGCGATCCCGATCCGGCAGGCGGAGAACGGCGTCCCGGTCGAGCCGAACGTGTGCTACCTCCTGCCGCCGCGGAAGGACATGATCCTGTCGGACGGCAAGCTGCTGCTGACTGACAAGGAGCCGGCCCCGACCGTCGCCCTGCCGATCGACCGGTTCCTGCGGTCGGTGGCGCAGGACGTGGGGGACCGGGCGGTCGCGGTGATCCTGTCCGGGACGGGGACGGACGGGTCGCGGGGGATCCGGGACGTGCGGGCGGCGGGCGGGCTGGTGATCGCCCAGATGCCGGAGACCGCGAAGTTCGACGGGATGCCCCGCAGCGCGGTGGCGACCGGGGCGGTGGACTTCGAACTCCCACCGGAAGACATCCCCGCCGCCCTCCTGCGGCACGCCCTGCACCCCGGCCACCGGGAGCCGACCGACGTGCCGGCCGTCGTCACGATGCCCGCCGGGATGGACGGCATCTTCGCCCTGCTCCGCGACGCCTGCGGCATTGACTTCACCTCGTACAAGCCGGAGACGGTGGGCCGACGGATCGAACGCCGGCTCGGGCTGCTCCGGATCGCCTCCGTGGAAGAGTACGCGAACCGGCTGGTGTCCGACCCGGCCGAGGTGAACCTGCTCTACAAGGACTTGATGATCGGCGTGACCCGGTTCTTCCGGGACCCCGAGGCGTTCGACCGGCTCGGCCAGGACGTGCTGCCGCGGCTGCTGCGGACCCTGGGCCGGGACGACGAGTTCCGGGTCTGGGTGGCCGGGTGCGCCACCGGGGAAGAGGCGTACAGCATCGCGATCACGATCCAGGAGTGCGTGGACGCCCTGGACCGGCCGGTCCCGGTCAAGGTGTTCGCCACGGACGCGCACCGGGCCTCGCTGGACGTGGCCGGGGCCGGGGTGTACCCCGCCGACAGCCTGGCCGCCGTCACCGCCGCCCGGCGGGAGCGGTTCTTCGTCCCGAAGGGGGACGGGTTCCTGGTCGCCCCGGACCTCCGGAAGCAGGTGGTGTTCGCGCAGCACAACGTCCTCAAGGACGCCCCGTTCACCCGGCTCGACCTGATCGTGTGCCGGAACCTGCTGATCTACTTCCTGCCGCTGGCCCAGAAGAAGGTGCTGTCCCTGTTCCACTTCGGGCTGAAGACCGGGGGCGCGCTGTTCCTCGGCCCGAGCGAGGGGCCGGGCGACCTGGCCGACGAGTTCGACACGGTCGACGCGCGGTGGAAGGTGTACCGAAAGCGGCGGGACGTGCGGCTGCCGGCGGACATCCGGCTGCCGACCCCGCAGGCCGTCCACCTCCCCGCGGTCGGCCGCACCCCGGCCGGGACCGCCCCCGCGGACTCGCCCCTGATGGCCGTCCTCGACCTGCTGCTGGACGAGTGCCTCACCCCCAGCCTGCTGGTCAACGACCGGCGGCAGATCGTCCGGACGATCGCCGGAGCGAGTCAGTTTCTGGACTACCGGGACGGGTGGTTCACGGCGGACGTGCTGGACGCCGTCCGCCCCGAGCTGCGGCCGGTCCTGGCCGGGGCCCTCCCCCGCGCGTTCTCCGAGGCCGCCCCGATCACGTTCCGCGGCCTGCCCGTCCGCCTGCCGGACGGCGACCGGGTGGTCGACGTCCGGGTGAAGCCCGTCCGCGCCCGGCGGTCCACCGAGTTGTTCGCCCTGGTCACCCTGGCCGAGACCGACGCCCCGCCCCCGCCCCGGGTGGCCGGCGGGCACGAACTCGACCTCCGGGAAGCGTCCCGCGAGCACGTCCTGGCCCTGGAGGCCGAGCTCCGGTCCGCCAAGGAGAGCCTCCAGGCCACCATCGAGGAACTGGAGACCAGCAACGAGGAACTGCAGGCCACCAACGAGGAACTGACCGCGTCCAACGAGGAACTCCAGAGCACGAACGAGGAACTGCACTCCGTCAACGAGGAACTCTACACCGTCAACGCGGAGTACCAGAAGAAGATCGAGGAGCTGACCGAGCTGACCGCCGACGTGGAAAACCTGCTGGCGAGCACGGAGGTCCACACGGTCTTCCTGGACCGGGACCTGTGCGTCCGGAAGTTCACCCCGCACGTGGCGGACGCCTTCAACCTGCTGCCCCAGGACGTCGGCCGGCGGATCGACCACTTCACCCACTCGGTCGACCACCCCGGCCTGCTCGACGACCTCCGGGCCGTCGTCGCCGACGGCGTCCCGGTCGAGCGGCAGGTCCGGGACCGCCGGGGGCGGTGGTTCCTCCTGCGGGTGCTGCCGTACCGGTCCGGGCCGACCGCCAACGGGGTCGTCCTCACCCTCATCGACCTGACCCGCGTCAAGCAGGCCGAGGCCGACGCCCGGCGGAAGGACGAGCAGCTGGCCAGCATCCTCCGGAACACCCCCAGCGGGGTGGTCATCAAGGACCCGGACGGCACCTATCTGGTGGCCAACGACGCCTTCCGGCGGATCGCCGGGTGCGATCCGATCGGGAAGACGGCCCGGGACGTGTTCCCGCCCGGAGTTGCCGCCTGCCTGGCCGACCAGGACGCCCGGGCACTCCGGGACGGCGGCCCGGCCGAGGCGGAGGTCGTCATCCCCCAACCGGACGGCCCACACACCTACCTCTCGGTCATGTTCCCGATCCGGGACGAGGCCGGGGCGGTGACCGGGATCGGCGGCATCCGGACGGACGTGACCGCGCTGAAGCGAGCCGAGCGCGAGGCCCGCGAGGCGGTCGCCCAGCGGGACCGGTTCCTGGCCGTGCTGTCCCACGAACTGCGGAACCCGCTGGCGGCGGTCCTCAACGCCGTCGCCGTCATCGCCAAGGTGGGGCCGGCCTCCCCTGCGGCCGCGGACTGGTTCGCGGTCGTCGCCCGGCGGAGCCGCCACATGGCCCGCCTCCTCGACGACCTGCTCGACGTGGCCCGGATCGCCCAGAACAAGATCGAGGTCCGCA
>CAYUHJ010000114.1:1267-19078 GCA_964444365.1 uncultured Alcaligenaceae bacterium | reverse complement strand
TCGCCGGCATCGCCTGGAAGGCCTACCAGCAGCACCAGCGGAACAAGGCCGGCGCCATTCAGAAGTGGCTCGCACTGGTCCAAGCCCGCAAGCAGGAACGCATCGCCGCCCTGCAAGCGGCTCTGGCCGAAGAAGGCGTCACAACCGCCGCCGACAGTGGCCCCCGTCATGTGGCCCCGCCTCCCCCGCCCGCGACGGGACCGCTTCCCACGACGCCCGAAGAGCGGTCGTACCGCCGCGACGTGGCGAACCAGCTCGTGTCGATGTGGCGGGAGGCGTGGGACAAGCAGAAGGCCGACCCCCGCGAGTACCTCGAAGCGGCGATCTGGAACGTCCCCGGGTTCGTGATGATCGGGGAACCCGGTGCGGAACTCCCGTTCGACGGCAAGTTCCACGAGTGCCCGACCGCCGTCTCGACCGGGACACCGGTCCGCGTCGTCCGGCCGGGGTGGGCGCTGGACGAGGACGATTACCAGTACGTCGCCCTCAAGGCGGCCGTCACCCCCTGAGACGTCACCATGGCCGACCGCGTGTTCTGCATCGACTTCGGCAGTTCCTACACGAAGGTCGCCCTCCGCCGGGACCCGTCCGCGGACGCGGAGCTGATCCGCCACGGCGGGGAGACGGTCTCCGCCGAAGACTACTGGTTCCCGAGCACCGTGGTGGTCGACCGCACCGGCCCGCGGCCGGTGCCGGAGTTCGGGGAGCGCGCCCTCGGCCGGGTCGCCGACGCGCGGGTCGAGGTCCACCGGGACTGGAAGAAGTGGCTGTTCCTGACCCCCGCCCCGGCGGCCGCCGCCGTACCGCCGCTGGACGCCCTGCTCCGGTCGGACGAGTTCCGCACCCTGGCGGCGAAGTATCAGGTGCCGGCCGTCGCCGTCGCCGCCTTGCAACAGCTCGCGACCGCGGCGACCGGGCTGTATTCCGCCACCGGCGGCCGGATGCCCTCCGTCGAGACCCAGCAGCAGGCGTTCGCGGCGTCCCTGGCGGTCTACTTCTTCAAGTGGGTCCGGGATCAGGTGCTCGCGGCTTGCGCGAAGCTTCCGACGACCGGGCTGAAGTTCGACGAGATCCCCGTCCGCGTCACGGTGCCCGCCCTCGGCGACGGCCCGCCCGAGACCCAGCCCGGCGCGAAGGCGCTTGCGGCGGCGCTGGCGAAGGCCGGCTGGCCGCTCCACCCGGACCGCCCGGTCCTCACGGAGCCGTACTCCAACGCCGTCGGCGTGCTCACCGGCGGGGCGAACGCCGTCGCCCCGCGGCGGAAGGTGATCCAGCTCGGAAAAATGTTCTCGAACGGCCCGCTGATCACCGTGCTGAAAGACCCGTCCCACTACCCGTCGTACCGGGCGCTGGTCGTGGACATCGGGTCGTTCACGACCGACCTGGCGGCCGTCACCTTCGCACCGAACGGGGAAACCGTCGAGGACCTGGACGCCGCCGTCGGCGTGACCCAGATGTCCCTGCCGCTCGGCGTCACGGACCTCGACGACGCCGTGCGGAGCGGGTTGCCCGCGGAGAAGGCCGCGGCCCTGGGCCAGTTGACCGGCCGGGACCGCGAAGACTTCCGGCGGATGGTCTACGCGGACGGCAAGGGCTACCGCCGGCCGGGCCTCAGCCTCGGCGGGCCGGGGGACGAGGCGGTGAAGGCCGCGGTCGCGGGGGTCGCGGCGAAGATCGCCGAGGCCGTCAGCGCGTTCTGCGAGCGGACCCCGCCCGCGTTCCGCCAGGAACTCATCCTCACCGGCGGCGGCAGCCTCGTCCCCGCCCTCCGCGACGCGGTCCAGACGGCGGCCGCCACCCACGGGCACAGCTACGTCAAGACGCACGCCCCGTTCGCGAAGAAGCCGCCCGCCGGCACCCTCGTCAACCGCCTGGACGACCGCACCGCCCGCGGCGGCAGCGCCATCGGCGGCGCGAGCATCTACTTCGACCGCGACTTTTACTAAAACGGCACTGGCACCCTGCCGACGACGGACCACCTCTCCCGGATCGCACCCATGAACCGTTGCCTCGCGGCGGCGCTCGCGCTGCTCGGCGTCGCCCTCCCGGCCCTCCCGGCCGTCGCCGCCGACCGGCCGAACGTCGTCTGGATCGTGACCGAGGACATTTCCCCGAACCTCGGGTGCTACGGCGACCCGGACGCGGTCACGCCGAACCTGGACAAGTTCGCGGCGCAGGGCGCGCGGTTCACCCGCGCGTTCACCCACGCCCCGGTCTGCGCCCCGAGCCGGTCCGGGCTCATTACGGGGATGTACCCGACGACGATGGGCTCGCACCACATGCGGTCCAAGCTCGTCACCCCGCCGCCGCTGTTCGTCGACGAACTGCGGAAGGCGGGGTACTTCGTCGCGTACCCCGGCAAGCAGGACTTCAACTTCGACCCGCCGAAGGGGTGGGTCGACACGACCGAGGACTGGACCAAGAACCCGGACGTGCTGCCGACGGACAAGCCGTTCTTCGCTTACATCAACTTCCTGGTCACTCACGAGAGCCAGGCCCGTGCGGCGAAGGCCCAGTACGAGAAGAACACCGCCCGGCTCACGCCCGAGCAGCGCCGCGACCGGGCGAAGGTGAAGCTCCCGCCGTACTACCCGGACGCCCCGGAAGTCCGCGAGTGCGTGGCGAAGTACCACGAAAACATCACCGCCATGGACTACCTCGTCGGGGACGTGCTGAAGCTGCTCGACGACAAGAAGCTGACCGAAAACACCGTCGTGATCTTCTTCGGCGACCACGGCTGGGGGCTGTCCCGCGGCAAGCGCTGGTGTTACGACTCCGGCACCCGCGTCCCGCTGCTCGTGCGGTGGCCGGGGAAGGTGAAGCCCGGCAGCGTCCGCGACGACCTGACGTGCTTCCTCGACCTCGGCCCGACGGTGCTGTCCCTGGCCGGCGTCTCGAAGCCGGAGCGGATGCCGGGCCGCGTCTTCCTCGGCGACAAGACCGAGCCCGCGCCGAAGTACGTGTTCTCCTGCCGGGACCGCATGGACGAGACCTACGACCGCATCCGCTCCGCCCGCGGCGAGCGGTTCCGCTACGTGAAGAACTTCCACCCGGAACTGCCGTACGCCCAGTACATCAACTACATGGACGAAATGCCGATCATGAAGGTGTGGCGGGACCGCGCCTTCGCCGGCAAGCTGGACGACGTTCAAAAACTGTTCTTCGCGAAGACCAAGCCCGCGGAGGAACTCTACGACCTGGAAACCGACCCGTTCGAGGTCAAGAACCTCGCCGGCGACCCGAACCACGCGGCGACCTTGAAGGAAATGCGGGAGGCCGTCGAAAAGTGGGTCGTCGACACGAAGGACCTCGGCGGGGAGCCGGAGAAAGACCTCATCAAGCGCGGGCTGGTGCGGGACGTGCTTTCAAATGAGTACGACGAGCGGGTGAAGCTGCACCCGAAGACGCCGCCGGTGCCGTGAGCCGCGGCCCGGCACGATTCCTTTTCCCCCGCCCGAAATCCGTCCTATCTTACCCAGAACCCAGGGGGTGACCGCCCGCCCCTGCGGGACTCCTGCCGCGAGGTTCGTTGATGGGTTCCGTCGTCGCCGACCCGGTCGCCCCCGCTCCCGTGGTGTCCGCCCGACTGGTCGGGGTCGGGGTCGTGGTGTTCCTGGCGAACGCCGGGTCGCTGGTGCTGCAACTGGTGGCCGGCCGGCTGCTGTCCCCGTTCGTGGGGTCGTCGCTGGAGACGTGGACCGCGATCATCGGGGCGTTCCTGGTCGGGATCGCGGCGGGGAACGCGGTCGGGGGGAAGGCCGCCGACCGCCGCGCGGGGGGCCGCCGGCTCGCGGCGTTCCTGTCCCTCGGCGGGCTGTCCGCCCTCTGGATGCTCGGGCTGCCGCTGGCCCTGGACGCGACCGGGCTGCACCGGGTGCTGCCGCTCGCGGTGCGCATCCCCGTGCTCGCCGCGGCGCTGTGCCTGCCCGCCGGGTTCTCGCTCAGCCTGCTCACCCCGATGGCGATCCGCCTCGGGATTCCGGACGTGCGGCACGCGGGCCGCGTCGCGGGGATGGTGTTCGCCCTCGGCACGCTCGGCTGCCTCGCCGGGAACTACCTGACCGGGTGGGTGCTGATCCCGAACCTGACCGTGAACGCGATCGTCGGGACGACGGCCCTCCTGCTGTTCGGGACCGCGGCGGGGGCGGTGTTCCTGGGCACGCCCAACGGGGAGAAGGGGAGTGAAGGAGAGGGGGAGAAGGGGAGTGAAGGAGAACCGGAGAACGGATTTCACTCCTCACCCCCTCACCTCCTCACCACCTCACCGCCGCTCCCGATCCGCAAGGCGTACCTGATCGTGTTCCTCGCCAGCTTCGCGGGGATGACCCTGGAACTGGCGGCGGCCCGGCTGCTGGCTCAAATTCTCGGCGTGTCGCTCTACACCTGGACCGGCGTGATCGGCGTGATGCTGGCCGGCACCGCGATCGGCAACTGGCTCGGCGGCGTCATCGCGGACCGGGCCGGGAAGTCCGACGACCCGGACGCCGCCCGGCGGACGCTGGCCGGCAGTCTCATCCTCGCGTGCTGCTGCGGGGTGTACGTCCTGATCGCGTTCATGGCGGCGGTCCGGGCCGGTCTGTTCGCCGACTTCGGGATCGTCGGGCAGGTGCTGGCGTGGACGTTCACGCTGTTCTTCCCCGCGATGCTCGCCCTCGGCACGATCTCCCCGCAGGTCATCCGCCTCGCGGTGCCGGACGTCGCCCACGTCGGCCGGGTGGCGGGCCGGGTGTACGCCTGGAGCACCGTCGGCGCGATCGCCGGCACCTTCGCCGCGGGGTTCGTGCTGGTCTCGCAGCTCGGCATGTTCCGGACGGTCATCGTGGCGGCGGCGTTGCCCGGCGTCGCGGCGGTGGTGGTGGGCTCGTTCTGGAACCGGGCGGCCCTGCTGTACCCACTCAGCCTCGCGTTCGGCGGCGTCCTCGCGTCGCTGATCGTCTTCCACCCGGGCACCTTCGCCATCACCCGCGAGACGAACTACTACACCATCGCCGTCCACAAGCCCTCGGACAAAGAGGTCGAGGCCGACGGCTACCCGGCCGACGGGTTGAAGCTCGACCTCGACCACCTCACGCACTCGATGGTCCGCCCGAGCGACCCGACGTACCTCTTCTACCCGCACGAACAGATCCAGATGGAGTTCCTCCGGCGGGCGAGCGCCGAACACCCGGACGGGCCGAAGGTGCTGGTCGTCGGCGGGGGCGGGTACACGTTCCCGCGGTGCGCCCGGACGCTGGTGCCGAGTTCCGCCGTGGACGTCGTCGAGATCGACCCCGGCGTGACGGCGGTCAGCTACTCGCACCTCGGCCTGGACCCGAACCTGAACATCGCGTCGTACCACATGGACGGCCGGCAGTTCGTCGCGGAGAAGGCCGCCGCCGGGCACTACCACCTGATCACCCTGGACGCCGTCAACGACCTGTCCGTCCCCGCCCACCTGCTGACCCGGGAGTTCAACGAGCAGGTGAAGCGGTGCCTCACCCCGGACGGCGTCTACCTGCTGACGGTGATCGACGTGCCCGACGGCGGCCGGCTGTGGGCCGCGGCCGTCCACACCCTCCGGGAAACGTTCCCGCACGTCGAACTGCTGATCTCCAGCGCGACGAACCTCGGGAAGTTGGGGGACCAGCAGGTCATGGTGATCTACGCCTCGACCCGGCCGCTCGACCTCGACCGGCTCCGGGCCGAACTCGCCAAGCAAAAGGTGACGAGCCCGTTCACCCACCAACTCCCGCCCGCGGACCTCGCCGCCCTCCTGGGCAAGCGTCGGCCCCTGGTGCTGACGGACCAGTTCGCCCCGGTCGACAACCTGATGGCCCCCGTGTTCCGGCAGCGGAAGATGCACTGACGCGAGGCAACCCCAGGCCCCACCGGAATCCGTCATGACGCGCGACCGTTTCGACGACGACGACCGCCCCCGCCGACGGGAGCGAGACCGCTCCGACGACGACTTCGACGACCGGCCGCGCGGGTCGAACCCCATCGCGGTCGTGTCGCTGGTCCTCGGAGTGATGTCGTTCTTCTGCTCGTTCGCGACCGGTGCCCCGGCCATCATCTGCGGGGTGGTCGGGCTGGCGAAGGCCGACAAGACGGGCGTCGGAAAGGGGTTGGCGATCGCCGGGATCGTCCTCGGCGGGTCGGCGGGGATTCTGTCCACGCTCATCTGGGTCGCGTTGCTGCTGCCCGCCGTGCAGAAGGTCCGCGAGGCGGCCGCCCGGTCGACCTCGGTGAACAACCTCAAGCAGACCGGCCTCGGGGCGCTGATCTACAGCGACACGACGAATGAGTTCCCGACCGCTCACCACCGCGTGAACATCGGCGAAATCGTCCCCGCGGGCGAGGCGGCGAACCGGCTCAGTTGGCGGTACACGATCCTGCCGCATGTGGAGCAGCAGCCTCTCCACTCCCAGTACAGCGCGTCGGCGACGCAGCCGTGGAACAGCCCCGCGAACCGGCCGCTGGCGACGACGACGGTGCGGACGTATGTCGACCCGATCGACGCACCGGCCTCGGACACCCGCTACCGGGTGTTGGTCGGCCCCGGAACGCTATTCGACCCCGCGGTCGGCCGCGGCGTGAAGTTTCAGGAGATCACCGACGGCTCGTCGAACACGATCTTCGCCGTCGAAACCGCAGACTTGGTCCCCTGGCCGCAGAACAAGGAAGTCCCGTTCAACCCGAACGGCCCGTTCCCGGCGGTCGGCCACCCGGCACGCAGCACCGCGCTCGTGGTTCTCGCCGACGGGTCGGTTCGCAGCGTGCAGAAGTCGAACACGCAAACCCTGAAGGCCGCCGCGACCCGGAACGGCGGCGAGGTGGTGGCGCTGGAGTGATGAAGCGGCACCAATTGGTGACCTCGGGAAGTCGCCACTTGTTCCTGGGTTAGTAGGTCACTCGCTCCGCGAGTGACTGCGCTTCCACCCTCGAAAACGAGTGCTGGTTCTCGGGACACGAGCCCGCAACTCGCGGAGCGAGTCGCCGACCTTTACGCCCTGCTACTTGTTCAGGAACACCCGGCTCTGGACCACTTCGTGCAGGATCGTCCGCAGGCCGTGGTTCTTGGCCTTCGCCTTCGCCACGATCTGCTCGATGACCTCGCGGTCGGCGAACTGGACGTCGGCCCCGGTCGCGTAGATCAGCAGCTTTTCCGTCACGTTGCGGGCGATCTGGTCCCTGTCGGCGAGCAGCAGTTTCTTGTAGTCGTCGACGGTGGCGAACTTCTTGCCGTCGTGCGTTTCGCCGCCCGTTTCCACGTCCGGGCCGCGGAACACCGCCCGGCTGGAGAAGTTGTTCGGGATGTGGACGACGCCGGCCTTCGTGCGGGTCGAGGCGCGGTAGAAGTCGCGCCAGCCGCCGATGGGGTCGAAGGTTTCGAGCGCGAAGCCGGGCGGGTCGATGTGCGTGTGGCACGACGCGCACGCGGCCAGGGTGCGGTGTTTGTCGAGTTGCTGGCGGATCGTCGTCGCGCCGCGGATGTCCGGCTCGATGGACGGTACGTCCGGCGGCGGGGGCGGAACGGCGTGGCCGATGATCTTTTCCAACACCCACTTCCCGCGGAGCACCGGGGACGTGCGGGTGCCGTCGGCGGTCACCTTCAACACGCTGGCGTGCGTCATCACCCCGCCGCGGTGGGAGCCGGGGGGCAGCTTCACCGTGCGGAACTCGTTGCCGCTCACGCCGGGGATGCCGTAGTGCCGCGCGAGCCGCTCGTTGAGCACCGTCCAGTCCGAATCGACGAACTCGGTCACGCTCAGATCCTTGGCCAGCACTTCCTCGAAGAAGAGCTTCGTCTCGCGCGGCATGGCCCAGAGCAGGGTGCCGTCGAACTCGCCGTAGAGTTGCGGGTCGGGGATGGTCGCGTCGATCTTCCGCATGTCGAGCCACTGGCCGACGAAGTTGTCCGTGAACCGCTTCGCCCGGGGGGACTTCAGCATCCGCTCGACCTGGGCCGTGCGGACCGCCGGCTTCGACAGGTCCCCCTTCTTCGCCGCCGCGAGCAGTTCCTCGTCCGGGGCCGTGCTCCAGAGGAAGTACGACAGCCGGGCCGCGAGGGCGTAGTCGTCCAGTTGCGGTGTCGGCTCGGCCAGGAGCAGGAAGTGCGGCGAGGACAGGACCGCCTTGTACCCGAAGGTCATCGCGTCGAGGAACGAGTACCCCTTGTCGAGCTTGTCGTGGACGCGCTTGACGTAATGCGTCGAGACCTCCTCGCCCGCCGGCCGGCGGAAGGCTTTCGCCACGAACGCGCGGATGAGCTTGTCGGCCGCCTCCTTCGGCTTCGCCGGGGCGGGCACGAGCGGGTCGTTCAGCCACGCCGACAGCGGGCGGTTCTCGGGAACCTTCGGGGCGGGTTTGCCGTCGGCTTCGGCTTTCGCCACGGAGCGAGGTTTCAGCGGCATGTCGCCGAAGAGCTTCGTGTAACTCGCGGGTGGCCACGTCCCGATCGGCCCGTCGATCTTGAGCCACTCGACGAGCAGGCCGGGGCCGGCGTACTCCTCGATGGGCTTCTTGAAGGTGCGAAAATCCCAGAGGCCGAGGTAGTTCACGACGAACGCCTGCCGGCGTTCGAGGTCGATTTCGTACTCGACGACGGTCGGCTTGCCGGGGGCGATGTCTCGAATCTCGACGAGGGCGGGATCTTCGCGACCCGGTCCCACGGTCAGGAACGCGGCCGGAACTGGCTTCTTGTCCGCCCCCACGGCGGCAATCGACATGGTGACGCGATACCGTCCGGAAGCCTGCACGGGGGCCGTCTGGCACAGTCCATATCGCGGCAGCTTGCAGTAAATGACGAGCGCATCGTCCTTCAGCACGCAGCTGCGAGAGAGAGCTTGCTTGAAGTTCGCCCCCTTCTCGGTCATCTCCTTGCCGGTGCGCTTGTCGGAGAAGGGAATCGGCGGGTGCGGCGGGACGACGGAGAGCACCGCCCGTTCCGCGGCCTCCTGGTACTGAATCTGGTGTGTCGCGGACACTTCCAGCGCGGACGAGACGTTGTCGAACCCGGCGACGGTGTTGTCCTCCGGGAGCAGTTCCTTCAGGTTCGCGTGCGTGCCGAGCAGGTCGCGGACGGTGTTCTCGTACTCGGTGCCGTTCAGCCGGCGAACGGGGACGCGGCCGGACGTCTTCTGACGGTCGAGGGACGCGGCGTGGAGTTCCTGGTGGAGATAGCCGGTCGCGGCCTTGACCTCGTCGGCCCCCGGCCGCTCGCGCTTCTTCGGCGGCATGGAGCCGTCCCGAATCCGGTCGTGGACGCTGACCCACCGGTCGGCGGTTCGGGCCTCCCGCACGTCGGTCGAGAGGGTGTCCAGCCGCAGGTTCCCCTTCTGCACGGCCGGCCCGTGGCAGTCGACGCAGTGGGCCTCGATCAGCGGCCGGACCTTGGCCCGGAACCCGGCGTCGTCCGCGACCGCGGGGGGAACCAGGAGGAACAGGCCGAGGGCGACGAGGGGGCGAGTCATGGGCGCGTCGGGGCTGGCGGAAGGGGCAGGTGAGCCCATCGTACCACCGGCGGCGGCGGTGTCGAGGAGCTTCCCGTTCCGGCTTGAATGCGGTTTCGCGGGGCGGGTACACTGCGGCCATGGCGGACCCGGTGCGAGTCGCGATCCTGAGTACCCCGCGGTCGGGGAACACCTGGCTGCGGTGGCTACTGGCGGCCGCGTACCGGGTGCCGGACCTCGCCGTCCACAAGATGTGGGACTCGGACTGGGCCGGGCTGCCGCGGGAGTGCGTGCTGCAGCTGCACTGGAACCGCACCCCGAAGATGCGCGACCGCCTCGCGGAGCACGGGTTCCGCGTCGTCACGGTGGCGCGGCACCCGCTCGACACGCTGGTCTCGATCGTCCCGTTCGCCCTGACGGACGGGGACACGCACCGGTGGCTGGAGGGCACCGGCGGGGACGAGTCCGGGCTGTTCGGGGCGTCGCCGCGGAGCCGCGCGTTCGTGCGGTACGCGACCGGCCCGCGGGCGGCGGCGCTGTTCTCCGTCACGGCCGACTGGTGGGGCGAACCGGACGTGACGGCCGTCCGGTACGAAGACCTCGTCGCCGACCCGGCCGGGGAACTGGCGAAGGTGTGCGGCCGCCTCGCCCCGCCGCGGGAGCCCGACCTGGCGGCAGTCGCGGCGGGGCACACGCTCGACCGCCTGCGCGCCCGGGCCGGCAACGGCCACTTCTGGCAGGGCCGCCCCGGCCACTGGCGGGAACTGATCCCCGCCCCCGAGGCGGCCGAGATCGCGGCCGCGATCCCCGATGCGTTCGCCCGGTACGGCTACGCCTGCGACCCGGACCCGGCCCTGACCGCGGACGCCGCCGACGAGAACTGGGTCCGCGCCGCCGGCCCCGCGTTCCGCGCCGCGATGCAGCGGTCCCTGGACGCCCAGGCGACCGCGGAGGCCCACCGCAAGGCGGCCGACGCGGCCCGGCAGCAGGCGAAGGAGGCCGACGACCGCACGGCCCGCGCCACCGCGGAGGCGGCCCGGCTTCGGGCGAAGGTGGCGGAACTGGAGGCGCGGTTCGCCCCGTTCGCGGGATTGCGGGGGTTCGAGGTGCGAGTCGCCCGGTGGCTGGCGGCCGTCCGCGGCGGGGTGCGAGTTTTTCCGAGCCGCGAACGCAAGTGAGCGGTTGACTGCCTGGGGAAAAACACGCCTCACGGGGAATGAAGCGAACCGCTCACTTGCGTTCGCGGCTCTTGGGATTGCATCAGTTCGGCCGCCCATCAACAAACACCGGTGGCCGGCGAGTTGTCTCGCCGGCCACCGGTGCGAATCGGTTGCGAATCACCGCGCCCGAGTCGGGTTCAGCTTAGTGGCAGGTGCTGCACGACGTTTCGCAGCCGCACTTGCTGTGCTTCGCGAAGATGCCCTTGATCCGGTCCTTCAGGCTGGGGCGGGCGCACGGGTCGCACACGTCGCAGCAGGGGGCGGAGCAGGCCGGGGCACACGCCGGGGCACAGGCGACGACCTTCTCGACGCACTTCGGCACCAGCTTGCAGCACATCACGGTTTCGCAGACCGGGACGCACACCGACACGCACCGAGTCGCTTGGTAAGGGACGCACTTGCTGACGCAAACCGTGTAGGTTTCCGTGCGGCATTCCGGCACGCACCGGGTGCGGCAGACCGGCACCTGGCAGGTGACGGCTTCCGTCACGCACCGGGTCCGGGTGCAGGGCACCTGGATGCACTTGGACACGCACTCGTAGGTGCAGATCGTCTTCGTCACCGGCACGCACACCGCGACCTTCTTGCACACCGTGACCGGGCAGCAGACGGTCTCGCAGGTCGTGACCTTCTTGCAGACGGTCTTCGTCGTCGGGCACGGGCAGTAGCACGGGTCGAAGTGGCCCTTGATCTTGTCCAGGATGCCGGGGCCGACGGTCACGCACTCGGGGACGTAGCTCGTGTGCTTGACGGTCTTGGTCCGGTTTTCCGTGACCATCTGGGTTTCCCAGCGGGTCTCGTTGACGGTGACCGTCTTGGTGACCGGCACCTTCTCGGTGACGACCTTGTTCACCATCACCGTTTCGCAGACTTGCTTCGTGACGAAGTGCGTCCGCGACTCCATCACCGTTTCCGTGACCGGCTTCATCACCGTCACGGTCCGGGTGCGGGTCTCCGGCACCGTCTCGTGGCGGTACGCGGTGTACGTTTCTTGCTTGGTCTCGTGCTTGTACACGGTGCGGGTGACCGGCACTTGCTCGCGGACCCACTCGATCGTTTTGACGGTGGTGTAGCCCGGTGCCGTGCCGCACGGGGCACCGCACCCGCCGGCGGCCGGGGCCGCGGCAGGGGCCGCTGCCGGAGCAGCCGCCGGTTTTGCTTCGTCCGCCGCCCACGCGGAGGCGCCGAACAGGCTGACGCACACCGCCGTCAGCGTACAGACCTTCAGACGACGAAAGCTCATGACCTCTCCATTCCCGTTCGGCACCCCGGCCCTCCCCGCCCGCGGTCATCCATCGTCCCGCTGCCAACGGCGGTGGGTCTCGAAGTGCTTGCCAAGATATTCCCCACGCCGGGGGATCGGGGAAGGAAACGGGGCGGCGGGGGCGGCGGATATTCGCGGGTTCGCGTCGTGCGGAAGAAGTTCGAGCGCGAATCGCGGGGCTGGCGCGGGTACCGGTTCGGCCGGCCGGGGCGGGCGTGCCGGCGGGAAGACGTGCGGGCTACGCCGGCCGAGGCCGGCCGCCTCCGGAAGGGATTGTCGAATCGGACTGGTTCGGGCTTCCCCGACCGGGTCCGCCCCCCGTACCGGACGCCGAGGGGATCGGATCTCGGCGGAGGGCCGCACGGGTGTCGGATTCTCGGTCCCCGGCGGCCGACCGCCGCCGGCGCGTCGGAATCTTCGGCACGGCCGGCGAAATCGGTGCGAAAAGTCGATCACATCCCGTTTGCCGGACCGCGAATCGTGGCTTAGATTTCAGCCGTTGAAGGGGTTCTCGCCCTTTCTCTGACACCCCGACCGACAATTCCGCCAGTGATTGGGGAGGGTATCCCAGTGGAAGCCGTCACGTACAACCTCGCCGTGCTCGCCATTGCCGTGATCTACTACGCGTGGCGTGACCGGTATGTGAACCGGGTCAAGGAGCCCGCGCCGGAACTGAACCAGCGGGTCGCGTACATGCTGTGGGTCGCGGCCAACCGCACCTCGTGACCCGGCCGAGCCGCCCGGCCGGACCACGCCAAACCGCCTGCCGTTCCCCGGCGGGCGGTTTGTTTTTCGACACCCCTCCCGCCCCTTGACTCGGACCCCCGTCCGGGAACAATAGGCTTGCCCCGGCCGACCCCGGCCCGGGTCCCACCCCCCCGCCTTTCCCCAGAGGTCTTCATGCTCCGTCTCGCACTGTCCGCCCTGCTCGGGGCCGGGCTGATCGCCGCGTCGCTGTCGCCGGGCGTCGCCCAGGACAAGAAGGAAAAGCCGAAGCGGATCGCGATCGACGACCCCGCCAAGGCCAAGGACGACCCCGACTTCCTCGTCCAGGGGGAGTACGAAGGCACCGTCAGCACCAACCAGACCGAGTCGAAGGTCGGTGCCCAGGTGGTCGCGAAGGGGGACGGCAAGTTCGACGTGAAAGTGTTCCCCGACGGCCTCCCCGGTGCCGGCGGCGACGCGGCCAAGGCCCGGACGTTGAAGGCGGTCCGAGCCGACGACAAGGTCGAGATCACGGACGGAAAGCAGTCCGTCGGCTCGATGGCGGGCGGGGCCATCACGTTCGGCGGCGACGTCCGGGGCACCCTCAAGCGGGTCGAGCGCACGTCCCCCACGCTCGGGGCGAAGCCGCCGGAAGGGGCCGTCGTGCTGTTCGCCGCCGAAGGCGACGAACAGCACTGGGAGAACGGCAAGATTGTCACACTGTCCGACGGAAAGTTCCTGAACTACGGGATCAAGAGCAAGCAGAAGTTCGGCGCGTTCAAGGCCCACATCGAGTTCCGCCTGCCGTGGATGCCGAACAGCAGCGGCCAGGGCCGGGGGAACAGCGGCGTCTACCTGCAAGACCGGTACGAACTCCAGGTGCTGGACAGCTTCGGGCTCAAGGGCGAGAACAACGAGGCCGGCGGGTTCTACACGCTGCACAAGCCGAGCGTGAACATGTGCCTGCCGCCGCTCGTGTGGCAGACGTACGACATCGACTTCACCCCGGCCGAGTTCGACGCGGACGGGAAGAAGACGAAGAACGCCCGGGCCACGGTGCTGCACAACGGGGTCAAGATTCAGGACGACGTCGAACTGAAGGGGCCGACCGGCGGCGGGCAGAAGGAAGGCCCGACCCCCGGCCCGTTCCAGTTCCAGAACCACGGCGACCCGCTGGCGTACCGCAACGTGTGGGTCGTCGAGAAGAATTGAGCCGCGAACGCGGCCGAATCCCGTCGCGCCGCGGACGCGCGTCCGCGGCGCGCGGGTGCCCCCAGCTCGAATCCACGCCCGGACGCACTTTCCCCCCGGGCAGTTCCCGGAAGTTGTTCCCGCTCGCCGGTTATCGTGCTAGGATTATGACTGAATTGCCGACGCACGGACCGCCCGGGGCCGGGAATGCGGGGAAAGCCGACACTGTTCCCGCGAACTCGGCCCGCAAGCCGTCGCCGTCGGCGGACCGCCGACATAGGCTGGAGTGACGGACTGATTCCTGTCCTCGCTTGGTTTGCTCGATCCCGGCCCGCCCAGTCTGCCGGTGCTGCCTTCGGGGTCGGACCGTTATCCGACTGTTCTCCCCCGAGACAACCCTTCTCCGTCGCGGTGGTGCTATGAGCTGGCTGCGCGAGCCCGACACCGAACCCCTTCCCGGCTACAAGCTCGTCTGTCCCCTCGGGACCGGCGGGTTCGGCGAGGTGTGGAAGTGCATCGTGCCGGGCGGCATCTTCAAGGCCATCAAGTTCGTCTACGGCAACCTCAACTCCCTCGACGGCGACAGCGCCAAGGCCGAGCAGGAGTACAAGGCCCTCGAACGGGTCAAGTCCGTCCGGCACCCGTTCGTGCTGTCGATGGACCGCATCGAGGTCGTGTCCGGCGAACTGCTCATCGTGATGGAACTCGCGGACAAGAGTCTGCACGACCTGATGGAGGAGTACCAGAAGGCGGGCCGGCCGGGGATCCCCCGCGACATGCTGCTCGGGTTCCTCGCGGACGCCGCCGAGGGGCTCGACCACCTGATCGAGAAGCACAACCTCCAGCACCTCGACGTCAAGCCGAAGAACCTGTTCCTCATCGCGGACCGGGTCAAGGTCGCGGACTTCGGGCTGGTCAAGCACCTGGAACGGCAGAGCTCCTCCGGCATCATGGGCGGCATCACGCCGGTGTACGCCTCCCCGGAGACGTTCGCGAACAAGATCTCCAAGCACTCGGACCAGTACAGCCTCGCGATCCTGTACTGCGAACTGCTGACGGGGTTCCGGCCGTTCAGCGGGAAGAACATCCGGCAGCTCGCGCTGCAGCACATGACCGAAGCGCCGGACCTGAGCATGTTGCCGGAAGGCGACCGGCCGGCCGTCGCGAAGGCCCTCGCGAAGAACCCCGAAGACCGCTTCCCGACGTGCCTGGCGTTCGTGCGGGCCCTCGGCGGCGCGGGCGGCCGGTCGGACGTGACCCTCGGCGGGATGAGCGGGACCGAGACCCCGGCCCCGGTCGGCCGGAAGTCCGGGGTCGCCCCCCCGTCCCGGAAGACGAAGCCGGACTTCGACACCGCCACGCAGGCCCCCAGACACGGCGGGGCGTCGTCGATCATCGGCGGGCCGAGCAGCCGGGTGATGGTCCCCGGCGACAAGCAAGGCCCCGCGTCGTTCGTGTTCCGCCACGAAGAAGGCGTCCTGCACCCGGCGATCCTCGTCGGCATCGGGAGCTTCGGCCGGCGGGCCCTCCAGCAGATCCGCTGCCGGCTCCTCGACCGGATCGGGGAACTCGCACAGGTGCCCTGCTTCCGGTTCGTGTACGTCGACGCCGAGCCCGAAGCCGCGACCAAGTCGTCCGCCGGCCCCGCCGACGCCGCCCTCCAGCCGGAGCACACCTTCCACGCGCCGCTCCAGCCGGTGAACGCCTACCGCCGCCGGCAACTCGACCAGATCCTCGAATGGCTGCCGCGCGAGAAGCTGTACGCCATCCCCCGGTCCCTCCGGGTGGACGGGGCGCGGTCCCTCGGCCGGCTCGCGTTCTACGACCACTACCTGCGGTTCGTGAACCGGTTCCGCCAGGAGATTCAGGTCTGCACCCACCCGGAGGCGCTGACGCAGTCCGCCGACCAGACGGGGCTGCCGGTGCGGTCGAAAACGCCGTCCGTGTACGTGTTCGTCAGCGCCAGCGGCGGCACCAGCGGGATGACCCTGGACGTCGGCCACGCCATCCGCCGGGCGCTGGAGCGGTTCAACCTGACGGACGCGGTCGTGACGGCGTTCATCTTCGCGGGGGCCCCGGAGGACGCGACGACGCCGCCGGAAGAACTCGCCAACATCTTCGCCACCCTGACGGAACTGAACCACTACGCGGACCCGGACGTCAAGTTCACCGCGCAGTACGGCACCGAAGGCCCGCAGGTGGACGGGCACGGCCTCCCGTTCACGGCGACGTACATCCTGCCGATGGCCCAGCGGACGCCCGAGGCGCTGCGGGACTGCCTGTCCCACCTCGCCGGGTACGTCGCCCACGACCTGACGACGCCGCTCGGCATCGGGCTGGAGAAGGTCCGGAAGAAGGGCGCGCCGGCCGGCCGCACCCCGTTCCGCAGCTTCGGCACGTTCGGCGTCTGGTACCCGCGGGGGCTGCTGCTCCGCAGCGCGGCCCGGCAGGCGTGCGTGAAGTTCCTCCGCCGGTGGGTCGGCCCGCTGTCCGGGATGGTCCCCGCCGAGGCCGAGAACATGCTGGCGAGCGTCCTGTCGGACGTGCGGCTGACGCCGGACAACCTGCAGGAGTTCATCGCCGCCGAGTCCACCACCCCGCAGGACGGCAACCCGGTCGAGCGCATCGGCCAGTGGGTGACCACGCTGAACTCCCAGGCGGACGCCGCGTCCCGCCGGCCGGACCCCGCCAGCTGGGCGCACGGCACCTGGGACCAGGCCCGCGACTGGATCGGCGGCGAGCCGACGACCGAGTCCGACAGCCCGTTCCGCCGCGGCCGGCTCAGCCGGTTCCTGGACGTGGGCCTGAAGCGCGCCACCGAGGCGTGGCAGAACGAACTCGCCGAGCGGTTCCACGACCTCGAAACCCTCTCGGGGGCGCGGCTGGCGGCGGCCGAGGCGGTCATCGCCCAGCTCGTCGCCAACTGCAACACCGCGATCACCGGGCTGGAGGCGATGCTCGAGGGCATGGCCGCCCGGCGGCAGGCCGCCAAGGACGAGATGCCCGGCGCGCTCCAGGGGTGCCAGCAGGCCGCCGAGGGGGGCGGCGGGTTCAGCCTGTTCGGCGGCGGCCGGATGACCCGCGCCCTGAAGACCTTCTGCGAGAAGCTCCGCGTCTTCGTCGAAATCCGCGTCCGCGAGGACCTCGCCACCGTCGCCGCCCGGTTCTACGTCCGGCTCGGCACGTGGTTCCAGGAGCGCCAGGCCGACATCGCCACCGCCCGCCGGCGGATCGCGGAACTGGCCGACGTCCTCGAAGGCCCGGTCCTCATCCCGAACCCTGGCGCGACCCCGCACGGCAGCTTCCACGCCGGCACCGAGAACGACGACGAGGCGATGCACGCCACCCTCCGCGGCTCCAACACCATCCGCGTCGTCCTCCCGCACGGCGAGGACCACCTCGACCGGTCCGCCGCCGAGGCGCTCTCCTCCGTCCAGAAGGACGAACTCGCCCGGCTCGAACAGGCGCTCACGAAGCTCGTCGTCGACCCCCGCGGCGGGTTGGTCGGCGTCTCGAAGGGGTCGTCGGACCTGGTCCGGTCCCTCGGCGGGCCGATGGTCGAACAGGCGACGGCGTTCCTGTCCGGGCTGCTCCCGGCGGAGGACGTGACCGCGGTGGAACTGTCCGCCGCCGGGGGCCAGTCGACGGAACTGTCCCGCCGGGTGGCCAGCTACGTCCGCGGGGCGGCCCCGCTGTCCGCCGGCCCGGTCGCCGAGGAGCGGACGTTCGTGGTCGTCCCGGACACGGAAGCCGGGAACAGGTACGCCGAGGAAGTGAAGAAGGCCGTCCCCGGCGTGTACGTCGTCCCGGTACTCGGGGCGGGGACGGACCTGCTCTTCTGCCGCGAGCAAGCCTGCCTGCGGACCAGCGACCTGCTGCAACTTCTCGACCCGTGCTTCGAGGCGTACCAGGAAAGTGTGACCGTCGTCGAGCGGAACCCGCACTCGCGGTTCGACGTGACGAACTGGCTGCCGCTGGTGGAATAGCGAGCGGCGGGGCG
>CAYUHJ010000114.1:0-1257 GCA_964444365.1 uncultured Alcaligenaceae bacterium | reverse complement strand
GAATTGCAACTGCTCGACACACGGCGGGCTGACGCCCCGCCGCTCGCCTTAGCCCAGCTCCGTGATCGGGTCGCCGTCCGGGAGCATCGGCATCGGCCGGCCGGTGGCGTCCGGGAACGCGGTCCCGTTGTAGTCGATCCCGAGGTGCTTGAAGACCGTCGCCCAGAGGTGGTTCGGGGTCATCGGCCGGTCCTTCGGGTGTTCCGCCTTCGCGGTCGTGGACCCGATCGCCTGCCCCGTCTTGAACCCGCCGCCGCTGACGACGATGGACTGCGCCTGCGGCCAGTGGTCGCGGCCCGGCCGGCCGTCCTTGTACTCCAGCTTCGGCGTCCGGCCGAACTCGCCGGTCACGACGAGTAGGACACGCTTGTCCAACCCGCGGTCGTACAGGTCCGTGATGAGCGCCGAAATCGCCTGATCGAGGAACCCGAGCTTGTGCTTCGTGTCGGTGAAGATGTTGCAGTTGACCGCGTGCGAGTCCCAGTTGTAGACGCCGTCCTTGATCATGCTCTGGCCGCGGGGCGTGGCGTTCTCCAGCACCATCGTCACCCAGCTGACGCCGCTCTCGACGAGCCGCCGGGCGAGCAGGCACCGCTGGCCGTACCGGTGCATGCCGTACTTTTCGCGGACGGCGGCCGGCTCCTGGTCCAGCGCGAACGCGGTGCGGGCCTTCACGCTGGACATCAGGTCGAGCGCCTTCCCGCGGGCCAGGTCCATCCCCGGCGCGGTCCCGGACGAGTCGGTGATCGGCCGGTCGAACTTCGCCAGCAGGTCGAGCCGGTCGGACAGCTGGGCCTCGATCTCCTTCCGCGGCGCGAGGTTCGGCACCGCGAACTTCGGCTCGGACGGGTCGCCGACGACCATGAACGGGTGCGTCCCCGGCCCGAGGTACGCGGACCCGAAGCTGAACACGTCGATCCCCTGCCGGCCGCCGTCCACGCCGCAGACGTAGTTCGGCACGCCCTTGTTGCGGCCGGCCCAGACCTTCGCCGCCATCGACCCGACCATCGGCGTGTCGACGACGAACCCGTCCGGCTTGAGCGGGTCGCGGCCGGTGAGGAACCGCTTGTGCCCGCCCCCGTGGTCCGCGAACGTGTGGGCCACCGAACGGATGATCGCGTACTTGTCCGCGACCTTGCTCATCGCCGGCAAGTGTTCGCAGATGTCGATGCCGGGGACGTTCGTCTTGATCGGGTTGAACGCGCCGCGGTACTCGGCCGGGGCGTCCGGCTTCATGTCGAACGTGTCCTGGTGCGG
>CAYUHJ010000113.1:0-19155 GCA_964444365.1 uncultured Alcaligenaceae bacterium | reverse complement strand
CGATGTAGAACTTGTTCAGCGCCCAGAGCCGGCCCGGGTCGACCGGGTGCTTCGGACTCGGCTCGACCGTGTACCAGAAGATCTGCCCGAGCGCCGTCGCGTCCGGCGCAAGGTACGGTACGACCCCCGGCGGGAGGAAGGCCGGAGCCTGGGTCAGCCGCTCGAGCACCCGCTGCCGGGCGAAGTAGAAGTCCGTCGTCTCCTCGAAGATGAGGGTGATCATCGAGAAGTTGAACTCGGACGAGGACCGGACCGCCTTGATCCCGGCGAGTCCCTGGAGCCGGAGCGAGAGCGGGTACGTGACCTGGTCCTCGATCTCCCGCGGGCTCCGTCCCGGCCAGTCGGTAAACACGATGACCTGGTTCTCGGACAGATCAGGGATCGCGTCGACCGGGGTGTTGAGGGTCGCGTAGACGCCGAAGACGGCGAGCACCGCGGCCGCGATGAGCACCAGAAACCGGTTCCGGACGGAGGCCTCGATCAGCTTCTCGATCATGACGCATCCCTCCGGCGGTCAGCGCTTCTCAAGGCTCGTGACCGAGTAGCTGCCGCCCTCGGACGTGATCTTCCCCTGGACGGCGTCGCCGGCTTTCAGCCCGTCGAGCACCCTCGCGTCGCCGACCGGGAAGTCCATCGTCATCGCCTTCATGAGCCCGGGGATGTCCTCGTGGTCGAGGGTGACGACTTTCTTCCCGGCGTCGAGGGAGACGACCTTACCCCTCACGTCGTAGACCTTCGCCCCGGCGCCCTGTGACTGGGACGACGAGCCGGACTGGCCCTGGCAGCCGAGGAGGACCGTGGTGACTGCGGCGGAGAGGAGCAGAGCGGTAATCAGTGGACGCATACGTTTCTCCTTGTGGTTGTGAGGACTGGTTCGTGCCGGCTACCTCCCCGGGGCCTGCCCGTTCTCGGAGGCGACGGCCTTCGCGGCGGCGTCCTCCGGGGTGGACGGGCGGACGGGCGCGCCGGACTTCTGACCGCCGCCGCTCCCGCCGAAGTAGATGGAGCCCGCTGCCGGGTTCAGCCGGGTCTCGGCGTCGATGAGGAACGACCCGGAGGCGACGACCGTCTGCCCCGCTTCGACGCCGGTCAAGATCGGGAAGTAGGGGGCACCGCCCGGGCCGGCCATCCGCGGGCCGAGTTCCACCCGGACCCCCTCGAACACACCCGACGACTCCTCGCGGTAGACGAGCTTCATGGCCCCCGTGTCGATGACGCTCGCCTCAGGGACAGCGAGCACGTTTTCCCCTTCGAGCTTGAACCGGGACGACGCCCCGGTCTTCCCGACCAGCTGCTCCGGGGGGATGGCGAGCTTCACCGAGGTGGTCATCCCGGGCTTCAGCCGCCCGCCGGGGTTTGCGAGCTCGAACCGGACCGTGAGCGTCCGGGTCTCCTGGTCCACGTGCGGGTAGAGAAACGAGAGCGTCCCGGCGAAGGCCTCCCCCGGGTACGCCCTGGTGGTCGCGACGACTGGGAGCCGGTCCTCCGCCCGGAGCCCGTGGCTCTCCGGCGGGAGGAACGAGAGGTCGTCCTCGTACACCTGGGCTTGGACCCAGACGGTGTTTAAGTCCGCCACGTCGTAGAGCGGCGTGCCCTCGTCCACGTACCGGCCCTCGGTCTGGTACTTCTTGATCACGTGCCCGTCGGCGGGCGAGCGGACGGTGAGCTGGGTGATCGGTTTGCCGGTCTTCACGATCTGCTCGACCTGGTCGCCCTCGATGCCCCAGAGGACGAGCCGGTCCCTCGCGATGCGTTCGAGCTCCCGGTTCCCGGACCGCCTCGCGTCGAGCAGGTTCTGCACGGTGACGACGAGGTCCGGGCTGTAGAGGACGGCGAGCTCGTCCCCCTGGTGGACCGCCTGCCCGGTCTGGTTCACCCCGAGCCGGTCGATGCGGCCCTTCACCCGGGCGGCGACGTGCTTGAGCCCCCGCTCGTCGAACTCGACGGTGCCGACGGTGGTGATTTCTTTCGCGAGCGGCAGGTAGCCGACGGGGACCGTCTTCACCCCGGCGAGGACCACGCGGTAGGGCGACAGCTGCACGCGGCTGACCACCCCGGCCGGGAGCGCCGGGCCCCCGCCCTCGCTCTTCTTCCGCTTCGAGAGCGGCATGAAGCAGATGGGGCACTTCTCCTTGTTCGTGTCCCGGACGATCGTCGGGTGCATCGGGCAGAAGAATTCGGTCGTGGGGTCTGCCACCGCCGTCTCCGCGGCCGAGCGGGTCCACTTGTCGTAGTGGGCCACGAGCAGGTCCCACTTCAGAATGACAAGGCCGATGACGCCGAGGATGGCGACGAACCGGAGCCGCGCGAACAGGGTGACGAGGACCTGGCGGAGGCCTCCGAAGCGGGGTTTCGGCTCGTCGGCCGGGGGGACAGTGGTTTCGGTCATGATCGTTTCTCCGCATAGTCGAGGCGCACGACTCCTCGTCCCCGAGCGGACCGCAACGCGGGCCCGGGCGAACGCTGGGGGCGAGACTGACGAGACTGAGAACAGGCGGGGCGGCGGTCACGGCGCACCGGCGACCGGCCTCGCGCTTGGAGCTAACAGATCAGGACGTGGATGCGGTGGAGGAGTTCGACTCCGGCGGGGGGCGGGGGGCTTCCCAAGTCGGCTTGCAGGGAGCTGTTTGCGCCGAGGGTCTGTTGGACGAAGGGGGCAAAGACGAAGGGCGGGAGGCTCGCGAGCCATTCGCTCTGTTGGGCCGCGGGAAGCGTCACCGGGTCCGGGGCGGACGACGTGACGACGTGGTCCTGGCAGCGGCAACGGTCCCCGCCCGGGTCCGCCGGGGGCGGGTCGGCCCGTCTGCCGTGAGGGCAACCGGTCTTCGCGGCAGGGGCCGGTGCCGGGGACACAAGCGACGTGCCTCCCTGGGCGAGGGCGCGGGCCACGCAGCAGCAGAACCCCGGAGAGAGGACGCTCGCGACGAGGAAGCAGATGGAGAGGAGGGCCCGCAAGACCATGTCAACGAGCATACTCCGGTTCGGGCAGAGGCGAAACAGCGACTTTGAGCCCGCCCTCCGGTGAGCACCGGGCCGCCGGCCCGCCAAGTGGGAGAGATGACTTACGTTGGGGGAATGTATCCGAATGGGGGCGGTGCGTCACGGCCGCCGCATGACGAGCCCCCGGTGCCACGAGCAGCAGCAGAGCGACCCGGCCCGCACGACCAGGCCAGCCGCCTCGCCCCAGGCCCGGCACTGCTCGGCCGCCTGCCGGATGTCCGGCCACGGGTCGCGGGGGCGGATGTCGGACTCCGCCCCCCGCGGCCATCCGTGGCGGTCACTTCTTCTGGGCCCTCGGGTCGTCGGCCGGGTTGAGGTAGGTAATGGTCCACGGGCCGTCGCCGTGGAACTGGACGACGGTCTCCCCCTTCACCCAGACGTAGTGCTTCATCCCGGCCGGCCACGTCCCGTAGGTCCCGGCCGGGAGCGCCTCGCCCTTCGTCGCGTCGAACGTGCCGCCCATGCCGAGGTTGAAGGTGCCCGAAATGATGGTCACCCGCTCCGGCTTCGGGTGCGTGTGCGGGGGGATGCGGTAGCCGTCCGGCACCTTCACCCGGAAGACGAACGGGCCTTCCTTTGCGGGGTCGCCTTCGAGGACGGCGATCTTCGCCCCGGGCGGCAGCGACGGGGGGCCGTCCCGCCACTTGAGGCCGGCCGGCGGGTGGACCGAGGCCGCCATGCCGTGCTTCTCGTCGTGCCCGGCGGACGGGGCGACCGCCCACGCGAGCGTCAGCAGTGCGGCCGCGGAGACCGCGAGTGTGCCCGTCCGGTGCATGCCATCACCTCCGTATCGCGGTCGAGCCCGACGCCTCGGCCGGCGGGGCGTCCGCCACGGTGGGGATGGTACGGGGTCGGGGGCGGGGGCGTGACGGGCCGCCGGTGATACCCGGGAGCCCGGGGGATAAGGACTGCTTATGGGCGCTTACGCCGAACCGACGGGGGCTGTCCCGGACCCGAGGAGGGTCAGGAAGAGTTCGGCCGGGCGGGGGAGGACCCGCCTCCGGTCGCGGACGACGAAGAGGTCGCGGCCGAGGGTGAGGCCGTCGACCGCGATCGCCTTCAGCCGCCCGCTCCTCACCTCCTGGAGGACGGCCCGCCGGGACAGCACGGCCACCCCGGCCCCGGCGAGGACCGCCTCCTTCACCGCCTCGCTGCTCCCGAGCTCCAGGACCACGTTCAGGTCGGAGGCCGCGACCCCCAGCCGGTCGAGCGCCCGCTCCAGGCAGCGGCGGGACCCCGACCCGCTCTCCCGCTGGACGAGCGGCTGGGCGAGGAGTTCCCGCACCGGCACCCGACGCCTCCGCCACCACGGGTGCCCCCGGGGGACGACGGTGACGAGTTCGTCGCAGGCGAACTGCCGGAACTCAAGGTGGGGACTGTCCTCCCGCCCGCCGACGACCCCCAGGTGGGCGGCGGCCTGCTCGACCTCGCGGAGGACCGCCGCCGTGTCGGACACCGAGACGCGGACCCGGACCAGCGGGTGGCGGCCCCGGAACGTGGCGAGCGTCGGCGGGAGCAGGTGGTGGCCGGGCACCGAACTGGCGGCGAGGAGGAGGTCCCCGCCGACGTCGGCCGGGGTGCCGGTGACTGCCGTCCGGGCCTCGGCGGTCAGGTCGAGGATACGCCGCGCGAAGGAGTGGAGCCGCCGGCCAGCGTCGGTGAGGGCGGCCCCGCCGGTCTCCCGTCGGAAGAGGGCGGCCCCGAGGCCGGTTTCGAGCCGCTGGATGCGCTGGCTCACCGCCGCCTGGCTCAGGCCGAGGTGGCGGGCGGCCGCGGTGAAGCTCCCCCGCTCGGCGACCTCGACGAAGGTGTCCAGGTGGGGGAGGTGGTCGGCGGTCACGGGAACACCCTTCGCTGCCGGCCCCGCGGGCGGGGGGCACGGCTTCCCCCTTAATTATGGGGGCCGGCTGGCCTGTCCCTTGCGGGAACCCGCCCTGTTGACTCCGCAATTATTACACTGTACAGTGTAGCAAACGCATAACCTGGAGGACCGGCCGATGGCCCGGAAACGCGAAACCCCCTGTTGCACCCCGAAGCCCGAGCTGACCGCCCGGCCCCTCCTCTCCCCGAGGCAGGCCGCGGGGCTTGAGGCGACGTTCAAGGTGCTCGGGAACGCCACCCGGCTCCGGATGCTGCACGTCCTGGTGCGGTCCGGCGAGCTCTGCGTAGGCGACATCGCGGAAGCCGTCTCGATGAAGCACCAAGCCGTCTCGAACCAGCTCCAGCGGCTCTCGGACCGGGGCATCCTGGAGGCCCGCCGGGAGGGGCTCCAGGTCTACTACCGCATCGTCGACCCGTGCGTCGTCTCGCTCCTCGACCGGGCCTGGTGCTTGGCCGAGGACTCGAAGGCGAGGCGGGCGGCGGGGCGGGTTCCAGTTGGTTTCGAACAGGAAGGAGCTTCGGCATGAGGACTGGCAAAGTCGCAGTCGGCGTCGCGGCCGTAGTCGTCGTGTCCGGGCTCGCATTCGCCTTCGTCCGGCAGGGGAGCGCCGAGGCAGACTCCCGGCCGTCACTTGCTACGCCGTCCGGGGCCGCAGTGGTAGAGGTCGATGACCTGGCTACGAACCCCGACGGGTTCAAGGGTGAGGTCCGGCTCCGGGCGGCAGTCGCGAAAGTGAACAAGGCGAAGGGGGTCTTCGCCGCAATCGACGCCCGGGAGTTTGAGTCCTGTGGGTGTATCGACTGCGCCAAGCACTACCTCCCGGTCCACTTCGCCGGGGACCTGCCGGCGGTGAAGACCGTAGTTGAGTTGACCGGCGAGGTCGTCCGCACCGAGAAGGGGCTTGTCTTCGAGGCGAAGCGGCTGGAGGCCAAGTGATGCGATGGCTCCCCCCGTTGGTGTTCGCGCTCGTCGTCCTCGGCCATTTCCTCGTCGCGACCCGGGAGACGGCCCCGACCGAAGGCTCGGGCACCTGGGCGTCCTACGAGTTCGACGAGCCGGAGGAGGGGCGGCTTGCCCGCTACACAGGAGCCGGGGACTACTGGCTCGGGCTCTCCTACGGGCTCTCGGGGGCGTTCGGGACGTGGTGCTTCCTCCGCATCCTCAAGATGCGGCGGGAGGCGCTCGCCTCGTCCGCCGGCGGGCTCACGCTCTCCGGCGTCCTCTGGGCGGGGGTGTGCTTCCTCACCGGCTGCTGCGGGTCGCCGATGCTTCCCATTTATCTCGGGCTTTTCGGGCCGCAGTTCCTGAGCGTGACCAAGCCCCTCACGTTCGCCATCACTTTGCTCTCGATCCTCGTCGGCTACGCCTGGATGCTCAGGCGAGCCCAGAAAGCGGTTTCAAGCAATGTCAACCCTCGTCTACATGAAGCTCTTGGAGCAGACCCCGGAGAAGTATGACCGGGGGATGCGGCTCCTGACCCTCGGCCGGATCGACACCGTGAAGGCCGAGATCTCCACCGCCTGGGTCGAGCCAGGCCACGAGGTCCTCGAAGTCGGCTGCGGCACGGGCCGGCTCTCCCGCCTCATGGCCGACCGCGGGGCGAAGGTGACCGCGGTGGACGTGTCCGAGAAGATGCTCGCCGCGGCCCGGGAGAACGCCCCCGGGGTGGAGCTTCTCCACGTGACGGCGACGGAGATCGACCGGCTCGGGGAGGGGCGGTTCGACCGGGTGGTCTCGACGCTCGTCTTTAGCGAACTCAGCGAGGACGAACTCGACTACGTGCTCAGGGCCGCGTCGAGGCTGCTGAAGCCAGGCGGGAAGCTCGTCGTCGCCGACGAGGTGCGGCCGGCCCGGTTCTGGCAGCGGGCGGCAGCCTCTCTGGTGCGGTTCCCGCTCGCGGCGGTCACGTTCCTCCTGACCCAGAACACGACGCACGCCCTGCGTGACTTCCCCGGACGGCTCCGCGAAGCCGGGTATCGGGTGGTGTCCGAGTCGCACTACCTCGCGGGGACGCTCGCTCTGTTCGTGGCGGAGAAGGCGTGATGCTGAACGTCCTCAAAGACACCTGGTTCCTGTTCGGGCGGCTCTTCCCGTTCCCGACGAAGCCCGGGCTCCGGCGGGTCGGGAACCCGGACCGGTCCTCCCCGGTGCTCGTCACGTGCAACTTCGAACTCACCGTCCGCGAGGTCACAGAGACCCTGACCCGGGACGGCATCGACTGCTGGCTGCTCGTCGCCCCGACCAAGGGGGTGAACGTCTGGTGCGCCGGCGGGGCCGGGGACTTCACGACCGACACGGTGATCTCCATCCTCCGGACGAGCGGCGTGGAGGAGTTGGTGGACCACCGCCGGCTCATCCTCCCGCAGCTTTCGGCGAGCGGGGTCAACATCTGGTCGCTCCGGGACCGGACCGGCTGGCGGCCGCAGTTCGGCCCGGCCCACATCAAGGACCTCGCGGCGTTCCTGAAGAGTGGGAAACCCCGGACCGAGAAGGAACAGCGGCTGGTCACGTTCGGGCCGAGGGACCGGCTCGTGATGGGCACGAACCTGGGCTTCAACGTCTCCCTCCTCCTCATCCTCCCGCTCCTCCTCGGCTCGATCTGGGTCGCGGGCCTGTGGTGGAAGACGGTCCCCATCCTCTTCCTCCTTTCGGTCGTCTGTAGCCTCCTCGTCTTCTGGCTCCCGGGGAAGATCGGCGTTCAGAAGGGGCTCTCCCTCGGCCTCCTCGCCTCGGCCGTGTTCGTGGTCGTTGCGAACCTCGCGGGCATGGGGCCGTGGGCGATGGCCGGGTGGACGGCCTGGATCGTGGTGCTCGCGGTGTTCGTCGGGTACGACCTGCCGAGCTGGTCCCCGCTCTGGCGGCAGGACGTGAAGGAGCTGGTCCTCGGGGTGAAGACGACCCACGTCGAGGTCATCCCGGAGAAGTGCATCAGTTGCCACCTGTGCGACGTGGTCTGCCCGACGGGCGTCTTCGCCCAGAACCCG
The DNA here is from genome assembly GCA_964444365.1 of uncultured Alcaligenaceae bacterium. Taxonomy (GTDB): domain Bacteria; phylum Planctomycetota; class Planctomycetia; order Gemmatales; family Gemmataceae; genus CAYUHJ01. The sequence goes on along the minus strand of CAYUHJ010000113.1, from coordinate 11,289 downwards.
GGGACGAAGAAGTTCGAGGTCGTGAACCTCGAAGCCTGCATCGCCTGCGGGGCGTGCATCGAGAACTGCCCGACCGAGGCCATCGTGAACAACTTCCGGGAGGGCGTCTGCTCGTGCCCGACCTGCTACGTCATCGAAGGGGCGGGGTCGATCCGGACCAAGCTGTCGCGGAAGAAGGCGGCCGCCTCGCCCCCCGCTGCCGCCGCGGCACCGAAGCCGGGGCCGGACTGCGATACGCCGGGAGGCGGCTGCGGTCGGGAGTCGGAAGGCTGAAGATTGTTTCGTGTCACTTCAGGGAAACCATCATGCATCGCCGGGAACTCCTGGGCGTCATCGGGGCGCCCGCCGCGGGGCTCGCCGCGTCCCCCGCGTGGGCCGGGGACGACAAGCCGAAGAACCCGCTCGTGGACTGCGAGTGCAAGTGCGTCGAAGCGTGCTGCGACGCGATGAACTGGTGTAACGAGGCGTTCCTCCACTGCTCGAAGGAACTCGCCGCGGGGAGGGTCGGCCACGCGAAGGCGATGGCCCTCCTCCTCGACTGCGGCGAGGTCTGCTCGGCGGCGGCGAAGCTCGTGGCCCGAGAGAGCGCACTTACGGCCCAGCTCTGCCGGACGTGTGCCGAGGCGTGCGCGCTCGCCGCCCCGGAGTGCGAGAAGGCGGATCACCCGACGATGAAGGACGCGGGGAAGTCACTCAGGAAATGCGGCGACGCCTGCAAGGCGCTCCTCGATCTCCTGAACAAGAAGCCCGCCGGCCGGTAGCGCGGTCGGGGGATCAGCAAGCTTCGCGGCTCGCGACGCCACGAGGTTCGCGTTTGAGCCTTATTATCTGGTCCGCCGGCAGAGGTCCTCCACGCGTGAATCGTCCACGGAAGGCAGGCGGTGAAACCGTTCGGGCGAGACGGCGGAATACGGCGAGCCTCAGTCGCGGAGGAGCCTGAGTGCGTTGAACACGACCAAGAGCGTGGCCCCGGAGTCGGCCGCGACCGCGGCCCACATCGACGAGTGGCCCAGCAGCGTCAAGACCACGAACACCGCCTTGACCCCGAGCGCGAAGGCGATGTTCTGACGGATGATCCCGAGCGCCCGCCGGGAGTGGCGGACGAGCCACGGGAGTTTCGCGAGGTCGTCCGACATGAGGGCGATGTCGGCCGTCTCGATCGCGGCGTCGGTGCCGATAGCGCCCATCGCGAGAGCAACGGTCGCCCGGCCCATCGCGGGCGCGTCGTTTACCCCGTCGCCGACCATTGCGACCGCCCCGTACTTGGCGACGAGCTCCTCCACCTTTTTCACCTTGTCGGCCGGGAGGAGCTCCGCGTACACCTCGTCCACTCCGGTCTCCCGGGCGATCGCCTCGGCCGTGCCGCGGTTGTCCCCGGTCAGCATGACGACGTGTTCGATCCCGGCCGCCCGGAGGTCCGAGACGGCCTGCCGCGCCTCGGGGCGGACGGTGTCGGCGAGGGCGATGAACCCGCAGACGTGGCGGTCGTTCCCCACCACCACGACGGCCTTCCCGGATTTCGACAGGGCTTCGAGCCGGTCGTGAACCTCCGGCGTCTCCTGCTTGCGCTCCTCAAGGTAGCGGTGGGAGCCGACCCAATAGACCGTCCCCGCGACCCGCCCGGTCGCCCCCTTCCCGGGGAGGTTCCGGAAGTCGTCGGCTGCCGGGACGTTCACCCCCTGGTCCTTCGCGTGGGCGAGAATGGCGTGGGCGAGGGGGTGGGTGCTGTGGGCTTCAAGGGCTGCGACCCGCTCCAGGAGTTCAGCTTCGGTGTGTTCACTCAGTGGCACCACCTCCACTACGGCCGGCTTCCCCAGGGTGAGGGTTCCGGTCTTGTCCATCGCGATCGCCTTGAGCCTGCCCGGGGCCTCGACGTACACCCCGCCCTTGATCAAGACCCCGTTTCGGGCGGCGGCCGCGAGGGCGGCGACGATGCTCACGGGGGTGGAGATGACGAGCGCGCACGGGCAGGCGATGACGAGGAGGACGAGCGCGCGGTAGAACCAGGCGGACCACGGCTCCCCGAAGGCGAGGGGAGGGACGAGGAGGACGGCCACCGCGAGGATCATGACGGCCGGGGTGTAGTACCTCGCGAACCGCTCCACCCACTGCTCGGACGGTGCCCGGCGGGCCTGGGCCTCCCCCACCATGCGGGTGATCCGGGCGAGGGTCGTGTCCGACACGGGCTTGGTGGACTCGACCGTGAGCGACCCGTCGCCGTTGATCGTGCCCGCGAACACCTCGTCGCCGGGGGACTTCTGAACCGGCACGCTCTCCCCGGTGATGGGTGACTGGTCCACCCCGCCGGCCCCGTCCATCACCTTCCCGTCGAGGGGGATGCGGTCGCCGGGCCGGACGCGGAACTTCCCACCAACAGGCACCCGCTCCGCGGGAACCGTCTCTTCGCGCCCGTCGGGGTGGAGGAGGCGGGCCTCCGGTGGGGAGAGCGCCATGAGCGCCGCGACCGCCCGGCGGGCGCGGCCGACGCTCCACGCTTCGAGGGCCAGGGAGAGGGCGAAGAGGAAGGCGACGGTCGCGGCTTCGAGCCACTGACCGATTCCGACCGCGCCGACGACGGCCACCACCATGAGGAGGTTCATGTCGGGGCGGAGGTGCTTCGCGGCGACCCAGGCCTTCGGGAGCACGGTCCAGACGCCGGCGACGATGCTGAGGGCGTAGAGGATGATGGAAGCAATCGGGTGTCCGGCACTCCCTTCCTCGAAGAAGGCGGCCCGGACTCCGGAGAGGCCGGCGTGCGTGGCGGCACCGGCGATCAGGAGCGCGCCGCTTGAGGCGGTGAGCACCGTGCGCCGATTTCGTTCCCAGAATCCTTCTTCGGCGAGCGCGGACTTTTCGTCCCGCCACGGCTCGGCCCGCATTCCGGTCCGCGCGACGGCGTCTCGGATCTGCTCCGCCGAGGCGGGGGTATTCGGGGCAACCGTCATCTTCGCGCTCAGCACGTCGAACGAGAGGTTCGCCTCGCCGCCGACGAGCGGGCCGAGCTCCCGCTTGAGGACGGCCACCTCCTCGGCGCAGTCGAGGCCGCGGACGCGAAACGCCTGGGGAACTTCTACTCGCCCTGCCATCTGCCGCCCCTTGTTGTCGCGCAAGTTGTCCGGGAAGACACGTTTCTGTTACGCGGGGTTCCTCTTCGCAAGCTGCCACACCCGACCCCGCGGCCACCAGGAGTCTCGTCATGAAGCTCATGCTCTCGACCGCTGCGGCCGTCACCGCCCTCGGGCTCGCCGCCGGCTCCGCCTCGGCCCAGAACGCGGTTCTCGTGCCGCACCGCGGTCACTACCACGTCGTTCCGTCCTACTCGCCCCCGGTCTACGGCGGGTACGCCTACCCGACGTACTCCCCGGGTGTGACCTTCGGAAGCGCCTACTCCCCCGGCGTCAGTGGCGGCGGGTTCTACCCGTCTCCGGGGTATGGAAGCGGGTTCTACGCGCCGGCACCCGCCTTCGGTGCCTACGGTTACGGGTGGAGCGGGCACCATCACCACCATCATCACGGGCACCGTCACCACCACGGTCATCACCACCGGTAAGCAGCCGTGGAACCGCGGGCGACCGAGGATGTCTCGGCCGCCCGCGGCCCCGCCTGACTCAGGCGGCCGGCTTCTTGGTGTGCGTTCCGGCCGGCCCCTCGATCTTGCTCGGGTCCTTCCCCCCCTTCTCCACGGCCTCCTAGAGGGCCTTCGGCGAGAGGGTCGAGCCGGGCTTGGGCGTCACCTTCAGCGTCCGGGCCTGGACCTCGTACTCGACCTTCGCGACCCCGGGCACCTCGCCCACCTTCCCCCCGACCTTTTTCGCGCAGGACGCGCAGTCCATCTCCGGCACGGTGATGGTGGTCGTCGGCGGGTCGGCCGCCGCGGCGCGGGCGGACAGCAGGACCAGGGCGGCCAGCGCGGCGGCCGCGAGCGTTCGGGTCATCATCGTCATCGGTCCGAACTCCTTTTCGCGAACAGGTGTCCCGCCGCCTCACGGCGAGGCGGCGGCCGACCGCAGCATCCGGCGTTCCTCGCCGGGTCACTGCGGCTCGTTTCGGGCTGGGCGGCCGGCTGGGGGACCGGCCACCCGAGAGGTCTCTTGTCCTTCTTCGACTCCGCCCGGCGTCGTCGGTCAGTCACCTGCCCGCACCGGGCAGCCGGGGCCGGTTCACTTCTTGTCCTTGGCCTTCCCCTCGTCCTTCTTCTCATCGTCCTCGGTCGGGGGCGGCTCCTTCCCGAACTTCGCCTTGTACTCGGCCGCGTACTTCTCCCGGAGCCCCGGGTTGCACTTGAAGCAGCTCGACTTCACCCGGTTGTGCTCGCACCAGTTGCCCTTCGCCTTCTCCGCCTCCCGGAACTTCTTGCTGCACAGGTCGCAGACGTGTTCGGGGAGACCGTGCTCGTCGCACCACCACCCGCTGTGGTCGCCCGCGTCCTCGGCCTTGCCGGGGTCCTTCTTGCCGCCGTCGTTCTTCGCGACTGCCCTGTCTTTGCCCGCGTCCTTCGCCTCGCCCCCCTTGTTGTCCTGCTGGCCGCACCCGGCCGCGAGAACGGCGAGCGCCGCGAAGATGGCAAACGCGGGGACGCCGCCCTTCAAGAACCTCGTCATCGTCTTCTCCTTCACGCCTGAGAAACTGGTGCCGGGACCCCCGCGGAACCGTTCCGCGAACCGTCCCGGGCCGGAACTGCCTCGTCGTCCGTTTCCTCCACGTCCAGGCCCAGGAGTCCCCGGGCCATCCCGCCCTCCACCCGGAGAACCCGGGTCAGCATCCACAAGGTGGCGTGGGCGGCGGCATCGAAGAACAGGTAGAGCACCCGGAGGACGAGGAGCGACATGAGCATCGCGCCGATCACCCCGCCAATGACGACTGTCGCGAGGGGGCGCTGCACCTCGGCCCCCTGGCCGGTCGAGAGCGCCATCGGGACAAACCCAAGGGCGGCCACGAGTGTCGTCATGAGCACCGGCCGGAGCCGGGTGAGGGACGCCTGCCGGACCGCGTCATGTACCGGGACGCCCTTACTCCGGAGTTGCCGGACGTAGGAGACGAGAATCATGTCGTCGAGGACCGCGACCCCGGAGAGGGCGATGAACCCAATGATGGCCGAGATCGAAAGCGGCATGTCTCTCAGCCACAAGGCGAAGATACCCCCGACCCAGCCGAACGGGACGCCGGTGAACACCCGGAGGGCGTCCACCAAGTTGTGGTAGGTGAAGTAGAGGAGGACCAGGATCAACACGACCGCGACCGGGACTACGATCATGAGCCGGTCCCGGGCACGCTCGTAGTTCTCGAACTGCCCGCCCCACTCGAGCCGGTAGCGGCCCTTCGGGAGTTCGACCCGTTCGCCCACCTTCCGCTTGGCCTCGGCGACGAAGCTCCCCATGTCCCGACCGCGGATGTTCGAGGTCACGGTTATCCGCCGCTGGCCCCACTCGCGGGTGATGGTGTTCGGCCCCTCCACCACCCGGAGGTCGGCGAGCCGACCGAGCGGTATCCGCTCCCCGGAGGGGGTGGCGATGAGGATGTTGCCGATAGCCTCAGGGCTCCCTCGCCAGCGTTCAGGGAGGCGCACGACGAGTGGGAAGCGGAGCTGGCCCTCAACGACCTCGGCTACGGGTAGCGTGCCGACCGATCGGATGACGTCGGTGACGGCCTTCGCCGGGACGCCGTAGCGGGCGATCTCGTCCTGCTTGACCCTGATTTGGAGGACGGGCTGCCCGGTCATCTGCTCGACCCGGACGTCGGCGCTCCCGTCGATGCCCTTCAGCACCCGCTCGATCTCGGCCGCCTTTGCGGTGAAGACCTCGAAGTCGTCCCCGTAGAGCTTCACCCCGAGGTCGGCCCGGACGCCCGAGGTCATCTCGTTCATCCGCATCTCGATCGGCTGGGAGAACTCTCCCTTCTGGCCGGGGACGGCCCGGAACTCCCTCTCCAGGAGCTCCACGAGCTGTCCCTGAGTCTTCGCCCGGGTCCACTTCTCCCGCGGGTGGAGGGTGATGAACACGTCCGAGACCTCGGTCCCCATCGGGTCGGTCGCAACTTCCGCCGTCCCGACCCGGCTCCAGACGTGCTTCACCTCGTCCGGGAACTTTTCGAGAGCTATCCGCTCCATCGCCGTGTTCACCCGGTTCGACTCGGCAAGGTCCGTCCCGGCGAGGCGGACCACGTTCATCGTGATCGATCCCTCGGAGAGCTTCGGGACGAATTCGCTCCCGAGGTGCGGGGCGACCATCCCGAACGCAATGACGAGGACTGAGGCGGCGAAGACGAACACCGGGACCGGGTGGGCCATGCTGAACCGGAGGACCGGCCGGTAGAGGGCGAGGGCGAGCCGCATGAGAAGCGGCACACGCTCCTCCACCCGCCGGGGGAGGACATAGCTCGCGAGCACCGGCATGAGCGTCATGGAGAGGATCATCGACCCGACGAGGGCGAAGATGACGGTCAATGCCATCGGCCGGAAGAGCTTCCCCTCCACCCCTTCGAGGGTCAGGATCGGGAGGTAAACGATCATGATGATGAGTTCGCCGAAGAGCGTCGGCTTCCGGACCTCGACGGCCGCGTCCCGGACCACCTCCCGCTTCGACCGGCCCTTCAGGTCCCCGTGGGCGATGTGCCGGACGCAGTTCTCGACCATGACCACCGAGCTGTCTACCACCATCCCGAAGTCGAGCGCTCCCAAGGAGAGGAGGCTCGCCGCGATGCCGAACCGCCACATCCCCGAGAACGCGAAGAGCATGGAGAGGGGGATCGCGAGGGCCACTATCGCCGCAGCCCGGAGGTTCCCGAGGAACGCAAAGAGGACCGCGACGACGAGCATCCCGGCCTCGAACAGGTTCTTCCGGACGGTTTCGATGACCACCGTGACGAGCTCGGTCCGGTCATAGACGACCGTCACCTCGACGTCCGGCGGGAGGGTAGGCCGGAGTTCGTCGAGTTTTTTCCCGAGGGCGGTCGAGACGGTCTTCGAGTTCTCCCCCATCGTGAGGAAGCAGAGCCCGAGGACGGCCTCGCCCCGCCCGTTCGCGGTCACCGCCCCGCGGCGGATCTCGTGCCCGAGTTCGACGTCCGCCACCTGCCCGACCTTGACCGGGACGCCGTCCTTTGCGGTCACCACGACGCCCCGGATCTGCGCGAGGTCGGCCGTCCGGGCGAGGCCGTGGACGAGGAGGAACTGGTTCCCGCGGGTGACCCCGCCGCCGCCGACGTTCTGGTTGTTCCGCTCCAGGGCCTCCACCACGTCGGCGAAGGTGAGCCCGTACTTGAAGAGGCGGTCCGGGTCTGGCCTTACCTGGTACTGCTTCTCGTAGCCGCCCCAGGCGTTCACCTCGGCGACGCCAGGGACGGTCCGTAGCGCCGGGCGGATCGACCAGTCGTGGACGGTCCGGAGGTAGGTGAGTTTCTCGACCCGCTCGGCGTCTGACGCCGCCTCGTAGTCCCAGCCCTTGAGCGTGACGGTGTAGTGGAACACCTCACCCAGGCCGGTCGAGACCGGCCCGAGCCGGGGCCGCTGGACGCCGGCCGGGAGTTCGACGGCGTTCAGCCGCTCGGTCACGAGCTGGCGGGCGAGGTAGATGTCGGTCCCGTCCTCGAAGGTGACCACGACCTGGGAGAGGCCGAACTTGGAAACGGACCGGAGGATTGTGACCCGGGGCAGACCACCAAGCGCCTGCTCGATAGGGAAGGTGATCTGGGTCTCCACCTCCTCGGGGCCGAGGGACGGGGCGGTGGTGTTGATCTGGACCTGAACCGGGGTGGTGTCCGGGAAGGCGTCGATGTCGAGGCGCGAGAGCGCGAACGCCCCGGCCGCCCCGAAGGCGAGTGCCGCGAGGAGGACGAGGAAGCGGTTCCTGAGCGAGACGTCGATGATCCAGTTAAGCACTTTGGTTCCCCGTCGCGGGAGGCTTCGTCTGTCAGATCCGAGGCGGACGGCCCGACCGGGCCGTTAGTTCTTGCAGTCCGTTCACCCCGCCCCGAGGTCGTTCTTGAGGAGTTCCGACCGGAGGATGCCGCTGTTGGTGGTCACCACCCACTCGCCCGGGAGGACGCCGGCTGCGACCTCCGTCACGGGGCCGGCCGGGGTCGGAACGTCCTTCGCCCCCGGGCGAACCTTCCGGACGTGAAACACCTTGAGTGAGTCGGGCTTCTCGTAGTCCTTGTCCCGGACGAAGACGACGTGGCAGCAGCCTTCCCAGTGGAGTGCCCCGCTCGGGACGACTACGGCCTCCTTCTCCGCCCGGAGGACGACCTCCGCAGTTCCGAAGGTGTTCGCCTGGTGCCGGTCGGACGGGTTCGGGAGGTCCACCCGGACGGGGACGGTCCGGGTTTTCTCGTCGGCCGCGGGGCTCACCCAGACCACGGCCCCCAGATCCCACCCGGTGGGGCCGGTGTGCCCCGGGTGCCGGAACCGGACGGGCTGGCCGGGCTTCACCCGGCTGGCGTCCTCCGGCCGGACCCGGAGGGTGAGCCACACCCGGCCGGTGTCGGCCACGACAAAGAGCGGGCGGACGGGACTCGTCGCCTCGTCCCTCACGGCCGCGCGGGCGACCACCTCCCCGTCGAGGGGGGCCGTCACCGGGATGAGGTTGCTCGACCCGGTCTTCCCGGCGAGCTCCTTCGCGAGCTCCGGGGGGAAACCGAGGAACTGCATCCGCCGGGCGAGGTCGTCCGGGGTAAGTCCCCGGACGTCATCGGCCCTGAGCGGCAGCCCGAGGTTTGCGAGCGCCTCCTCGGCCGATATGGCCCGGACCTCCGCCTCCTCGACTGCGGCCTCCGCGGCTTGGACGTCCTTCCCCGCGACGGTGGCCCCGGCCATCGGCCGGAGCTTCGCGAGCGTCTCCCGCCGGAGGTCGAGCTGGACGAGGGCGTGCTGGAACTCGGCCTTCACTCGCCCGACCTCGGCCGAGTCGATGACGGCGAGTACGTCGCCCCGCCTGACCTTGTCGCCCACCTGCTTTTCCACCCGAAAGACGGTTCCCGCTGCCCGGGAGGTCACCCGGGCGACCCGGGTCGGGTCGTAGGTAATCTCTCCGGGGGCGTCTATGACCTCTTCGACGGGGCCGCGGACGACCGGGGCGAAGGCGAGCCCGAGCCGCATCGTCATCTCCTCGGAGGGGAGTTGGAGCCGGCGGAGGTGCTTCTTGCACTTCGGGTCGTTTTCGATCCGGGGGGTAAACGCCAGGGACCGGGCGGCGCGGTCCCGGTCGGCGTCCGTCACGTCAGGTCGGGATCGGACCTCCGCAACGTCCGGGTGGCAGATCGGGCACTCGGGAACCCCGTGCTCCTTGCACCACTTGTAGGTGCGGCCGCGGGGGAGGAGTTCCGGGCGGCACTCGACGCACACCGACTCGGGGACGCCGTGCTCCTTGCACCAGTCGTCGGCCTCGGCCTCGGCCTCTCCCAGGAGGGCGGACGACTTCGGGAGCCGCCAGCCGGTCGCCTGGCCGAGTGCAACAACACCGGCCACGCACCCGAGCGCAAGCGCTGCCGGGAAGAGGTGCCCGAGCGCCCGGCGGAGGCGGGACCGAGCGGGGGCCGCTGGCCCTGCCGGGGCTTCGAGCCCCGCGGGGGCCGCGAACCCTGCGAGAGCCGCTGGTTCGAGTGGCGCGGCAGGAGGCTCGATCACAACTACCTCATGGCCCGCTGATGACATGGCTTCTTCCCCCAGTTGGCTCAGTTCCGTAGTCCGGTCAGCGGTCCACAGCCGCCCGCGTGAGTTCGCTGAGGAGCACGCCGCTCCCCTTGGTCGCGACGATCTCCCCCGGCGAGAGGCCGGTGAGGATCTCGGTGTTCCGCTCGTCCCGGCCGCCGGTCGTGACCGCCCGGGCGTGAAACGCCTTCGGCCCGTCTGGCTTCAAGAAGTCCGGGTCACGGACGAACACGACCGTCCGGCCCCGGAACGGGTGGACCGCGTCGTGCGGCACGACGACCGCCTTCGGCACCTCGCGGAGGACCACCCGCCCGCGACCGAGGGTCGAGGCCCGGAGTGCGCCTGCGGCGTTCTCGGCCTCGGCCCGAACCGGAACGGTCCGGGTCGCCTCGTCGGCCGCGGTCCCGACCGAGATGACCGTCGCCGGGTACTCGCTCGATGAGCCGTCCGGGCGGAAGAAGACCTGCTGCCCGGCCGCGACCCGCCGGGCGTCTTCGGGACCGACGTGAAGCGTGACCCACACCCGGCTCGGATCGACAATCACGAAGAGCGGCGTCCCGGCTTCGACGACCTCGCCGGCGACCACGTCGGCTGAGAGCACCACGCCGGCAAACGACGCCCGGACCGGGAGGAGGTTCGCGGCCACTGCTTTGGGGTCGAGGTCCGCGTCCTCCACCCCGAGGAGCCGCATCAGCCGGCCGGCGTCTTTGGGCACGAGGCCCCGGTAGTCGGCGGGCTTCACCAGGAGTCCCAGGTTGGTGAGCGTCTGGGAGGCGGCGAGGAGCCGGACCTCGGCCTCCTTGAGCGCGGCCACGGCCTCCCGGATCGCGGCCGGGGAGGTCGCCGTTTTCGCACCCACGAGGTCGTCCCGCGTCCGCTCCCGGAGCCGGGCCCGGACGAGCGCCTGTTGGAACTCGGCCTTCGCCTTCCCGACCTCGGCCGAGTCGATGAGGGCGAGGAGCTCCCCGGCGCGGACGGGGTCGCCGGCAGCCTTAAACACCCGCCGCGTGACACCCCCGGCCCGGGCGGGGAGCCTCGCGATCCTGGCCGGGTCGAACGTGACCTCGCCCCCGGCCGTAACCTCTTCGGTCAGTCTCGTCGGCCAGACCGGGGTGATGTCGATTCCGGTCGCATCGACCTCGCCGGCCGAGCCGAACTCGAACCGGACGTTCCGGCCGGGGAGGGGAAGGTCGCCGGCCCCGGCGCCTGCGGGCAGAAACCGAACGACCGGGCGTTCCGCCTCGGCTCGGGCGCTCGTCGGCCGCCCGGCCTCGGATTTCCCACCCCCAAAGTTCCACTCGGTCGTGTGCCCCCAGTACGTGGCCGCTGCCAAGCCGGCGAGTACCGCCGCGGTCGGGACCATCACCACGAACCGGCGGAGCACACCAGCCTGGCGGGGTGTGGACGCAGGACCGTTCACGCTCGGTGCGGATGTTCCCACGGGGACGCCCTCTCGTCGGACGGGGCTTATGTCGGGTCGTGAGCGATCAAGCGGGGTTGCGATGTCGGCGGCAAGACCACCGGGCCGAACGCGGAAGACCGGCCGGATGGCCGAGAGGACCACCCGACGCGGCAGGTTGAGAGGGGGAAACTATACTCCGCACGCCCCGAGATGAGCCGTTTCAGGGTTCCGCCTCTATACCACT
>CAYUHJ010000112.1:0-19209 GCA_964444365.1 uncultured Alcaligenaceae bacterium | reverse complement strand
GACATCGGGTGCTTCCTGCGGGAGCTCGACCGGGGCGACTGAGTAGCAATTCTACCGCAGCCGCCGATGCCGCCCCAACCCGGTGCCGGCGGAAAAATCGCAACAACTGGACCCCCGGCGCGGTCGGGGCTTATCAATCGACTGCCGTGTCGCGGTCGTCGCCGCGAGCGGCTTCCCCCAGGATCAGTCATGAACCGCACCCTGTTTGCCTCCGCCGCCGTGGCCGTGGTCCTCGTGCTCGGGCCGGCCGCCAACTCCGCGGACGAGAAGGACATCTGCACCATCGCCGCCGAGAACAAGGACTTCTCGACGCTGGTGACGGCCGTGAAGGCCGCCGGGCTGGACGAAACGTTGAAGGGCAAGGGCCCGTTCACCGTGTTCGCCCCGACGAACGCCGCGTTCGCGAAGATCGAGAAGGAGAAGCTGGACGCCGTGCTGAAGGACAAGGACCTGCTCAAGAAGATTCTTCTGGCCCACGTCGTCGAGGGCAAGGTGATGGCCGCCGACGCGGTGAAGCTCGACGGCAAGAAAGTGAACGGCTTCGAGGTGAAAGTCACCGACGGCGGTGTCACGATCGGCACGGCCAAGGTCGTGAAGACGGACATCGTCGGCAGCAACGGCGTGATCCACGTCATCGACACCGTGCTGATTCCGAACTAAGCCGCCTTCTTCGGCACGTCCGGGTACGCCACCCGGACGTGGTACACGGCCGTCAGCCCCTTCACGATGGTCTCCTCGACGGTCCGCACTTCGGTCAACGTCAGCCCGCTCTCGTCGAACTGCCCGTCCAGTAACCGCTTCATCGTGAGGTCGTGGACCAGCTTCCGCACGGCGGCCGGGGTCGGGCTCCGGAGCGAGCGGCTTGCGCTTTCGGCGGCGTCCGCGAGCATCATGATGCCCGCCTCCCGCGACTGCGGTTTCGGGCCGGGGTAGCGGAAGCCGGGCTCGAGCACCTCCGCGGAAACAATTCCCGCCTGGAGCCGGCACGCCTCCCGGTAGAAGTACTCGACCAGCGTCGTGCCGTGGTGCTGGCGGATGAAGTCCACGATCGGGAGGGGAAGCTTGTACTGCTCCCCGAGGGCGATGCCGTCCTTCACGTGGCCGACGATGATCAGCGTGCTGAGTGTCGGTTCCAGCTGGTCGTGCGCGTTCGGCCCGCTCTGGTTCTCGATGAAGTAGTGCGGCTTCAGCAGCTTGCCGATGTCGTGGTAGTAGCACCCGACGCGCGTTAGCAGCGGGTTCGCCCCGATCGCCTCCGCCGCCGACTCCGCGAGCGTGGCGACGGTCATGCTGTGGGTGTAAGTGCCCGGTGCGCGGCGGAGCAGTTCCTGAAGCAGCGGGTGCGAACTGTCCGACAGTTCGAGGAGGCTCGCGTCCGTGACGACGCCGAAGCAGCGTTCGACGAGCGGCAGGCAGCCGGTGAGCACGAACCCCGCCAGGATCCCCGCGAGGCAGTTCTTCCCCGCATCGACGAGCGTGAACTTCGCCGACTGCCCGGTCAGCGTGTCGGCGGCGAGCGTCATGACGGCGAACGCGAGGCCGCACAGGATGCCGACCTCGACGGGCCGCGTGCGGGTTCGCACTTCGCGCACCCCGAGCACCGCCGTCGTCAGCCCGCCGAGGTGGATCAGCAGCGGCGAAATGTCGTGCCCGCGGGACAGGGCGGCCATCAGGGACAGGCACACGCACATGAACAGCGCGAACGGCGGGTTGTACGCGATGGTCAGCGTCATCGCGGTGATCGCAAGCGGGAGCGCGGCGGCGTACCACGGTGCCGCGTCCAGCGCGACGGCGAGCCAGACCGTGCCGACGAGCAGCACGCACACGCCGGCGATTTTCTTCAGGCTTCCCACGAGCGCCGGCTGGAACCGGACCGAGTACGCCGCGACGGTGGTTCCGAGTACGCCGATGACGGCCAGGATCGCGAGCGGCCGGCCCCACTTGCGCAGGGGGGAAAGCGAGTTCGTGTAGGCGCGGTGTTCGGCGTGGAGCAGGTTGAGTTCGTCGAGCGAGACGGGCTTGTCCCGGCGGACGAGCACGCTTCCCGCGGGGAAGCGGTGGACCACGGCGGGGACGTGCGGCCGGTCGACCCCTGCGGCGTCGGCGGCCTCGTCGGACTTCTCACGGGCGTTGATGGTGGCGGCCTCGTCGATCACGTCGAACGGGACGCGGGCTCGCAGGTCGCGGGTGAAGCACTGGCCGTGACGGTAGGCGAACGGCAGCGTCGGCCCGGCGACGATCCACGCCAGGGCGACGCAGGTGGCGGCCACGACCGCGACCCGCGCCAGCGCGGACCGGGTGAAGAAGGTCCGCCAGTCGACCCCGTCGCAGCGGGACGAGCGCGTCCGCCCGTCCCACGCGGCGAGTCGACCGGGTTTCCGGTTCGTGCCGAACATCCGTGTCCTTCCGAACCCCAAAGTAGGCGACTCGCTCCGCGAGTCGCGGCCGACAGCCCGCAATCGCATCAATCCTCGGGCGGAGGCCGCTTCCGGGCGGAAGCGGGGTCACTCGCGGAGCGAGTGACCTACTGAGTCACCCGCCGCGGCTTCGCGTCGTCGTCGTAGGCGTCGACGATCTTCTGCACCAGCGGGTTCCGCACGATGTCCGCCTGGTCCAGATGGACGATCGAGATTCCTTCGATCCCCTTCAACCGGTGGACGGCGTCCGCCAGCCCGCTCCGGACCGTTCGCGGCAAGTCCACCTGCGTCATGTCCCCGGTCACGACGATCTTCGCGCCGTGGCCCATCCGCGTGAGAAACATCTTCATCTGCGATGCGGTCGCGTTCTGGCCTTCATCGAGGATGATGCACGCGCTGTTGAGGGTCCGGCCTCGCATGTACGCCAGCGGCAGGATCTCGATGATGTCGCTCTCCATGTACCGCTTGACGAGTTCGGGCTCCATGATGTCGTTGAGGCAGTCGAACAGCGGCCGCAGGTACGGGTTAATCTTCGCGATCAGGTCGCCGGGCAGGAACCCGAGCCGCTCGCCGGCTTCCACCGCGGGCCGCACCAGGACGATCTTCTTCACCTGCCCCGTGCGCAACAGGCTGACCGCCTGCGCCGCCGCGAGGTACGTCTTCCCGGTCCCGGCGGGGCCGACGCAAATCACGAGGTCGTGCGTCTTCATCGCCTGGACGTACCGCCCCTGGCCGTCGGTGCGGGGTCGGAGGTACTTGCCGGTGTCGGACACCGCCAGCGTCGTCGGGCCGTTCCGCACGTGGTTGCCGCGGACCACGTCGAGGACGTTCTTCACGTCGTCCGGCAGGAGCTTGCCGCTCTTCCGCAGAATCACGCGCAGTTGCTGGAACGCGCGTTCCGCGTGGCCGACGGCTTCGTCCGGGCCGTCCACCTGGAGCAGGTCCCCGCGCGCCACGACCCGGACCCCGAGCGCGTCCCGCACGGTGCGGAGGTAGCCGTCCCGCGGGCCGAAGAGAATAACCGCCTCCTCCCGGCTGTCGAGCGTGAGGGAGCGGGTCACGGTGGTCGGCTCGGTCATTGAGGTTCACCAGGGTGCATACGGGCCACACAACAGGGACAGCGAATCTCCACGCGAGTTCTCCATCTTACCGAAGAATCTCACCACAAAGGCACACCAAGAAAGCCAGTCAGAATTTTTGACAGGATTAACAGGATTTGGTTTTGATCCTGTCCATCTTGTTAATCCTGTCAAAATTCTTCTCTTCTCCTCATCTCGTAAACCACCAGTACGCTACCGGGGCCGCGAACAGCAGCGAGTCGATCACGTCCAGCAGCCCGCCGAAGCCCGGCACGCTGGCGGCGGCGTCCTTCGCGTGGAAGTCCCGTTTGATCAGCGACTCCGCCAGGTCCCCGAGGATGCCCGCGACGCCGACCGCGACCCCGAAGGCGGCCGCTTCCGCGATTCCGTGGCGGAAGACCGGCGCGACGAACGACAGCCCCACGGCCACGCCCGCCGCGGCGAGGACGCCACCGGCAAAGCCTTCCCACGTCTTCTTCGGGCTGAGCACCGGGGAAAACTTGTGTCTCCCCAGGAACCGCCCGGTGAAGTACGCCCCGATGTCGCCCCCCTTCGGCACGGCAATCGTCAGGGCGATGGCGAGCGTCGCGTGCTCGGGGAGCCACCGCAGCCGGGCCAGGAAGCTCGCCAGGATTCCCAGGTACGTGGCGGCGAACACCGCGTTCGCGATCCGGGCCGTCGAGTTCCCCGCGCCGGTGTAGGCGGCCATTTCCAGCAAAAACACCGCCAACACGAACCCCGCGAACGCGAACAGCACCGGGTGCCACGGGTCGCCCGCGAACCCGGTCACCGGCCCGAGCCAGTTCGCCGCCAGGATCGCGAGGACCCCGAGGAGGCAGACGCCCGCGTGGGGCCGACGATCCGCCGGCATCAGGCGCACGAGTTCGAGCGTCGAGACTCCTCCGGCGAGGAGCACGATCGCGAGCAGACCGGGGTAAAGGGGCGGTTGGGATTCGTCGAACGCGAGAATGGCCGCGGCCGCCGCGGCGAGCAAGGAACCCACGACGAGCCGGGTCCGCAACATGGGGTCAAACGGCTCCCTGGACGTTGTGCAGGCCGCCGAACCGCCGGTCGCGGGAACCGAATTCCCGGAAGGCGTCGCGGAGCAACTCCGGCCCGAAGTCCGGCCAGCACATCGGCGTCACCCATAGCTCGGCGTAGGAAATTTGCCAGAGCAAGTAGTTCGAGACCCGCATTTCCCCCGCCGTGCGGATGAGCAAGTCCGGGTCGGGCATCCCGGCGGTGTAAAGGGCGTCCGAGATGGTGGCGTCGGAAATCTGGGCAACTTCGAGTTCCCCACGCCGCACCCGTTCCGCGATGCTTCTCACCGCGTCGACGATTTCCGTCCGCGAGCCGTAGTTGATCGCGAGGCAGAGCGTCAGCCCCGTGTTCCCGGCGGACATCCGGATGTTCTCGTCCATCTCTGCCAGCACGTCCGGCGGAATCCCGTCCCGCCGGCCGATCACGGTGAACCGGATGTTCTGGTTCTGGATGAGTTCGCGCTCGTCGAGCAGATACCGCTTCAGCAACTCCATCAGGAACCCGACCTCGGCGGCGGGCCGCTTCCAGTTCTCCGCGGAGAAGCAGTACAGCGTGAGTTGCCCGATGCCGAGCTTGGTGCATTCCGTGACGGTCGCCCGCACCACGTCCGCCCCGCGGAGGTGCCCCTCGACGCGCGGCTTCCCCCGCTCGACGGCCCACCGGCCGTTCCCGTCCATGATGACCGCGACGTGCCGCGGCAACTTCGCGGGGTCGAGCCCGAACTCGCGGGCGTAAGCGGCGTGGTCGTGGGGCATGTCGGCAAATCTCACGCAAAGCCGCGAAGCCGCGAAGAAATCAACCCCGAACGCATTCCGGTGTTGATCTGCAATCTGCTTTGCGTCTTTGCGACTCAGCGTAAACCGCATCTTCTCTTACTTCACCGCAGCCGGATCGTCTGTGCCCGGTCCGGGCCGACGGACACGACCGCGACCGGGAGGCCCACCAGCTCGCCGATGCGGTCGACGTACCGCCGGGCGGCCGCCGGCAACTCGGCGAGCGTCCGGCACTTCGACACGTCCTCCGTCCAGCCCGGTAGCGTCTCGTACACCGGCTGGCAGGCTCCCAGTTTGAAGGCGTCGCTCGGGAAGTGGTCGACCTTCACGCCGTCGAGCGTGTACCCGGTGCAGATGCGGAGTTCCGGGAGGCCGCTGAGGACGTCGAGGAGCATCACGGTGATTTCGTCCGCCCCGGAGAGGGCCGCGGTGTACCGCACGGCGACCGCGTCGAACCACCCGCACCGCCGCGGCCGGCCCGTGACGGTGCCGTACTCGCGGCCGATTTTCCGGATCCGCTCGCCCGTTTCGTCCAGCAATTCCGAGGGGAACGGCCCCCGGCCGACGCGGGTCGTGTACGCCTTCACCACGCCGATGATCCGCGTCAGGTGCTTCGCCGGCACCCCGGTCCCCGGCCAGATGCCGGACGGCAGGCTGCACGAACTCGTCACGAACGGGAACGTGCCGTGTTCGACGTCGAGCAGACTCCCCTGGGCCGCCTCGAACAGCACCTTCTTCCCGGCCTTGATGCCGTCCAGCAGCAAGCGGGACGTGTCCGTCACGAACGGCCGCATTTTCTCGGCGTAGCCGAGGTACTCGTCCGCGAGGGCGTCCGGGTCGAAGACGCGCATCGTCGCGTCGTTGCCCATCGCGAACGAGGAGATGAGCACGTTTTTGAACGGGACGAGGTACCGCAGCCGGTCCCGCAGGTGGTCGGCGTGCAGCAGTTCCCCGAGCCGAATGGCGAACCGGCGGCCGACCTTGTCCTGGTAGCACGGCCCGATCCCCCGGCCGGTGGTGCCGATCGCGCCGCTGGTCGAACCCGCCTCCGCGAGCCGTTCTTCTTCCATGTGGTACGGGAAGATGACGTGGGCGTGGTCGCTGATCGCGAGGTTCGCGCCGACGGCAATGCCCGCCTTCGCGAGCTGGTCGACCTCCTCCAGGAACCGCGGCGGGTAGACGACGACGCCGTTGCCGATCACGGACCGGATGTGCGGCTTGAGCACGCCGGTCGGCAGGAGGGACAGCTTGAACGTCCGGTCCCCCCAGACGATCGTGTGCCCCGCGTTCGCCCCGCCGTTGTACCGGACAACGAAGTCGTGTTCGTCCCCCAGGATGTCGGTGATCTTCCCCTTCGCCTCGTCGCCCCACTGGAGACCGACGACACACGTCGCGGACATGAGTACCTGCCGGGTTGCAAAGCCAGTTGCCACGGACCCGCGAGCGGATCGCGGATCACCGGATCAACGCTAGACGCCCGGGGGGGGTGCGTCAAGGTGGCAGCCCGGCGCGAGAACGGGTATACCATCCCGGTCGTGGTCTGTTCCAGGGAGCCGGGCATGGCCGAAGCACTGACCGTCGAAGCCGAATGGACCGCCTCCGAACGCGACCGCCGATCGGTCGTCGAGGCCGGCGGGGCCGTCGTCGCCAACATCAAGACGGACCTGCGGTTGATCGCGTGGGCCAAGGCGACCGGGCGGTACGTCCGGATCGACCGCCGCTCGAAGTGGGGGAACCCGTTCGTGATCGGCAAGCACGGCACGCGGGACGAGGTCATCGACCGGTACCGCGAGCGACTCCAGCACGACCCGGAAAAAATGAAGCGAACGGGCGATCTTGCCGGTAAAGTGTTGGGGTGTTGGTGCCACCCACTCCGGTGCCACGGGTGCGAACTGATCCGGGTGATCTCCGATGCCACTACCACCGAACGAGATGCGGATTCGTGACTTCGTCGTTCTCGGGCGAACGGTTCCGGAAGAATCCAAGAAGTACGGCAAGCGCATCTGCATGGCAGGGTTTTCGGCCGCGAACAATCAGTTTCTGAGGGTTTACCCGTTGATGGTCCCGGTCGGGGTGAACGCCGACGCAAACGGGTTCCGCGCACGACACCTGTACGACCTCGAACTCCTCCGGAACCCCAACGACTCTCGGTCCGAATCCTGGCGCGTCGCCGACGAACGTTCCCCGACACGCACCCCGTGGAAGGCGGCGGTCGAGGTGGCCAAAACCACGATCGTGGAATCGCTTGTCTCGCGGTGCGTTCCCTCCATTGCCGTCTTGAACGACTGCAAGCTTTCGTTGGGCGTCCTCCGAGTCAAGGCGGCCGACTGGGAAGGGGTCTGCGTTCCGCGTGAATCTGCCGTTCATGAACCGACCCTCCCGACTCTCTTCGACGACCTGTCCGATCAGATCACCAGCACTCCCGAGTTCCACCCCGATCAGATCCGTTTCGTGCCGATGATCCACTTCCGCGACCGCGACGGGTTCCACAAACTCCAGATCCGCGAATGGGGCGCATACCGCCTGTTGATTCAATCCAAGTATGCGGACGATCCGAAAGCCTTGTGGGGTGCCAGTGGCTACCGCACGGGGAAGGACCTGCTGCTCGTTGTGGGAAACATGATGAATCATCGGACCAACTGAATGGTTATCAAAACCTTTGAACCCGATTCGACCCCGACATTGTTCGATGGAATTTCTGCGTCCGATTGAGTCAAATTCCCCTCCCGAAAGGCGGTCCGCCGTGGGTACGTTGGCGTCGCGGGCAGCGGTTGTCGTTCTGGCCGGCGTTATTGCGATTTCCCCGGTACGGGCCGAGGACGAGCCCGTCGCGAAGAAGATCGAGGCGGTCATCGACGCCCCGGAGTACAAGCACGCCCGGTGGGGGATTCTCGTCGTCGACGCGAAGACCGGGGACGTGGTGTTCGCCCGCGACGCGGACAAGTTCACGACCCCCGCGTCCGTCACGAAGCTGTTCTCCTGCGCGGCCGCGATCATCGCCCACGGCCCGGACCACCGCTTCGAAACGCCCGTGTACCGCCGCGGGGACGTCACGAAGGACGGCGTGCTGAAGGGCGACCTGATCCTCGTCGCCAGCGGCGACCCGTCGTTCGGCGGGCGGACGACCGCGGACGGCAAACTCGCGTTCACGAACAGCGACCACACCTACGCGAACTTCGCCCCCGTCGAAGCAGAGCTCACCGACACGAACCCCGTCGCGGCACTGGACGCCCTCGCGAAGCAAGTGAAGGACGCGGGCGTCAAGGAGGTCGCCGGCGAAGTCCTGATCGACGACCGACTGTTCACCCCCACCCGCGGCACCGGCAGCGGCCCGGACGCGGTCACGCCGATCGTGGTGAACGACAACGCCCTCGACCTCGTCGTCATCCCCGCTGCGAAGCCGGGCGACCCGGCGGCGGTCAAAATGCGGCCGGAAACGACCGCCTTCCAGATGGACGCGGTCGTTTCCACGGTGGAGAAGGACACGCCCGCCGCGATCGTTCTCCATCCCGCCGGCGGAAACCAGTTCATCGTCCGCGGCAAGGTGCCGGCCGGGGGCAAGACGTTCGTCCGCATCTACCCGGTCGAGGAGCCGGCCCTCTTCGCCCGGACGCTGTTCATCGAGGCGCTCCGCCGGCAGGCGGTCCGCGTGGCCGCCCCGCTGGCCCGCCCCGCCGCCGCGGACTTCCCCCCGGCCGACGGCTACGGCGACCTTCCCAAGGTGGCGGCGTACCAGTCCGCACCGTTCTCGGAGCTGACGAAGGTCACGTTGAAGGTGAGCCACAACCTGTATGCGAGCGCGTTGCCCTGCCTCGTCGCGGTGAAGCAGGGAAAACGCACCGCCGAGGAGGGGCTGCACGAGCAGCGCAAGATTCTGAAGGACCTCGGCGTCGATGTCGCGGCGACCTCGTTCGGCGGCGGGGCGGGCGGGTCCGTGTCGGACGGCGTCACCCCGCGGGCGACGGTGCAACTCCTTCAGGGCATGGCGAAGCGGCCCGAGTGGGAGGCGTACAAGAACGGGCTCCCGTCCCTCGGCGTGGACGGCACGCTCGCCACGGCGGTCGCCGCCGACAGCCCCGTGAAGGGGAAGGCGTTCGGCAAGACGGGCACCCTGCTCTGGCCCGACGTGATGAACGACCGCGGCATGCTCAAGAGCAAGGCCCTCGCCGGGGTGATGACGACGAAGGCCGGGCGGGAACTCGTGTTCGCCATGTTCGTGAACGACGCCCCCCTCGAACCCGGCGTCGGACCCAGCCGCGAGGGAAAGGCCCTCGGCAAGCTGTGCGAAATCCTGTACGGGAAGTGACCCGACCGGAATTCTCCGTTCCTTCACACCCGATCGGCGACAATGTCGAAGCGATACCAGAGCGCGTGATTCGTAATGCTTGCTCCCCTCTGCCCGTTGGCGAGAGGGGTCGGGGGTGAGGGGTGAATCTCCTGCCCCGATCGGCGATTGTGAAGGGGTGAAGTCAACCCCCTCACCCCCGACCCCTCTCCCCAGCGGGGAGAGGGGGGAGGAAAACGAATCAACGCACTTCGACAGAATTCCACCCCGAGGTTGGACGCCCATGACCACCCGCCGCGACTTTCTTCGCCTCTCCGCCGCGGCCCCGCTCGTGGGACTCGCGAGCCGGCCCGTGTACGCCGTCGGCCCGACCGAGGTGCCGCGGATCACGTTCTACGGCTCGACCCGGCAGGTCTCGGGGTCGTGCCACATCCTCGAAACCGGTGACGGCGTCTACCTCGTCGACTGCGGCAGCTTCATCTCGGACGTGCCCGACCCGGACGCGGCCAACCGCGACTTCCCGTTCGAGCCGAAGGACATCAAGGGCCTGCTGCTGACGCACGCCCACGCGGACCACACCGGCCGGTTGCCGCTGCTGTACAAGAAGGGGTTCCGCGGGCCGGTCTACTGCACCGATGCCACGCGAGACATGACCGAAGTTTCGCTCGTGCAGTCCGCCCAGATCGGGGCCGACCAGGAAGACGAGCCGCTCTTCGACCTCAAGGACGCCCGCGGCGTGCTCGGGCTCATCAAGGTCGTGCCGTACAACCAGAAGTTCGACGTCGGCAAGATGACGGTCCGTTACACCGACGCCGGCCACATCCTCGGGTCCGCGATGGCCGAGGTCTGGACCGACGGCCGCAAGATTCTCTTCTCCGGCGACATGGGGCCGGACACGACGCCGATCCTGTGCAGCCCGGCGCAGCACTACGGGGCCGACGCCGTCCTCGTCGAGTCGACCTACGGCCCGGTTCCGCGGCCGAACATTTCCTACGGCGATGTCGGCCTCAAGGTGGCGGAAGTCCTCAAGCGCGGCGGCAGCGTCCTGTTCCCGTCGTTCGCCCTGCACAAGACGCAACTGATCGTCTACGTCCTGAACAAAATGATGCTCGACGGCACCGTCCCGCGGGCACCGATCATCTCGGACTCGAGTTCCTCGCAGAAGTTCACGAAGATCTACGAGGCTTACACCGAGTACCACGACCCCGAGGCTCGCGAGTTCGCCAGGAAGCGCGGCTCGCTTTTCTACCTGCCGAACTACCGCGAGATGAAAGTCGCCGACAGCATCAAGTCCCACGCCGGGAAGACGCCCGCGGTCTACATTTCGACGAGTGGCATGCTCACCCACGCGGCCGCCCCGAAGCACCTCTACGAGATGGCCAAGGACGAGAAGAACGCGGTGCTCATCCCCGGCTACCAGGCCCCGAAGACGGTCGGCCGCCGGCTGCTCGACGGCGAGAAGGCGTTCAAGATCACGCTGGAAGACTTCACGAACGGCAAGCTGACCAAGGAAGAAAAAGACCTCGACGTGAAGCTCGAAGTCGCGAAGGTGAGCGGGTTCTCGTCGCACGCTCCGGGCCAGCAGATCCTGGAGTGGGTGAACAAGTTCGACCGCGTCGGCCCGGTCTACGTCGTCCACGGCGACGAGTCGAACGCGGTGGGGCTGTCGGACAAGATGAAGGTAATGAAGGTCGAGAGCGAGGCCCCGAAGAGGAACCAGACGTTCGTGGTGAAGGCCGACCGCGTCAAGGCCGGCGACGTGCCCAAGTGCGACCCGCCGAAGGAGAACGCCGACCCCGCCCCGGTGGACAAGTAACGGAGAGTTTCGATGCATTCCCTCGCCCTGCTGCTGCTCATCGGCTCGACGCTGGCCGCGCAATCGCCGTCGTCGGACGACAAGTTCGATTCCGAGAACAAGGCCCAGACCGCGCGGCCGAAGTCCGTGTTGAAGGACGCCCAGCGGCCGGACCTGCCGTACAAGATTTCCCCCGACGATCTGAAGGGTCAGACCGTCACCCCCGCCACGGACGTGAAGGGGCTCGCCGACCGCGACGGGAAGGACGCCCTCGTCGACGGCACCGTCGCGTCGACGTTCGTGCCGAAGGGGAACAAGATGCTCCTGCTCAACCTGGGCAAGGACTACAAGACGTGCTTCAAGGTGCTGATCGACGACGGCGACTTCGCGAAGTGGGGCACGAAGAAGCCGGAGGAGATCGCGAAGATGTACGAGGGGAAGCGGGTCGTCGTCGGCGGGTGGGTGAGCCTGTACCAGGACCTGCCGCAAATCCGCGTGACGCTGCCGTCGCAGTTGTCGGTCGTCGAGGACGCGAAGCCGGAGCCGAAGAAGAAGTGACATCTTCCCTTTCCCCCTGGGAGGGGGGAGGGAAAAGGCAGAGTGACACCGCGGTGTCACTCGTCCGGCAGCGGGGCCGCCCCGGCCGGGGGCGTTCCGCCGCCGCCTCGGACGTAATCGGCCCGCCGCCGCGCGTACTCCTCCGCGGTCAGACTCGCTTCGCCTTCTTGCCGGAAGATTTGCTTCAGGAACGGGACGCACCACCCGCACCCGGTCCCGGCCCCGCCGCACTCGGACATCTGGCTCGGCACCTTCGGCTGGTAAATCCGCACGAAGTTGACGAGCTTCCGCCGACTGACGTGGAAGCACAGGCACAGTTCGTCGTCCGGGTCCATGCGCGGTTCCCAGCACACCGTCGTCTTGTAGGGTGGGTCGAGCCGCTGCGGCGAAGACCCACCGGCGTGGCAGGCGGTCGTTGCCGGTTCGGTGGGTCAGCGCCGCGGCAGCTCGATCCACTCTACAAAATACCAGCCGGCTACGACCGGACCAGTTTCTTCAACTCCAACAACTGCCCGTACTCCGGTCGCGACTTGTAGAACGGGTCGAGCGGGTAGCAGCCGGACACCATCCCGTTCCGCGGGGCGGTGGTACACTCGCTGAACGTGCGGCAAATCTTCTTCCGCGCCAGCGGCTTCCCCTCGATCACGTCCGCGGGCATTTCCGGATACGACAGCACCATCCGCCCGAGGCCGATGAAGTCCGCCATTCCCGTTCGGACGACCCGCTGGCCGACGTGCGGCAGCCACTCTTGCAGGTACGAGTACCCGGAGCCGACGAAGCCGAAATGAGGGAACCGGGCCTTCACCGCCGCGACCGCGTTCACCTGCCGGGCGACGCCGACGAGCGGGTCTTCGGGCGGCTGGTAGCCGTCCGACGGGGGGAACGTCGCGGGCCGCTGGACGTGGGGGTTGTAGTACGGGCTGCCCGCCGTCGTGCAGACGAGCCGCACGCCGAGGGAATCGAGCACGTTCAGGAACTTCATCGGCTCGTCGAGGTTCACGCCGACGCCGGTCCCGTCCGCCCCGAACGCGAACGCGCGAGCGGATGGGTTGTCCGAGGGGACGCCTGTGCCTTCCGGCCCCGGCTGGAACGGGACGAAGTCGAACACGCTGAGCCGGACGCCGACGTGCAACCCCGGTGCGGCGGCGCGGATGCCGGACACGACCTCCCGCACGAACCGGGTGCGGTTCTCCAGGCTGCCGCCGAACTTCCCCGGCCGGTCGACCGCGGACAGGAACTCGTGCCCGAGGTAGCCGTGGCAGTGCTTCACGTCCACGAAGGCGTACCCGGCCTTCTGCGCGAGCACGGCCGCCGCGACGAACTCCTCGATGAGCCGGGAAATCTCGTCGTCCGTGAGGATCGGCCGGTCGTCGGCGATGCCGAACTTCGCGTCCAGCACGGGGTGCCGGTACAGCGTCCGCGGTTCGATGCGGGCCTTGTCGTTCGGCCGGGCGAACCGGCCGGAGTGGGTCAGTTGCAACCCGACGAGCAGGTCGTCCGTTCGGCCGAACCGGTCGCGGTGGGCGGCGACGAGTTCCTCCCGCAGCGCGGCGAGATCGGGCAGCGTGTCGCGGTTGAGCACGAGTTGGTTCGGGTTCGCGCGGCCGTCGTGCCGCACGGCCACGGCCTCGCCGCCCCAGATGAGCTTGGCCCCGGAGAGGCCAAAGTTCCGCCACCGGCGGCGGGTCAGGTCGGTCGGCCGGCCGTCGGCCGTGCCGTCCCAGCCTTCCATCGGGAGGATCGCGAACCGGTTGCCGACCTCGACCCCGGCACCCGCGAACCGTTGGGCGAGCGGTGCGTCCGGGCCGGACGCGAGCGTTTCGTCGAACGGCAGATCGACGCCGAGGTCGGACAGGTGTGCCGCGAACGCGGCGGCGGTCTTCAGGCTGTTGACGCGGGGGAAGCT
This sequence comes from uncultured Alcaligenaceae bacterium, assembly GCA_964444365.1. Lineage (GTDB taxonomy): Bacteria > Planctomycetota > Planctomycetia > Gemmatales > Gemmataceae > CAYUHJ01. The sequence goes on along the minus strand of CAYUHJ010000112.1, from coordinate 5,355 downwards.
CATCGGCGGTCCTCCAGGGGGACGTCGAGTAAACGCCCGATGTCCCGCAGAATCTCGCGGTCGGACGCGGGCCGGGTGGGGCTGTTCGGGTGCGTGCGGTCGGTCGCGGTCCAGCCGCGGAGGTGCAGGAACATCGCGGCGGTGTGCTTGTACGCCGGCACCGGGTTGCGGAACGCGAAGAACCCGAGGTACTGCAAGGCGTCGTTCAGTTCGTAGAACCGCGGGTCGCCGGCGAGCCAGTACGCGTCGCGCTTCGCGAATGCGTCCGGGGCGAAGGTGCTGAGCCCGAGCAGGTAGTCGCTGCCGTACATCACCATGTCGATCGCCAGGTCGTTGCCCGTGAGCACCTTGAAGTCCGGGCGAACCGCGTCGCGGAGGCGAATCCGCTCCCACTCCATTTCCCGGCTCAGCGACGAGTGCTTCGCCCCGAGGCACTCCTTCACTTCCAGCAGTCCGCGGTACACGTCCAGGGAATAGATCTGGCCGAACGGCGCGAACATGGTACCGAGTTCGAACCCGATGAACGGACCGCCGCGCCGGCCGAGGTCCGCGTACGCGGCGACGACATCCGGGTGCCCGGTGAGGCCGTAACTCTGGAAGATGACGGGGGTGCCGCCGCGGGCCGCGATCGGTTCCATCCGGCGGAGATACTCGTCCGCCCGGAACGGTGCCCCGGACCGGTCCGCGACGAACGCCCCGGCGACGAAGGTCTTGCCGCCCAGGACGGCGTGCGTTTCGTCGAGCACCCGCTGCTTCGTGTCCTCGTCCAGCAGGTTGACGTACCCCGTGTCCATGTTCACGGCGGGGGTCAGGCCGGCGTTCGCGGTTCGGGCAACGTGGCCGCGGAACGCGGGCCAGTCGACTTCCCCTTCGGGGGTGAACGGGAGCAGGATCGCGGACATGCCGGTGATTTTTCGGCGTGGGCGGATCATCGTTAGCAGGTCGGGCGGGGTCACGGTCGTCCTCCGGGTGCGTGAAAGAAGTATGGCACCGGAAGCCGATTTCGGCTTGGCTGTCCAGGCAATCGCGGTTCGCAAATCGGGCAACTCACCGGGCGGCGGACAGTTCTTCGAGCACGAACTGCGACCACGTCTCGAACCCGTCGCGGGCGGCGAGCAACTCGGAAAGGGGGGCGAACCCGGCATCGGCGAGGGCGTCTTCGCGCGGTGTGGCGGACGGGGATTCGAGTTCGAGGACGTGAACCACGCCGAGGTGAACGCTGCCGACGAACGTGCGCGGGTCGTAGATGAAGCCGAGCAACCGTTCCGTGAACCGGCTGCCGAGCGCGACTTCTTCTTCGAGTTCGCGCATCATTCCCGTGCGGTACGGGTCGGCTCCTCCCACAGCGTCCGCCTCCGAGATATGCCCGCCGATGCCGACGGAACGCAGCGCGGCGAGGCGTTTCTCGGTGCCGCTCGCCCCGCGGCGGTAGTGGAACACGGACGGCCCGGAGACGAGCACGACGTAGGGGATGAGTTGCTTGAAGGCGGGGTCGGTCTCGACTTCGCTTCGGGAGCGGAAGGTGTAAACGGCGGAGTTCAAGATAGCGGTGTGATACTCGGTGTTCGCCGGGCGGAACCCTTCAAACGCACCCACGGCAGCGAAATGTGATGCGGGGATGCAGAGGACTCGCTCGGATGTGGGCATCACAACTCTCCTACACGAACTTCAACACCGCCGCGGCGAGGAATGCGAACACCACCATATAAATCGCTAGCCGCAATGTGTCGCGGCTCGACCGGCGGGCGAACAGTTTGTTCAACGCGGCCTGGTCGCCGTCCTCGGCCGCGATTTGCAGGGCGAGTTCGTACCGCCCCTCGGGGTAGTCGCGGGCCTGCTCCTCGGTGAGGTAGCCGACGGGCCACACCGTCGGGGCTTGCGGAACGATCGCGACGTGGAAGCCGAGTCCGACAGAGTTTGCAAACGTCGCGGGCCAGAGGTCGCAACGGGTGCGGTCGGGCAGGAGTTTCCACAACCCGCGAAGCAGTTCCGGGTCGGGTTCCGGGCGGACGAGCAGCACGCGACTGCCGTCGATGAGGGCCTGGGTCATGCCCAACAGCAGCGGCGAATCGCCGGTTTTGAGCGTGGCTTGCACCTCTTCGACGGCCCGCGGGGGCAGCGGTTCCGGCGGCCACTCCAGGGCTTCGAGTTCGCCCCGCGCGTTCCAGTTCGGCGGGAACCGGTCGGCGACTGCGAACGGGTCGCCGAGGGCTTCGTAGAGGGAACGGTCGAGGATGAGGAACCGGAACGCCCCGTCCGCAATTTGCCCGACCGCGACGTGCGACGCACCGAACGGCACCGCGAAGACAGCGGCGGGGACGGTGCCGAACGTCGCCGCTGTTTGCAGGGCGAGTTCCTCGTGGGCGAAGGGGAACCCGGTCGACTTCGCCCCGACGGTTAACCCGGTCGCGTCGCGGCGAACGTGACATTGCGAAATGGATAACATCACAACGTCGGCCCGATCGACCACGGGGCGAACTCTTCTTCGCCGACGCCGTGAATTTCGCTCTTGGTCTTCTTCCCGCTCGCCGTCGCCAGAATCGCCTCGAAGATTTCGTGGCCGACGGCTTCCACCGATGAGCCGCTCAAGACCTTGCCGGCGTTAATATCCATGTCAGATTCCATGCGTTCATACATGGGCGTGTTGGTGGCCACCTTCAAACACGGGGCGGGCTTGCACCCGTACACGCTGCCGCGGCCCGTCGTGAAGACGCACACGTTCGCGCCGCCGGCGACGATGCCCGTCATGCTGACCGGGTCGTAGCCCGGCGTGTCCATCACCACGAACCCCTTCGCCTTCACCGGTTCCGCGTACTCGTACACGTCCACCATTGCCGTCGAGCCCGCCTTCGCGATCGCGCCGAGGGACTTTTCGTAGATGGTCGTCAACCCGCCCTCCTTGTTGCCGGGGCTCGGGTTGTTGTTGATCTCCGCGCCGAACATGCTGGTGTAGCCTTCCCACCACTTGATGCGCTTGACGAGCTTTTCGCCGACCTCCTTCGAGACGGCCCGCCGGGTGAGGACGTGTTCCGCCCCGTAGATTTCCGTCGTCTCGCCGAGGATGCTCGTGCCGCCCTGCTGGACGATCAGGTCCGAGGCGACGCCGAGGGCGGGGTTCGCGGTGATGCCGCTGTTGCCGTCGGACCCGCCGCAGTTCGTGCCGAGGATCAGGTGCTTGGCCGGCAGTTCGACGCGTCGCGCCTCGTTCACCTTCGGCAGCAGTTCCGCGAGGGCCTTCACCCCGGCGTCGACCGTCTTGCCGATGCCGCCGCTCTCCTGGATGGTCAGCATCGTCGGCGACTTCGCGGAGCCGTTCTTGCTGAGCCCGAGCTGGACCAGGCCCTCGTGTTCGACGAGGTGCGTCACCTGCACGATCTCGCAGCCGAGGCCGATGAGGATGTACGCGGCCACGTTCGGGTGGCGGGCGAAGCCGGCGAGGGTGCGTTCGAGTTGCTGGTGGTCCGGTCCCTCGTACTGCATCCCGCAGCCGTGGCGGTGCGTGATCGGCACGACGCCGTCCACGTTGGGGAAGTCTTTCAACATGCCGGACGCGCGGATCCGCTCGGCGACATACTTCGAGGTGCTCGCGGAGCAGTTCACGGTGCTGATGATCGCGACGTAGTTGCGGGTGCCGTACCGCTGGTGGGCCGGGCGGTCGGCACCGCGGTCGAAGCCCATGAAGGTGCGGAACTCGGTCGGTTGCGGCAGCGGGGCCGGGCAGTCTGCACCGAAGGCGTAGTCCCGCTCGAACTTCCCGGCCGAGATGTTGTGGACGTGGACGTGCTCGCCGACGCCGATCGCGCGGCTGGCGAAGCCGATGATCTGGCCGAACTTGCGGATCGGGTCGCCTTCCTTGATCGGCTCGACGGCGAACTTGTGGCCCATCTTGATGCCCGTCGGCGGGGTCACCGTCCGGCCGGCGAACGCGAGCGCGGTCCCTTCCGGGATGGGCTTCGAGGCGACCGCGATGTTGTCTTGCGGGCGGAGGTGGACGGCAAAATCAGAGAGAGCGGGCATCGCGATTCCCAAGCGAAGAAGGTGAGCGAGTAGCGGATGCATCCAGTATACAGCGGCGGCAGGAATCCCGTCAGTCCGCTTGCCCGACGACCGCGTCCGTCAGCGTGAAGACGTACCCTTCCGGGTCCGTGCGGTTCAACTTGAGCGTGCCGGTCACCTTCACGACGCCGCGAACGAACTCGGCAGTTTTCCCATCGGGCAGTTCGACGCTGACCAGTTGCGTCGGGCTCGGCACCTCGCAGAACCAGCAGCCGATGGGGTTTTCCGTGAGTAGGAAGCCGGTCACGTCCGCGTCGCGGCCGGCGGAGGGCGTCATGTACCCGGCGAGTTGGACCCTCTTGCCGTCCAGAGATTCGACGTGCTTCAGGAACGCGGGCCGAAACCCCTTGCCGATTTCCGTCTCCGTCAGGGCGGGCCACGGGAGACGGTTCACGCCGTCCGGCACGATTGCCGGCAACTTCGCAGGGTCGAAACTGCGGGACAGGGGCCGGGCGGACTTGAACGCGATCGTGCCGGGCTTCGCGTGCTCCCCCTTCTTTTCGAGGGCCTCAGCGGCGGCGCGGTACTTCGTCCGGCGGTCGCGCAGCACGTCCGACTTCAGCCCGAACTCGGTGACGCAGCCGTCGAGGATGTTCGCCGCGGTGCGGACATCGCCGGCGGCGTTCGCGACTTCGCCGAGTTGCCAGAGAAGCCGGCCGTCGGCGGGCAGCCAGAGCGCGAGCCGCTGAACGAGGGCGGCGGCGTTCTCGGGGTACGTTTCGCCGAACAGGTCGTCGAGCGCGGATGCGTCCTTCCCCTGCTTCAACCGGCCGCGGACGAGTCGCAGGTGCAGTTTCTCCGCGTCCTTCAGGGAATCCGGCGCGAGTCGGACCGCGTCTTCGAGGGCGGCAACGGACTGTTCCAGGTCGCCGACGAGTTGCCACGCGGTGCCGAGGTTGGCGGCGATTCGGAAGTGGTCCGGGTGCGAACGCGACGCGGCACGGAGGACTTCGACGGCCCTCTCGGGCTTCCCGAGGCGAACGTACAGCGCCCCGAGGTCGGCGGACTCGTCCGCGGTCAGTTCGCGCGATTTCGCGGCGGCTTCCAGTTTCAACGCAGCATCGGCGTAGGTGTCTCGCAGCGGTGAAGAAGGGAGATTCGCGTCGAATTTCGGCGTGGCGACGGCCCGCAACGCACGGTGATCGGGGAGGAACCCGGACCACTGCGAAGGCAGTTCACGGAGGGTTTCGCCGGAGTAGTGCAATCCAGCGAAGGCGGGCGAAGCGAAGAGAAGAAGTGCGGCGATTGCGGGGACAACCCCTCCCCCCAGCCCCCTCCCCGAAGCGGAGAGGGGGAGCC
>CAYUHJ010000111.1:8042-19331 GCA_964444365.1 uncultured Alcaligenaceae bacterium | reverse complement strand
CTCGCCGAGACGCCCCAATCAAAACGGACACCGCGCCGACCCACTGACACTCGCACCATCACTGTTTTCACTTGAAAGCAGTGAAGTTTTCCGTGTCAGTGACACTGCAGAAGGGGAAGTGCCGAAATCGAGAGGTACTCCCCCTTCGTCCCCCTTCGCCCCGGCCCTTGACACTTCCGGGGGCACGGCTGTACACTTTCGGTATCACCATCTAGCGCCCGCCCGAACAGACCCGTCCGATTCGATTCCAAGTCAAGCGTTCGATGCCCCGGACGGGCGTTCTGACCGAAATACCCTCCCCCCCACCCCCGGGCACCCCGCCGCGTGAACCCCGCCCCGCCACCGCCGAACCTCGACTCCGCCGGCAGCCTGTACCTGCTCGACGCGCACGGGCTCATTTTCCAGATGTTCCACGGCATCCCGCTCGGGGGCATGTCCGCGGCGGACAGCCGGCCCACGAACGCGGTGTTCGGCGTCACCCGGGCGCTGATGAACCTGTACGACCAGGGGGCGGACTACCTCATCGCGGCGTTCGACGTGGCCGGGGACACCTTCCGCAACGACATCTTCCCCGAGTACAAGGCCCACCGCCCGCCGCCGCCGCCCGAGCTGCTGACGCAGGAGCCGATGATCCGCGAGATTCTCGACGCGATGCGGATTCCGGTCATCGGCATCCCCGGCTACGAGGCGGACGACGTGATCGCGACGCTGGCGGTTGAAGGAGCCGCCCGCGGGCTGACGGTCAACCTCTGCACCAGCGACAAGGACTGCCGGCAACTGCTCTCCGACCGCGTGAGGATCGTCAACCTCCGCAAGGGCGAAACGCTCGACGCGGCCGGGCTAAAGGCGGACTGGGGCGTCGAGCCCTCCCAGGTGGTCGACTTCCAGGCCCTCGTCGGCGACTCGGTCGACAACGTCCCCGGCGTCCCCGGCTGCGGGCCGAAGACCGCGTCCAAGTGGCTGCAACAGTACGGCACGCTCGAAAACCTGATCGCCCACGCGGACGAGGTCGGCGGGCCGAAGCTGAAGGAAGCACTCAAGAAGGCCATTGCGGACGGGTCGCTGGAAAAGTGCCGGACACTCGTGCGGCTCGACACGCGGGTGCCGCTCACCTTCGACTGGGACGGCTGGCGGCGGCGCGACTGGGACGGCCAGCGGCTGCTCGAACTCTTCCAGGAGTTCGGCTTCCGCGGCTTCGCCAACCGGGTGCGTTCGACACTGACGGCGAGCGGAGCCCAGAAGAACGCCGAGATTCTGGCGACGATCGGCGAAGCCCCCCCGTCGAAGGCGGTCACGAAGCCCGCCCCGAAGCCGCCCGTCGGCGAGCCGAAGAAGCCGCGGCCGGGGCAGGCGTCGCTGTTCGACCTGATCGACGCCCCGGACGCCGAGCCCGCTCCGGGTGCCGACTTCGCCTTCGGCGCGAACGCCCCCGAAGCGGAGCCGCCCCCGCCGGACAACTGGAACGGCGAGTACGAGACCGTCGACACGTCGAAGAAGTTCGATGCGTTCCTGAAAAAGCTCTCGAAGCAGAAGCGCTTCGTGTTCGACCTGGAAACGACGCACCTCGACCCGCTGAGGGGCGACATCGTCGGCTTCGCGTTCGCGTGGGAATCGGGCAAGGCGTACTACCTCCCCGTTCGCGGCCCGGCGGGGGAAGCGGTCCTCGACCCCGTTGCCACGCTCGCGGCGCTGAAGCCGATCTTCGAGAACCCGGCAATCGGGAAGGTGAACCAGAACATCAAGTACGACCGGCTCGTGCTGCGGGCCGCGGGCGTCGACCTCCGCGGCGTCGTCGGCGATTCGATGGTCGCGGACTACCTGCTGCACGCCGGCGAGCGGATTCACAACCTCGACGAGTTGACCCGGCGGTACTTCGGGCACGAGAACATCACCATCGACACGCTCATCGGCAAGGGGAAGAAGCAGATCACGATGGCCGAGGTGCCGGTCGCGAAGGTGACGGCCTACGCCGGCGAGGACGCCGACGCCGCCTTCCGCCTCGCGGCGAAGTTGGAGCCCGAGCTCGAAACCGCGGGGCTTCGCCAGCTGTACGACGACCTCGAAATCCCGCTCATCGAGGTGCTTGCAGAACTGGAGTACAACGGCGTCCGGCTCGACGTGCCGTTCCTGGCCAAGCTGTCCGCCGAGATGCAGGTTCAACTCGACGCGACGGAGAAGGACGCCCACGCCCTCGCCGGCCGGGAGTTCAACGTCGGCTCGCCGAAGCAGCTGCGCGAAATCCTGTTCGACGAGATGCGGCTGCCCGTCCAGAAGCGAACCGGCACCACCGGCGAGGCGAGCACCGATCAGGAATCGCTCGAACGCCTCGCCGCGCTCGGCCACCCGCTGCCGCGAAAGATCATCGAACACCGGCAGATCGCGAAGCTGAAGGGCACCTACGTCGACGCGCTGCCGGCCCTCGTCAACCCGCGGACGAACCGGCTGCACACGTCGTTCAACCAGACGGTCGCGGCGACGGGCCGGCTCAGCTCGTCGGACCCGAACTTGCAGAACATCCCCGCCCGGACGGAACAGGGCCGGCAGATCCGGCAGGCGTTCATCCCCCGCGACGGCTGGCGGATCGTCAGCGCGGACTACTCGCAGATCGAACTGCGGCTCCTGGCCCACTTCAGCGGGGACGAGCACCTGCGATCCGCGTTCGCGGACGATGCGGACATTCACAGCCGGGTCGCGGCGCAGATCTTCAAGGTGCCCGAAGCGGCCGTCACGGGCGAGCAGCGCCGGGTGGCGAAGACCGTGAACTTCGGCGTCATTTACGGCATGTCCGCCGTCGGGCTCTCGGTCCGCCTGGGGATGCCGAAGACGGACGCGGAGAAGTTCATCGCGGAGTACTTCGCCCGCTACCCGAAGGTGCTGAAGTACCAGGACGGCCTGCTCGCGGAGGCGCGGCAAACCGGCTCCGTCGGCACGATCCTCGGCCGCCGGCGGCGGTTCAAGCTGGAAGACCGCGACGTGCGGTCCAGCTTCCGGATGCGGACGCAACCCGCCCGCGAGGCGATCAACATGCCGATCCAGGGGTCGGCCGCGGACCTGATGAAGCTGGCGATGCTGGCGGTCTACAAGCGGCTGAACGCGGACCGGCTGGAAGCGAAGATGTTGCTGACGGTCCACGACGAACTCGTGTTCGAGTGCCCGCCGGCGGAGGTGCCGGTGCTGGCGAAACTGGTCCGCGAGGAAATGGCCGGGGCGATGCGGCTGGACGTGCCGCTGAAGGTCGACGTGGTGTCCGGGGCGAACTGGCTCGAAGGGGAGGACGTGTGATGGCGAACCTCTTGCCCGAACAGAAACTTGGGTATCCCAGTAGCGATGGAAAGCCCATGGCCGAAACGGGAATCCATGTCCAGACGATCCTGATGCTCCACGCGGCGCTTCAGGATTTCTTCAAGGATCGACCGGACGTGTTTATCGCCTCTGACATGTTTTGGTACTGGGAACTCGGCAACCCCAAAGCCCGTACCGCACCGGACGTGATGATTGTTCCTGGAGTCGGGAACCACCACCGGCGATCGTTCTTCAGTTGGGAAGAGAACGGGGCAGTGCCGAGAGTGGTCTTCGAGATGGCTTCCCAGTCCACCTGGAAAAAGGATCTCAAGTCGAAGCGGGCGAGGTATCGCAAGCTGTCTGTCCCGGAATACGTGATCTTCGATCCGGAAGCACTGTACCTTCCAGAACCATTGATGGGATTCCAACTAAAGGGCACACGGTACATCCGAATGCCCCTGGCGGCTGATGGATCGCTCGGGTGTTCCCTCGGGTTCCGAGTGCGTCCTGAGGGCATCATGCTTCGGCTCATCGATGCCGTGACAGGGGAGCCGTTCCCCACACAAGCGGAACAGGCCGCCGCCGCTGAAGCCAACGCCGCCGCCGCTGAAGCCAACGCCGCTGCTGCTGAAGCCAACGCCGCCGCTGAAAAGGCCCGGGCCGACGCCCTTGCCGCCGAGGTCGAACGGCTGAAGGCGCTGCTCCAGAACCAAGGCTCGACGAACGGCCCCACGCCATGACCCGTAAACCCATCATCGGCCTGGTCGGCGGGATCGGGGCCGGGAAGTCGAGTGCCGCGGCCGCGTTCGCCCGGCGGGGGGGCGTCGTCGTCGATTGCGACAAACTCGGCCACGACGCGCTCGGTGTCGCCGGCGTACTCGAAAAACTCATCGAGCGGTGGGGCGAGGGCGTCCGAAAACCGGACGGCACCGCGAACCGCCGGGCCATTGCGGAGGTCGTGTTTTCGGACGCCGCCGAGCGCAAGTTTCTGGAAGCGACCGTGTTCCCCGTAATCGGCGAGCTCGCCCGGGCCGACATCGCCCGCGGGCAGGCCGACCCCGCGGTCCGGTTCGTCGTCCTGGACGCGGCGGTGATGCTCGAAGCGGGGTGGACCGACGTGTGCGACAAACTCGTGTACGTCGACGCCCCCCGCGAGCTGCGGGTTCAACGGCTCGCCGCCCGGAGCGGGTGGACGGACGCCGACCTCGCGGCGCGGGAGGCGGCCCAGCTGCCCGCCGAGGTGAAGAAAGCCCGGGCGGACGCGGTTGTCCTCAACGACGACTCTCCGACGAAGCTGCAGGAACAGGTCGATTCGCTGCTGGACCGCTGGGGACTGCTCCCCGTTTAACTCACGTGCCCGAGACCGAGGCCCGCCCAGGGCCGCAGAGGACTTCTCCCATGTCCGAGACGACCCCCGAGACGAAGCCGACCCGCCCGGCGAAGCCGCGCTCCCGCCCCCGGTTGGATCAGCCGTCGCTGCCCGTCGAGGACGCCCCCGCCGTCCCCCCGCCGCCGGTCCCCGTCGACCCACCCGCCCCCGTCGCCGCCTCCGAGGACGAGCCCGCGTTCGGGGCCGGGCTCATCGACGAGCCCGCCCCGGCCCGCGCTTCCGAAGTGGTTCCGGCCCCGACTCCGGTCGCCGTCGCGCCCCCGCCCGCCGCGGAGCCCGTGGAACCGCCGCGGGCCGTCGAACCGGCCCCGCCGCGACCGGTGCAACCGGCCCGCCCGGCGAATCCGCCCCAGCGCGGCCGCGTCGACCCGAACGAGTCCGGGTTCGACGCCGAGACGAACAGCCGCTACGAGGAGATCAAGCGCGGCAGCACGTACATCACCGAACTCCAGCAGATGTCGCTGGCCCAGCTGCAAACCGCCGCGAAGGACGACAAGCTCCCCCGCGAGGAGTGGGCCGGCCTCAAGAAGCAAGACCTGATCTTCCGCATCCTGAAGGAGCGGGTGAAGCAGAACGGCCTGATGTTCGGCGAGGGCACGCTCGAAGTGCTGCCGGACGGCTTCGGGTTCCTCCGCAGCCCGGACTACAACTACCTCCCGTGCCCGGACGACATCTACATCTCGCCGAGCCAGATCCGCCGGTTCGGGCTGCGGACCGGGGCCGTCGTCGCCGGGCAGATCCGCCCGCCGAAGGAAGCCGAACGCTACTTCGCCCTGCTCCGCGTCGAGGCGATCAACTACCACGACCCCGACCTGCTCACGCAGAAGGCCGTGTTCAGCGACCTGACGCCGCTCCACCCGGACCAGCGGTTCCAGCTCGAACACGACCCGTCCGAACTGAGCACCCGGATCGTCGACCTCATCACGCCGATCGGCAAGGGGCAGCGCGGGTTGATCGTCGCCCCGCCGCGGACCGGGAAGACCGTGCTGCTGCAAAAGATCGCGAACGCGCTGACCACGAACCACCCGGAGTGCTACCTCATCGTCCTGCTCATCGACGAGCGGCCGGAAGAAGTCACGGACATGAGCCGCACCGTGAAGGGGCCGCGCGTCGAGGTCGTCAGCAGCACGTTCGACGAGCCGACGAGCCGGCACGTGCAGGTCGCGGAAATGGTCATCGAGAAGGCGAAGCGGCTCGTCGAGTACGGCACCGATGTGGTGATTTTGCTCGACAGCATCACGCGGTTGGCCCGCGCCTACAACTCGGAGGTTCCCACCAGCGGCAAGATCCTCTCCGGCGGCATCGACGCGAACGCGCTGCACAAGCCGAAGCGGTTCTTCGGGGCGGCCCGCAACATCGAGGAAGGCGGCTCCCTCACCATCCTGGCCACCGCCCTGATCGACACCGGGTCCAAGATGGACGACGTGATTTTCGAGGAGTTCAAGGGGACCGGGAACATGGAGCTCCACCTGGACCGCCGCATGGTCGACCGCCGGGTCTACCCCGCCATCGACGTGAACCGCAGCGGCACCCGGAAGGAAGACCTCCTCATGGACGCCGAGGAACTGCGGCTGAACTACCTGCTCCACAAGGTGCTCTCGGACATGCACCCCGTCGAGGCGATGGACCTGCTGCTCAAGCAGATCGGCAAGCACAAGACGAACCGCGACTTCCTGGCGAGCGTGACTATGGGGTGATCGCGCTCGGAGCCGCGAACGCGAGCGAGCGGCTCCCCTCCGCCCTGGGGACACGGCCGTCGGACCCAGGAAGGCATACCGAACGGTTTTGATTCGCGATCTTTGCTCCCCTCTCCCCGCTGGGGAGAGGGGCCGGGGGTGAGGGGGGACCGACCGCCCCGATCGACGATGGCAGGTGGATGAATTGAATCCCCTCACCCCCAACCCCTCTCCCCAGCGGGGAGAGGGGGAGACAGAATCCGGAATCCAGGCGATTCGGTATCTGCCGCCCACGCGCGTTCGCGGCTCCCGGGCGGTCTGCCGTCGGGTGTCACATTCGGAGGCCGCCCGATGTCCGTCGTTCGTGCCGTCGAGGCGGCGGGGTTCACGCACCTCGTCTGGATTCCGGACTCCCACCTCGGGACGTGGGAGGCGGACTTTCCCTCGTCGTCGCTGGTGGTCGTCCGGCCGACGCGGGAAGGGGAGGCCGTCGGCGTCGCGGCGGGGTTGCTCCTCGGCGGCGCGAGGCCGTTGGTGGCGATCCAGTGTACCGGGCTGTTCGAGGCGGGGGACGCGCTCCGGAACGCGGTCTACGACATGGGCCTGCCGGTGAAGCTGCTGGTCGGCGTCCGCGGCTGGCGGAGCCACCTCGCGGGGCCGACGGTCGACACCTGCCCGCGGTTCGCGGAGCCGTTCGTGAAGGCGTGGGGGCTGCCGTTCGACTGGCACGACCCGTTCGCCGCCCCGCCGGGGGAAGCGGCCGCGAAGCTGGGGGCACTCGCCGCGGCGGGCCACGCCGCCGTGCTGCTCTGGGCGGAGCCGTAAACCCCGCTCACCGCATCGCCTTCGCCAGCTCCGCGAGGTTCGCCCGCATCTTCGCGACGTACCAGTCCGCGGTCAGTTCGCTTTCGCTCGCGGTTTCCAGCGGGTCGAGCGCGATCACGACCGGGTCCGGGACGCCCTTCAGGTGCGCCACGATCCGCTCCGCGGCGGACTTGCTCGCGTACTGCGGCTCGACGGCGATCACCCGGACCTTGTCCTTGCTGCACGCCGCCACCAGCGCGTCCAGTTCCTTCGCGCTCGGCTCCTTCCCCGGCGTCGACTGCACCACCCCCGCGATCTTGAGCCCGAAGGCGTTCGCGAAGTAGTTCTGCGACCCGTGGAAGGTGACGAGCTTGCGGTCGGTCTTGTCCTTGAGCAGCGCCTTCCCCTCGTCCTTCAAGGCGGTCAGCTTCGCGATGTACGCCGCGGCCCGGCCGTCGTACCCGGCGGCGTGGGCGGGGTCGGCGGCCTTGAGGGCGTCGCGGATGCCCTCGACCATCTTGACCGCCTGGTCCGGCCCGAGCCAGACGTGCGGGTCGACGCCGCCGTGGTCGTGGCCGTCGTCGTCGCCGTGGTCGTGGCCGCACGGGCACCCGTCGGATTCGAGCAGCGTCTTCGGGTCGATCTTCCCGCCGAGGTCGATCACCTTCAGGTTCTTGTTCCGCGACGCGTCCGCGAGTTTCTTGACGCGCTTGTCGTCCAGCCCGAGGCCGTTCACCAGCACGAGGTCGGCCTTCTGGAAGAGGCGGGCCTGGGTGGCGGTGCCGTCGAAGTGGTGCGGCCCCTGGCCGGTCATGAGCGGCTTGACGACGGCGTCCGGCCCGGCGACGTTCTCGGCGAAGCACCAGATCGGCGCGAACGACGCGATCACCCGCGGCTTGCCGGCCGTGTCCCCCCACCCGTCCGCGGCCGGCTCCGAGGAGCACCCGAGGACGAGGCCGAGCACCGCGACGGGGAGAGAGGCGAGGAGCGTTCGCATGGCCGGACCCGCAAGAGGGCATACTTCGTAAAACGCACCCGCATTGTACCTCGCCCCGGTCGCAACCGGCAAGACGCGGTTCCCGGCGGACCGCTTGAGTCCGCTTTCCCGTCGGCATACGCTGAGCGTGTCCCCCACTTCAGGAGCCGAGCCGTGAGCCAAGACGTCACCCCGGAAATGAAGCAGGCCCGGATGAAGGACTTCATCCAGCTGTTGCCGCTGACGATGGAACTGGCCGGGCTGCCGAAGTGCCACCCGGACCGGCTGTTCACGGCGGACCAGATCGAGGCCCGGATCACGAGCCTGAAAATCGCGTACAAGTCCGCGAAGCAACTGATGCGGGAAATCGCCGAGGGGACGTGACCTACCCCCGGACCGCGATGGCGGTCGCGGTGGCGAACGACCGGCAGTGCGCGAACGTGACCAGGACGTGCCGCACGCCGCGGGCGTCCTGCACCTCCCGCGTCGGCCCGGTCACCCGGACCAGCGGGTCGCCCGGGGCGTCGCACCGCACCTCCACGTCGGTCCACGCCGTCCCCTTCCGCCACGTCGTGCCGAGGCTGCGGAAGACGGCCTCCTTCGCCGCCCACACCGCCGCGTAGTGCTCCGTGGAGTGCGTCCGGTCCCGGCAGAAGGCGAGCTCCCGCGGCGTGTAGACCTGCGCCAGGAACACTTCCCCGTGCCGGTCGATCAGCTTGCGGACCCGCACGCACTCCACCACCTGCGTGCCGATCCCGGCGATGTCCATGCGTCCCCCCCGATCGTGTACAATCTCGGTTTATTCTCCGAAGTCCCGGAACCCCCGGCGGCCGGATTTCAGTCCGCGTTCCGCATTCCGCGTTCCGCATTCCCGCCGGAGTCTCGCCGATGTCCGACCCCGCCGCCGACCTGCTGGCCGACCTGACGCCGTCCCAACAGGCCGCGGTCAAACACGGGGAAGGCCCCCTGCTGATCCTGGCCGGGGCCGGGTCGGGCAAGACGCGGGTCATCACCCGCCGGGTGGCGTACCTGCTGCGGCAGGGCGTCCGGCCGAGCAGCATCCTCGCCATCACGTTCACGAACAAGGCCGCCGGCGAGATGAAGAACCGGGTCGAGCAGCTCGTCCCCGGCAACCGCGTCTGGGTCAGCACCTTCCACAGCCTCGGGGCACGGCTGTTGCGGCAGTACGCCGACCGGCTCAACATCGACAAGAACTTCACCATTTACGACGTGGACGACCGCAACAAGCTGGTGAAGGAAGCCCTCGACGCGCTGAACCTCGACAGCGTGAAGTTCACCCCGGAGCGCATCGCCGGGGCCATTAGCAAGGCGAAGAACCAGCTGCTCACGCCGGCCGGGTACGAGCGGACCGCGAACGACTTCTTCACGCAAACGGCCGCCAAGGTGTACCACGGCTACGAGAAGCGCCTCCGGGCGGCCAACGGCATGGACTTTGACGACCTCCTCTACCTCCCCGCGATGGCGCTGAAGCTCAACGAGGAGTTCCGCGCCGACCTCGACGCCCGCTTCCGTTACGTCCTCATCGACGAGTACCAGGACACGAACCAGGCCCAGTACGAGATCGCCCGGCGGCTCTCGATCCACCACCCGAACCTGTGCGTCGTCGGGGATCCTGACCAGTGCCTGTTGCCGGGCACGATGGTCGATACGCCCAATGGCCCGCGGGCGATCGAGACGTTGAAAGACGGCGACACGGTCCACGCCGCGGCCGGTGGAGGCGAAGTCGAGAACCGGGTAGCCGACAAGATCATGGTGAACCCGTATCGAGGCAGCGTCCTGCGCATTGAGATGGAGAACGGCACCGTTCTAAAGGCGACGCCGAACCACGTCTGTTTTGCCCGCGATTCTCGCTGCGGCACGCACGACCTTGGAGTGGATTTCGGGCCTGAAAGGCTCGTTCTGTCAGCCCAGGCCGAAGGCCTGGGTCGGGGATCGCCACACTACCCGCGTTCGGCCCTGAAAGGGTCGTTCGCCAAGGTGCGGTTGAGCGTCCCCTTCAGGGACGAAAATGAGGCATCGCCCGACCCAGGGCTTCGCCCTGGGCTGACAGAAACGGCCTTTCAGGCCGAAGAAGTGGCACGGCATTCCTCCGAGCTGTTCGATTTCGTTGTCGATAACGAACCGTTCTCACCGATGGCCGCGGCCTGTCTGCAGCCTGGAATGCTCGTGCCAGTGCGAGTCGGCGGCGTCATCCGCGCGTGCCGGATCGCACGCATCAGTCGGGAAGACTACGCTGGCCCGGTCTACGATGTCTCCGTTCCGGAACGCCACAACTTCATCGCCAACGGTGTCGTCGTCCACAACTCGATTTACAAATGGCGCGGCTCCGACATCAAAAACATCCTCGACTTCGAGCGGGACTTCCCCGCCGCGACGGTCATCACCCTGGAGAAGAACTACCGCAGTACGAAGGCGATTCTCCACGCGGCCAGCGTTGTGATCGACCACAACAAGCAGCGGAAGAAGAAGACGCTCACCACCGACAACCCGGCCGGCGACCCCGTCACGGTGCTGACGTTCGACAACGGGCTCGACGAGGCGGAAGGCGTCGTCGTTCGCATTAAAGACGCGGTGCGGGCGGGGAAGTTGCGGTACCGCGACCACGCGATCTTCCTGCGGATCAACGCCCTGACGCGGTCGCTGGAGTCGGCGTTCGTCAAGCACGGGGTGCCGTTCCAGATCGTGAAGGGGCTCGCGTTCTTCGACCGGAAGGAGAACAAGGACGTTCTTGCGTACCTGCGGCTGCTCGTGAACCCGAACGACTCCGTCGGCTTCTTCCGCGTCGTGAACGAGCCGGCTCGCGGCATCGGGAAGGTGTCGCTGGACCGGCTCGCCAAGTTCGCGGAGTCGCACGAAATCTCGCCGCTCGAAGCCGCCGGGAGGGTCCACCAGGTCCCGGACATCAAGGGCAAGGCCGCCACCGGGCTGCGCGACTTCTTCCGGCTCATCTCGGACCTCCGCGCCCACCTCGGCGACCCGCCGCACGAACTGATCCGGCTCGTGCTCGACAAGTCCGGGTACCGTGCCGCGCTCGCGGAATCCAAGGAGGAGGACGACGCCGACCGGCTGGCGAACATCGAAGAACTCGTGACGGCCGCGAAGCAATTCCACGACGAGGACAACGCCCGGACGCTGGCCGA
>CAYUHJ010000111.1:0-8032 GCA_964444365.1 uncultured Alcaligenaceae bacterium | reverse complement strand
CCTCGCGTCCGACGTGGACGGCTGGGACGAGAACACGGACCACGTCTCCGTGATGACGCTGCACTCCGCGAAGGGGCTCGAATTCCCGGTGGTCTACGTCCTTGCGATGGAACAGGGCCTGCTCCCGCACGAACGGTCGCTGGCGAAGGACGAGGACGTGGAGGAGGAACGCCGGCTGTGCTTCGTCGGCATGACGCGGGCGATGCGGGAACTTTACCTGACCCACGCCCGGCTGCGGGAGTTCCGCGGGCAGGCGCTGTACGCGGTGCCGAGCATGTTCCTGGAGGAACTGCCGCCCGAAGCCCGGCACGTCGACGTGTCCGCGTTCAAGAACGTCGGCCGGACGGCGATGGACGAGTGGCGGGCGAAGTCGTCCGCCGCGGCTCTGAACGCCGGGTATGGTTCGCGCAAGCCCGAGCCGGTGAAGCCCGGCGTCGCCGCGGGGGACGGCTCGTACTCCGTCGGGCAGGTCGTCCAGCACGACGAGTACGGCATCGGGCAAATCGTCGACGTGGGCGGCCTCGGCGCGCTGCGGAAGGTCCGCATCCGGTTCGCGAAGGCCGGGGAAAAGACGTTCGTCGCGGACAAGGTGAAGCTGAAGGTCGTGACGAAGAAGTAATCCCGGAGGCCACCCGATGACCGACGAAGAACTTCTGCTGCGTGCGATCCAAGCCGATCCCTCCGCGTCCTTGCCCCGCCTCGTCTACGCGGACTGGCTGGACGAACACGGCGAGGGAGCAAAAGCGAAGTACCTTCGGTTGGAAGCGGAGTTCGTCGACACGCCATTGACGGATACCCGGCATCGCGACCGGCTCAAGGATCTGAGCGTTGCCGCTCGCGAGCTTCATCCATCCTGGATCAATCAGGCCGCGGGGTTGCCATGCGTCATGCGAGGTGCGTGGGAGCCACTTGCCAATGATTTTTCGAGTTCAATAGTACCACCGAGCGTTCAAGGGCATGCGGAAGTGGTTGTTCGGATGCTCCAGGAAATCGGTGATGTCTTTGAAAATACTCTTCCGATGACCGACCTCAAGAGTAGGTTTTGCTTGCCAGCCGATTACCTTGTGTTTCAATCAGCCATCGGTTTGCAGTCCAACCCAAACGCATGGAAGGCCATGATTGAACCCTCTGGCGTTGCAAATGCGACCAGGATTGCTTGCGAAAGAAGTCGCGCACGCAATAACACCAAGCCCGAATTGTGGATACATTTTTGTTTCGAACTCGGGGTGACCGAGTATTATCTCTGTTGCGACCTTGACAGCTCTTATTTTGGAGCCGTAGCCGAGTCTAACCTCTCTCCTTGGATGGAAGCTGTCGGCTCGATGAGTATGCGGGGAGCGACATTCACACAGTTCATTTCTGAGTATGGCTTCGTCTCGCGCAACTGGTCCTCGAGTGGGTGGCCCGCCTTGAGCCTGGCAACCTGGCGCGACGAAGGGTTCCCGGTAGTCACTTCCCCGCGGACACGGTCAGGCTGAAGGTGCTGACGATGGAGTAGCCGGCGGCTACTTCGCCTTGCTGCTCGCGCCGGAGGGCATCTCCGGGGGGCGGTTCGCCTGGTTGGCGGCGAACGCGCCGATCACGAAGGCGAGGCCGAGGACCACGCCGCCGACGATCGCCCACCGGCTCGACCCCTTCACCGGGGTCGCGGGGAGGGCGGGCGTCGGCCTCGTGTCCGACAGGGTGCGGTTGGGCGTCGCCGTGGTGCCGCCGGCGTCGATCCGCCGGCCGCGGAACGTCGGCAGGTCGGTCAGGTCGATCGTCCCGGCCCCCGCGGTGACGGCGGACGTCGGGCCGTTGTTCGGGGAGGACGTCCCCGAACCCGGCGGCGCGGCCGGGACCGTGAACTCCCCGGACGACGGCGAACCCCACCCGACCGACACCGGACCGGACCCGGTCTTCGCGGCGGCGGCGAGCAGCTTTTCCACCAGCGGGCAGTGGCCCGGGATCTCGGTGGCGTCCGGCGGCGGGGTCGGCCCGGCGACGAACGGCCGCAACGCTTCCGCGGCGGCCCGCAGGTCCGGGTAGCGGTCGTTCGGGTTGCGGGCCATCAACTTCGCCACGACCGCCGACAGCCCCGCCGGGACGGTCGGCCGGACCCGTTCGAGCGGCTCCGGGTCGCGGGTCTGGAGCCAGACCAGCTTCTGCCGGACGGTCCCGTCCGTGTAAGGCGGGTGCCCGGCGAGCAGGTAGTACAGCGTCGCCCCGAGGGAGTACAGGTCCCCGCGGGTGTCGACGGTGCCCTGGAGGGCTTGTTCGGGCGGCATGTAGTCGGCCGTGCCGAGGATCGCGTCCCCGGAGTGGACGGTGGTCAGGTTGTCGGCCGAGTCCGCGAAGAACCGGGCGAGGCCGAGGTCGAGGAGCTTGACGACCCCCTGCCGGCTGACGAGCAGGTTGGCCGGCTTCACGTCCCGGTGGATCAGCCCCGCCTGGTGGGCGTAGTGCAGCCCGGCGGCCGCCTGCAGGGTGTAGTCGACCGCCCGGGACACGGGCAGCGGGCCGGACTTCTCGACGAGCACCTGCAGGTTCACGCCGTCCACGTACTCCATCACGAGGCAGTACTGGTTGGCCTGCCCGAGCCGGTCGAGGTCGAACGCCCGGACCAGGTTCGGGTGGTCGAGGGCGGCGGCGGCGCGGGCTTCGCGCAGGAACCGCTCGGCACTGCCCGCCTGCGAGTGCATCTCCTTCGGCAGCACCTTGATCGCGACGAGCCGCCGCATCAGGTTGTGTTCGCAGAGGTAGACCGCGCCCATCCCGCCGACGGCGACCAGTTCGAGGATCTTGTACTTGCCGTTGGCGACGAACCCCCGGGACTTGCCGTCCAGCAGCATCCGCGCCTGGAAGTTCGTCAGCAGGCCGTCGCGGATCATCCGGTTGGCGAGGAGCTGGTGCGTCGCGGGCGTGCCGTTCTCCTGCAGGTAGCGGTCGACGGCGGCGGGGTCGAACAGCCCGCACCGGCGGACGCCCGCCAGGAACTCGTCGAGTTTGGGATCCGTCGCGGTCATGGTGCCGTCTTCCGGGCGAGTGCGGGTCAGGTGTTGGGGGGGTCAGGTGTTGGGCGTGGAGGTCCGGTCGGTGTACGCCTGGGTGCCGAGCTCGGTGATGTCGAGCCCGCGGGTTTCCTCGTCCGCGGTCACCCGGAGCGGGGTGATGCGGTTGCTGAACTCGAACCAGACGGCGGCGAGCACGAACCCGGCCAGCGCGATGACGACCGCATCGAGCACCTGGGCCAACAGCTGGGAGGCGTCGCCGTACAGCAGCCCGCGGACGCCGTCGGACCCGTACCGGGCGACGAACGCCGGCCGCTCCACGCCGTTCCACCCCGCCCCGTACTTGCCGTTGGCGAACAGCCCGAGCGCGACCAGCCCCCAGATGCCGTTCACGCCGTGGACGGACATCGCCCCGACGGGGTCGTCGAGCCCGCGGTCCTCGAGGAAGAGCACGCTGTTGACGACGATCAGGCCGGCCGCGAGCCCGATCAGCACGGCCGCCCAGCTGTCCACGAACGCGCACCCGGCGGTGATCGCGACCAGCCCCGCCAGCATCCCGTTGCAGAGCATCGACGGGTCGGGCTTCATCTTCTTGTACCACAGCGCCACCTGCGCCCCGGCCGCCCCGCCGGCGCTGCCGAGCATCGTGTTCACCACGATGACGGAAATCCGCAGGTCCGTGCCGGCGAGGGACGAGCCGGCGTTGAACCCGAACCACCCGAAGGCGAGGACGAACGTGCCGAGCACGACCATCGGCAGGTTGTGCCCCGGCACGGCGGCCGGCTTCCCGTCGTGGTACTTCCCGATCCGCGGGCCGATGGCCAGCACCCCGGCGAGGCTGATCGCGCCGCCCATCAGGTGGACGACCCCGGACCCCGCGAAGTCCACGGCCCCGTGGCCGAACCCCCAGTTCAACCCCGCCTGCGCCAGCCACCCGCCGCCCCACACCCAGTTGGCCACGAGGCAGTACGGGAACGCCACCCAGAGGCCGAACAGCACGAAGTTGTGCCACGCCCACCGCTCGGCCATGGCCCCGGTCGGGATCGTGGCGGTGGTGTCCATGAACACCATCATGAAGAAGAACAGCGCGAAGATGGACACGTCGTCGACGCCGGCCAGGAAGAAGCCCTTCGTCCCGAACAGGCCGTAGGTGTACTTCCCGGTGGCCTTGTTCTGGTCGTCGAACACCGGCCCGAGGCCGAACCCGGAGTCGAGCCCCGCGGTGCCCGGCCCGAGGGTCGAGTACCACCCGGCCGGGACCGGGCCGTTGGTCCAGTTCCCCCACCCGATCGCGAACCCGTAGGCCCAGAACCCGAGGCACGCGAGCGGGTAGATCATGAAGTTCATCGCCATCACGTGCGCCGCGTTCCGGGACCGGCACAGCCCGGTTTCCACGAGCGCGAACCCCGCCTGCATGAACATCACGAGGAAGCCGCAGACCAGCACCCAGACGAGGTTGATCGACACCGCGTTGTGGGCGATGCGGTCGTACAGGTCCTGGTTGGACATCGCCGCCGGGTTCGGGTCGCCCTTGCCGTCGGCGGCCGGGGTGACGGCGGCCCCGGTGTGCTGCCCGGTCGGGTCCGGCCACTTCGGCTTGCCGTCTTTCGTCGCGCCCGACCCCGAAAAGTAGTCCGGCGGGGCGGCCGGCGACGGGGCCGGCGACTGGGCGGCCACCGGGGGGGCGAACGCGGACGCCAGAAGGAGCGCCAGCCAGACTGTCCGACCGAACCGGGTGGGCTTCAAGGGTGCGTTTCCGTCCAAAGAGCGAACCGGTCCGGTTCACGGGGCAGGGGCGACAGTCGTGGCAAGAAAGCTGTCACCGCCGACGCAACCGGCATACCGTCGAACCCGAGAAGCCAGAAAGAGCGGCGCGAACTGCTCGGGGCGTGGGAATTCGTGGGGGGAAACGCCGTTGAAGAGATCGTGAAGTTTCAGCGGTCCGCCGCTACGACACAACGGTCAAGCGTACACTTGTCACCGACGCGGGCGGGTCGTGCGCCGAAAGTAGGCAGTCGCGTTCAACCCGGCACGAACATTTGCGCCTGTGGCTAGTCTTTTGCCACACGACCCGATCCCGGAAGAACTTGGCAGGTGCAACCACGAGTGTTTTGCGGCCAATCGGCGAGTTTTCCCGTCGGTTGATCGGCTCCGGTCTGCGGCCACCGCGGCCGCCGTCCTTGCGGATCGGTCGCGGTTCCGTATAACAGAGTGTGAGAGTTTTGCGTCTCGGTCGGGTTTCCGGCCCGTTTTTTTCTGTCCGATCGTTCCGCCCTGACACGATCGCACGAGCCCCAACACTGAGTCAACCCGATGCCCGCTCTGAAGTTGCGGCGAATCGACCTGTCCGCCCCGAACGCGAACCAGCAACTCGCCAAGCTCCGGGATCAGTTCAAAATCGACGCCGAGGTCGTGTCGCCGTCGTCCAAAAAGCTGACGCAAGCCGTTTTCGGGGAACACCTTGCGCCGGCCAGGGCCGTGCAGAAGATCTGCACCGATGTGCGCGACGACGGGCTGGCGGCCGTTCTGAAATACACCGAAGCGTTCGACAAGGTGAAACTCAAGGCCGACGCGGTCAAGGTCAAGCCGGGCGAACTCGCGGACGCCCACGCCGCCGCCGACCCCGACTTCCTCGACGCGATCCGCCGCATCTGTTACAACATCGACTCGTTCCAGTCCGGGCTGATGCACCGCGACGCCGAACTGCGCGTCTCGGGGTCTTACGAACTCCACCTCCGGTACCGGCCCCTCCGGCGGGTCGGGGTCTACTGCCCCGGCGGGGCCGCCGCCTACCCCTCGACCCTGCTCATGACCGTCCGCCCGGCCCAGGCCGCGGGGGTGAAGGACATCGCCGTCGTGATGCCGCCCAAGGACACCGGGGCGTACAACAAGGACATGCTGGCGACCTGCCACGAGCTCGGCATCACCGAAGTCTACCGGCTCGGTGGGGCCCAGGCCATCGCGGCCCTCGCCTACGGCGTGGACGGCATCCCAGCCGTCGACATGATCGTCGGCCCCGGCAACCAGTTCGTCGCGCTGGCGAAGAAGTACGTCTACGGCACCGTCGCGATTGACTGCATTGCCGGTCCGAGCGAGATCGTGGTCATCGCCGACGACTCGGCCCAGCCGCAGTACATCGCCCTCGACCTGATCGCGCAGGCCGAGCACTCGCCAGGTGTGCCGGTCCTCGTGACGTGGTACGAACCGCTTCTGAACGAAGTGAAGGAAGCCCTCGAAAAGCGGCTCGCGAAGCTGAGCCGGGGCGACCTGGCGCGGGACTCCCTGGAGCGGTACGGGGCGTTCGTGCTGGCCCCGGACAAGCAGGCGGCCATCGACTGCGTCAACAAGCTCGCCCCGGAGCACCTGCACATTCAAACGCGGGACGAGTACGCCGTCGCGGAAGAGATCGAGAACGCCGGCGCGATCTTCCTCGGCACGTTCACCCCGGTCGCGCTCGGCGACTACGCCGCCGGCCCGTCGCACGTGTTGCCCACGGGCGGAACTTCGCGGTTCACCAGCGGGCTGAGCGCGAACGACTTCCGCAAGCGGACCAGCGTCCTCCGGTTCACCCGCAACGGCCTGAAGGACATCGCCCCGGACGTGGTCCTGCTGGCGAACAAGGAAGGCCTCCCCGCCCACGCCCTGAGCGTCGAGCAGCGGGCCAACGACAGCGGCCCGGAGAAGCGCCCGAAGCCGAAGCCGGACAAGGTCCCCGCCGGCGCAGCGATGAAAAAGTAATCCAGAATCTCACCACAAAGGCACAAAGATCACACAAAGCTCCACAAAGAAGACCGGAAGATCATTGCTTCTTTGTGACCCTTTGTGTGATCTTTGTGCCTTTGTGGTGAAATCTTCTCTTCTTTTGAATACACCCATGAACGGCATTCGCAGCACCATCCAGCAGATGGCCGGCTACACGCCCGGCGAGCAGCTCAACGACGCGGACATCGTCAAGCTCAACACGAACGAGAACCCGTACCCGCCGTCGCCGCGCGTCTTCGAGGCGGTGAAGGCGGTGCTGACCGGGGACAAGCTCCGCAAGTACCCGTCGCCGACGGGGGACGCCTTCCGCAAGGCCGCGGGGAAGGTGCTGGGCGTCGACCCCGACGCGATTCTGATCGGCAACGGCTCGGACGACATCCTCACGATCCTGACGCGCGCCTACGTTCCCGAAGGCGGGCTCATCGCGTCGCCGACGCCGAGCTACGTACTGTATCGGTCACTCGCCCAGATCCAGGGGGCGAGGTTCGAGACGGTGCCGTTCACCGAAGACTGGAAACTCCCCAGCCCGTGGCCGGTGAAGGGGGCGCACCTGACGTTCCTGCCGAACCCGAACTCCCCGAGCGGCACGGCCCTGCGGCTCGGCGAAGTCGAGCGGTTCGCGGCGGAACTCGGCGGGCCGTTGGTGCTGGACGAGGCCTACGGCGACTTCTGCGAGTGGAACGGGCTCTCGGGAAATGCGGAACGGGGAACGCGGAACGCGGAATCCAAAGCCGGGGCGTCATTCCGAGTTCCGAGTTCCGAATTCCGAAATGTGATTGTGACGCGGAGTTTCAGCAAGTACTACGCGCTGGCCGGGGTGCGGTTCGGCTTCGCCGTCGCGGACCCGGCGACGATTCGCGAACTGAACAAGGTGAAGGACTCCTACAACTGCGACGTGCTGAGCCTGACGGCCGCCACCGCCGCCATCGAGGACCAGGCGTACTACGCCAGCCTGCGGTCGCAAATCCTCGCGACCCGTGGCCACATGTCGGCGGCCCTCAGCGCGCTCGGCTTCCACGTCACGCCGTCGGACGCGAACTTCGTGTGGTGCCGCCGCACCGACCGTCCGGTGCAGCCGATCTACGAGGAACTGAAGCGCCGAAAGATTCTGGTTCGCTACATGAACTACGCCGGCTACGGCGACGGCCTGCGGATCAGCGTCGGCACGAACGCGGAGATCGAGAAGTTGCTGAAGGAGTTGAAGGGGATTGTGTAGGTTGGATCGAGACGTCGCGAGGCCCGACGGAAAGATCGAAACGGCGTGCGCCGAAGTGAAGACC
>CAYUHJ010000110.1:0-19411 GCA_964444365.1 uncultured Alcaligenaceae bacterium | reverse complement strand
CCGTCCCCGCCGCGCCGCCCGCCCCGGTCGCCGCCGCCCCCGCGGCGGTCGCCCCCGCCGCCACGCTGACCGCCGCCCCCGCCGCGCCGCTCAAGCCGTACCACGAGATCAAGTCCGAGATGGTCGGCACCTTCTACGCCAAGCCGAAGCCGGACAAGGACGACTACGTCAAGGCCGGGGTCCGGGTGTCCCCGGACACGATCGTCTGCCAGATCGAGGCGATGAAGATCTTCAACGAAGTCCCCGCCGGGGTGTCCGGGACCGTCGCCGAGGTGTGCGTCGCGAACGGCGCGTTCGTCGAGTACGGCACCGTGCTGTTCCGGATCGACCCCTCCTAACCCGAATTCGGAGTGCGGAATTCGGAATGGGGAATGGAAGAATCGTCTTCTATTCCGCATTCCGAATTCCGCGTTCCGCACCGAGCGAAGCGATGTTTCAACGCATTCTGGTCGCGAACCGCGGGGAGATCGCCCTCCGGGTGATCCGGGCCTGCCGGGACCTGGGGGTCGAGGTCGCCGTCGTCTACTCGGAGGCCGACCGCGACGCGCCGTACCTGAAGCTCGCGGACCGGGCCATCTGCATCGGCCCGCCGGCGGCCGGGGACAGCTACCTCAAGGTCCAGCGGATCATCGCCGCCGCCGAGGTCGCGAACGCCGACGCCATCCACCCCGGCTACGGCTTCCTCTCGGAGAATTCGCACTTCGCGAAGGTCTGCCGGGACTGCAAGATCGAGTTCATCGGCCCGCCGTCCGAGGCGATGGACGCGGTCGGGAACAAGGACAAGGCCAAGCAACTCGCGAAGAAGGCCAAGGTGCCCACCGTCCCCGGCAGCGACGGGCTGATCACGGACGAACAGGAGGCGATGAAGTTCGCCAAGGCCGTCGGCTACCCGGTGCTCATCAAGGCGGCGGCCGGCGGCGGCGGGAAGGGGATGCGCGTCGCCCGCAACGACGCCGCCCTCGCCAGCGGCCTGACCGCCGCCCGCCAGGAAGCCGAGGCCGCCTTCAAGGACGGCAGCGTCTTCCTGGAAAAGTACCTCGACCAACCGCGCCACATCGAAGTCCAGCTCCTCGCGGACAAGCACGGCAACGTCGTCCACCTCTACGAGCGGGATTGCTCGCTCCAGCGGCGGCACCAGAAACTCGTCGAGGAATCGCCGGCCCCGAACCTGCCCGAGAAGGTCCGCGACCGCATGTGCGACGCCGCGGTGCGGCTCGCGAAGGCCGCCGGCTACTACTCCGCCGGGACGTGCGAGTTCCTCGTGGACAAGGACAACAACTTCTACTTCATCGAGGTCAACGCCCGGATTCAGGTCGAGCACCCGGTCACGGAACTGGTCACCGGCATCGACCTGATCAAGGAGCAAATCCGGGTCGCGGCCGGGGAAAAGCTGCGGTTTTCGCAGCGGGACATCGTCCAGCGGGGCAGCGCGATCGAGTGCCGGATCAACGCGGAAGACCCGGCCAAGGACTTCCGCCCGTCGGCCGGCACCGTCGCGAAGTGGCACCCCCCCGGCGGCCCCGGCGTGCGGCTCGATACGCACGTCGTCTCCGGCTACCGCGTCCCGCCGAACTACGACAGCATGGTCGCGAAGCTCCTCGTCCACCGGCCGACGCGGGAGGAAGCCATCGCCACGATGCGCCGCGCCCTCCGCGAGTTCGGCGTCGAGGGCATCGCCACGACGATCCCGCTCCACCGCGAAATCTTCACGACCGCCGCGTTCGTGGACGGGAAGGTGGACACCACGTTCATCGAACGGGTCCTCCTCCCCGGCGGCGTGAAGGGGAAAGCGGGAGGCTGACGCGGCGAGCGGCGCGGCGTCAGCCCGCCGTGAAGAAGCGTCGAACCGCAATGCGCGTCGAAGATCAGCAACGCTAACCCACCGTGAGTAAGATGCAAGCGGCTCGCCCGTTTCACGGCGGGCTGACGCCCCGCCGCTCGCCTTACCTCCACCATGACCGAGCGAGAGTTCGCCACCGATGTCGTCGCCCGCTTGCAGAAGGCGGGGTTCGTCGCCCTCTTCGCCGGCGGGTGCGTCCGCGACGAACTGCTCGGGCTGGTCCCCGCCGATCACGACGTCGCCACGTCCGCGACGCCGGAACAGGTGAAGGCCCACTTCCGGCGGTGCCACTCTTTCGGGGCCAGCTTCGGCGTCGTCGAGGTGCTCGGCCCCCGTGATGCGGCCGGCGAATGGCTGAAGGTGCAGGTCGCGACGTTCCGCACCGACGGCGACTACACCGACGGCCGACGGCCGGACGCGGTCGTGTTCTCCTCGCCCCGCGAAGACGCCGAACGCCGGGACTTCACCGTCAACGGCATGTTTCTCGACCCGCTCACCGGCGAAGTCATCGACTACGTCGGCGGCCAGGCGGACCTCTCCGCGAAGGTGCTGCGAGCAATCGGCGACCCGGCGAAGCGCTTTGCGGAGGACAAGCTCCGGTTGCTGCGGGCCGTGCGGATGGCGGCCCGATTCGAGTTGACCGTCGACCCGGCGACGTTCACAGCGGCGCGGGCGATGGCCGACGACATCCGCGTCGTGAGTGCGGAACGCATCGCGGACGAGTTCCGCAAGGTGCTGGTGAACCGGCACCGGGCAAGGGCCGTGCGGCTGTTCGCCGAGTTCGGGCTGGTCGGGCCGGTGCTGCCCGAAATCGCGGCGACCTTCGAGGAATCGCACCGCGTGCTGGCCGGGTTGACGGGCGACGTCTCGTTCGAGTTGGCGTTCGCGGCGCTGCTGGCCCCCGCCGGTTGCGACCCCGAACCGGTCGGCCGGCGACTGCGGCTTTCCAACGACGAGATCGCGAGAATCACCTGGCTCGTCCGGAACGCAGCCGCGCTGCACGATGCGTCCGCGATGCCGAAGTCGCGGCTGTACCCGATCCTGGCGCACCCGGGAAGCCGCGAACTGCTCGCGCTTCACCGGGCTGCCGGGATCTCGACGGACTTCTGCGAGGCGGTCCTGCGCGACACCCCCGCGGACGTGCTGACCCCTCCCCCGCTCTTGACCGGCGACGACCTGCGGGCGATGGGGTTCAAGCCCGGCCCCGCGTTCAAGCGGATTCTCGACGCGCTGCGGGACGCGCAACTGGACGGACGGGTTCGAACTCGAACGGAAGCCGAGCAGTTCGTGCGGGTTGTTTGATCTGCGCGGAAAGCACCGCCGTCGGCCGCGTCCGGCGGGTCGCCCACCAGAACCGGAGCAGCACCCGGAGCGTTTTCGGCACCTCCCACAGTGACACCTTGCTGTCACCGGCCGCCCGCGGGCGGTGCGTCACGGGCCGTTCGGCGACCGCATAGCCGTGCTGCCGGGCTCGGGTCAGCATCTCTGTATTGACGAAAAACCCCCGGCTTTCGGGCAGAATTTGCGCCAGCACCTCGCGGCGGAACACCTTCAGCGCACAGTCCACGTCCCGCACCCGCGTGCCGAGCAGGAACCGCGTCAGGCGGTTGTACCCGCGGGACAGGAACTTCCGCCGCCACGGGTCCTGGCGGTTCGCGCGGTAGCCGACGGCGATCGGGACGCGGTCCGTCAGGGCGGCGAGCGGGCCGAGGTCGGCGAGGTCGAACTGGCAGTCCGCATCCGTGAACGCGACGAGGTCGAACCGCGCGGCGGCGAACCCGGTGCGGAGGGCCGCCCCGTACCCGCGGTTCGCGCCGTGAGCGATCAGACGAACCGCCGGGCGACCGACTGCCGCGTCCCGGACCCGTGCGGCCGTGTCGTCCGAGCTGCCGTCGTCGACGACGAGGACTTCGTACTCGTCGAACAGCCCCGCGAGGGCGTCGTCCGCCTCGGCCACGGCGCGGGCGATGACGGCGGCCTCGTTGAACGCCGGAACGACGAGACTGAGCCGGCGATTCGCGTCCATGCCGCTGCCCTCCGGGAGCATCCCCGGCGGGCTTTTAGCGGCAGTCCGCTGCCGAGTAAAGACGGGTCCGGTTCGCGATCCGCAAGAGATTTTCCCGCGTCCGGTGTCCGGCAATGTGTCGGGGTTTGCATTCCCTGGCAGAGGCGAACGCGGGCGACAAAACGAAACGACTCGCGAGCCTCACAAACCCTCAACCCGGAGAATGTCATGCGTCGCCAAGTTGCTGCCCTGGTCGTTGCCGCCCTCGCCGTCGCGGTCGTCGTCACCCCCGCCGAGGCGGCCAAGCCCGCCGGCGTCGTCCCGTCGGTCGCCCCGTTCCGGATCACGTCGGTGAAGAACCTCGGGAACACCGTCGGGGACGACTCGACCGACCGGATCGAGGTGAAGTGGGACATCGCGAACGGCATCGCCGGGCAGGTGAAGGAGTACATCGTCGAGGTGAAGGTGGTGTACGCCGACGGGACGAGCGAGTCCCGGGGCAAGACGGTGGCGAACGCGGCCCGGTCGGCAGAAGTGCGGGTGCCGTTCAAGTCGAACTCCCAGACGAAGTCGTTCGACGTGAAGGTGACGGCGGTGCCGAAGGACCTGGAGTTCGGCACGGTCCGGACCGCGAAGAAGGCCGGCAACTTCTAACCGCCCGGCGACCCGCGAACCTCTCCCCGGCCGCTCGCAGCACGCGAGCGGCCGGCGTCGTTCGTTCCCCCGCAACGACGATCCAGAGCGGCGGGCAGACAGGCCGATGTCCTCAACACACTGAGGATTGATCTTTCCCCCTCCCCCTTGAGGGGGGAGGGTTGGGGTGGGGGTGACGGTCCACGACCGAAGCGACCCCCACCCTCACCCTCCCCCCTCCCAGGGGGAGGGGACCAGCAGTCCAAAAAAGAGCAAATCAGCCCGAAGTGGCGATTCAAATTGTGGCGACGGGACGAAAGTCCAGTATCATCGAGACCACCGTCCGGCGAAGGTCGCGGAGCGGAGCTCATGAACGCCAGTGTCGCAGGCCCGGACCTCGTTCCCGCTGCCGCCGTCGAAGCGGCGCTCGGGGAGACCGTCCGCGACGCGCTCGACCTCGGGGGGTGGGGCACCGGGCCGGGGCTCGAAGACCTGCTCGCCCACGTTCACGACGCCGTCGCGAAGTCGGTCGCGGAAGAGGCCGGGCTCGGGGAGGCCATCCGCGACCGCGTGTTGGCGGAACTGCACCGGTTCCCGGACGCCCCCGCCTCGGCCGGCGTGTACCCCGTGTCCGAGAAGCACCTCGCCGACGCCCGCCGGAACCTGCTGTTGCCCGGCAACGTGACCGCCTGCGACGCCGTGTCCGCCGGGCACGACGGGCTGACCGCGACGGTCGTCTCGATCGGGGTGTGCCTCGTCCGGTACGACGGGGCGATGAACTCGTGGCGGTCGTCGTTCCTGCGGCACGACTTCGACGCCCGCGCCGCCGACCCGGTCGGGCAACTCCGGACCGTCCTCGACAAGCGGTCGGCCCGCACGGACCCGGCCGCCGAACCCGACCCGATCCACACGCTGCTCCGCCGCGGGTTCATGGCCGCCGCCGAGCGGAAGGCCCTGCTCGAACGGGCCGCGTCCCGGTGGAAGCTCGGCCACGGCGTGCCCGCCCCGATGGAACTGCTCACCGGGTCGGGGTCGATGGACCTCATCGACCAGACGTTCCCGGTGCTCGACGCCCTGCTGTTGGGGGACACCCGCTGGGTGTTCGTGCCGGAGAAGCTCTCCAACCGGGCGCTGCTGACCGTCGCGAACGCGCTGCGGCCCGGCGAACTCGCGGTCTTCCAGACGGGCAAGCCGGCGGTCGAGGCGATCATCGAGACGGCGAACTACGCGGCGGGTTACCGCAAGAAGGTGGAGGCGTTCGCGACGAAACTCGGGGCGGCGACCGTGGTCGGCGGGTTCCGGGCGACGCGGTACTCGCCGCCGCAGCTGTTCGTGGCCCACGCGGACCGGGCCGTCGAGGCGGGGATCCTGGCGATGGCGGACGGCGGGCTCAACCCGCACCGGGGGTTCCCGCTGGCGCTGGAACTGGCCGGGCTCGGGGCGCGGACGGGGTTGGGGCTGGACGCCTTCCGGGGGGTGGTCGAGGCCGCCTACGCGAAGGCGCGGGCGACGCAGCTGTTCACGCCGGGGCGGGTGCTGGTGGAGGAGTGAGGACGCGGGGGCAGAAACGAGGGAACCCCGGTCGAGTGACCGGGGTTCCCGTGCTGTTGACCGGCTCGGCACTCAGCTGGAGGTGGTGCCGCCGACGGCCTTGGCGACGGAGCTGAACGTGCTGTTCGCGTTCCGTCCCAGGGCGGTGATGGCGGCGATGCACACCACGATGATCAGGGCCAGCATGACCGCGTACTCGACCGCGGTCGGGCCGTCTTCGGCTTTGAGAAAGCCGACGGCGTGTTTCAAGAACATGGGAACCTCATGGCGGGTGAGGTGGTTCGGAAAATCAGTCCCCGCCACGATGGCGGAGTCTGGACGGGAAAACCCAGCAACGGCTGGGTTAGATTCAGCTGGAGGTGGTGCCGCCGACGGCCTTGGCGACGGAGCTGAACGTGCTGTTCGCGTTCGAGCCGAGGGCGGTGATGGCGGCGATGCACACCACGATGATGAGGGCCAGCATCACGGCGTATTCGACCGCGGTCGGGCCGTCTTCCTTCTTCACGAACTCGACGACGCTCTTGACGATCTTGTTCACGGGCGGACTCCAAGTAAAGTGGGACTCGTCGGGCTAAGCAAGACCGCAGGTGGGAAACCGTTGCCACCCGGTCCGTCCAACGATGCCTTACCTTAGAGCATCGCCCCGGCAGGGGCAAACCCCGCACCCGCGGTTTTCCCGAAGTTTATTCGACGCGCCGGCTTCGCCGACAGTGCCGACTTTTTCGCCCCCTCATTCTGTCCGGAAATTCCTCAAATGCCCGACTCTCCGCGAACCAGCCTGACCACGACCGGCGGCCCCGGCCGCGCCCCGAACCGCGCCATGCTCCGCGCGGTGGGGTTCACCGACGACGACTTCGACAAGCCCGTCGTCGGCGTCGCCTCGCTGCACAGCGACATCACCCCGTGCAACGCCCACCTGGACCGCCTCGCCCGCAAGGCCGTCGAAGGCATCCGCGCCGCCGGCGGCGTCCCGCAGACCTTCGGGGCCCCGACCGTCTCGGACGGCATCTCGATGGGCCACAAGGGGATGCGCTACTCCCTCGTCTCCCGCGAGGTCATCGCCGACAGCATCGAAACCGTCGCCGGCGCGATGAACCACGACGGCGTCCTCGCCGTCGGCGGGTGCGACAAGAACATGCCCGGCTGCGTGATGGCCCTCGCCCGGTTGAACGTCCCCGGCGTCTTCGTCTACGGCGGCAGCATCCTGCCCGGCGTCGGCCCGGACGGCGAAGACGTCGACATCGTGTCCATCTTCGAGGCCGTCGGGAAGTTCCAGGCCGGCAGCATCGACGAGAAGAAGCTCCACAAGATCGAGTGCGAGAGTTGCCCCGGCCACGGCTCGTGCGGCGGGATGTACACCGCGAACACGATGGCCTCCGCGATCGAGGCGATGGGCCTGTGCCTGCCCTCCGGCGCGTCGAACCCGGCGGTGTCGTCGGCGAAGGAGCGGGAAGCGTACCTCGCCGGCAAGGCCCTGATGGGCTGCGTCGCGAACAACCTCCGGCCGCGGGACATCATCACCCGGAAGTCCCTGGAGAACGCCTACACGTTCGTCCTCGCCCTCGGCGGCAGCACGAACGCCGTCCTTCACCTGATGGCGATCGCCCGCGAGGCCGGCGTCGAGTGGACCCTGGCAGACTTCGACCGGATCGGCAAGAAGGTGCCCCACCTCGCGGACCTGAAGCCGGGCGGCAAGTACGTCATGTTCGACCTGTACCGCGTTGGCGGCACCCCGGCCGTGCTGAAGGCCCTGCTCGACGCCGGGTTCCTGCACGGCGACTGCCCCACCGTGACGGGCAAGACGCTCGCCGAGAACCTCGCGGACGTGGCCAGCGTGTACGCCAAGCCGCAGAAGGTCGTCCACCCGCTCGACCGGCCGCTGTTCGACCACGGGCACATCGCGATCCTGCACGGCAACCTCGCCCCGGAAGGCGCGGTCGCCAAGCTCGCCGGGTTGAAGGTCCGGCACATCACCGGCCCCGCGAAAGTGTTCGACGGCGAGGAGGCCTGCTTCCAGGCGATTCAGGCGCGGAAGATCGTC
The DNA here is from genome assembly GCA_964444365.1 of uncultured Alcaligenaceae bacterium. Classification (GTDB taxonomy): domain Bacteria; phylum Planctomycetota; class Planctomycetia; order Gemmatales; family Gemmataceae; genus CAYUHJ01. The sequence goes on along the minus strand of CAYUHJ010000110.1, from coordinate 11,341 downwards.
GCCGGGGACGTCGTCGTGATCCGCGGCGAGGGGCCGGTCGGCGGGCCGGGGATGCGGGAGATGCTGAGCATCACCGGGGCGCTGATGGGCCAGGGGCTCGGCGAGACGGTCGGCCTCATCACCGACGGCCGGTTCAGCGGCGGCACCCACGGCCTCGTCGTCGGCCACGTCGCCCCGGAAGCCTGGGTCGGCGGCCCGATCGCGCTCGTCAAGGACGGCGACAGCGTGACCATCGACGGCGACGCCCAGCAACTCCGGCTCAACGTCCCCGCGGACGAACTCGCGAAGCGCCAGGCCGCGTGGGTCAAGCCGCCGCTGCGCGTGGCGAACGGCGTCCTGGCGAAGTACGCGAAGCTCTCCCGGTCCGCGAGCGAGGGCGCGGGGACGGGCTGACACCGGGGCGGTCACCCGATGACCGGCGGGTTTCTCCGCCGGTCCCTTCCTTCAGGACACCGGCATGAACCGCGTTTCCGTGGCGAACCCCTACGACTACCCGCTCGACTTCCAGTCCCTGAAGGCGGCCGCAACGGCGGTGCTGGACGGCGAGCGCGTCCGCGAGTCGAAGGTCACGCTCGCGTTCGTGGACAACCCGCACATCCACCGGCTGAACAAGCAGTTCCTGAACCACGACGAGCCGACGGACGTGCTGACCTTCCCGTACACCGACCCCGGCGCGAGGAAGCTCGAAGGGGAGGTCGTCATCGGGTACGAGGTCGCGACGGAGTACGCCGCCGACCGGGGCCACGGGCTCGCCGAGGAACTGACGCTGTACGTCATCCACGGCTGCCTGCACCTGTGCGGGTACGACGACACGACGGACGAGTCCGCCGCCGAGATGCGGGCGAAGGAACGCGAGTATCTGAAGAAAGTCGGCCTGCCGGACATCGCGGGGGAGTGACACCGAATGGTGTTGATTCGTGATCTTTGCTCCCCTCTCCCCGCTGGGGAGAGGGGCCGGGGGTGAGGGGTGAACCTCAGACCCGCATCACCGACTGTTCAGGGTGAAGTCGCACCCCTCACCCCCAACCCCTCTCCCCAGCGGGGAGAGGGGAGAGAGAGTATGGAGTCTGCGGGATTCGGTATGACGCCCGCCGGCGTTCAATCGTCCAGCGCTTCGCCGAGCACGTCCTCGTTCACGTAGATCGGCACCTTCGCCGTCACCGCCACCGCGATGGCGTCGCTCGGCCGGCAGTCGACCTCCGTCAGTTCCCCCTCGTACCGGATCCGCAGCTTGGCGAAGTAGGTGTGCTCCCGGAGTTCGCTGATGACGATGTCCTGGACCTCGCCGCCGAGCTGGTCGACGACGGCGGTGATGAGGTCGTGCGTCAGCGGCCGGGGCGTCGGCAGGTTGCGGACCCGGCGGTCGATGCTCGTGGCCTCGAACAGCCCGATGACGATCGGGAAGCTGCGCTCGCCGTCCACTTCGCGGAGGACGATGACCTGGTGCTCGTCGATTTCGCTGATGATGATCCGCCGCAATTCCATCTGGATCGGCACGGGAGTCTCGCTTGGTGGGGGCTTCGCGGTCGCACCCGGACTATAAAGCCGCGTCGGGCGTGCGGTCAAGGGACCGGGGCCGGCCCGGCCGCGGCCGCCGGGCGATTCGCGCCGATTCCGGCCGGGCGACCGCGTAGAATGCCCCGGTCGCCGACGCCGGTCGGCGGGCGATTTTTTGTGTGAAACCGAACCGGCCCGGTCCGGGTAGACCGGGCGGTAGCACCGCGGGGCGGAACCCCAGGTGTCGGCTCCCCCCGTTCGCGAAAGGATCCCCATGTCGCGCGTTTCCCGTTCCCTGGCCGTGGCCGTCGTACTCGCCGGGTTGACCGCCGCCCCCGGCCGGGCCGCCGAGGTCGACAACCTGCTGCCGGCCCAGACCGAGTCGATCATCTTCGTGAACGTCCGCCAGATGCTGGAATCGGACCTCATCAAGAAGTACGCCCTCGGCCAGATGAAGCAGGCCCTCAAGGGCGCGGACGCCCAGAAGATCCTGGAAAAGCTCGGCCTCGACCCGCTCAAGGACATCGACCGGGTGACGGCCGGCACCTGGGGCAAGGACAAGGACGACATGAACGTCGTCGTCGTCGTCCGCGGCAAGTTCGACGCCGCCAAGCTGTTCGACGCCGCCAAGGAGGAGGCCAAGAAGGAGAACGCCAAGATCTCCATCGTCGAGGAGGGCAGCTACAAGCTCGTCAAGATCGTCGACGAGAACGGCGACAACAAGAAGCCGATGTACGCCGCCGTCGCCAACGAGAAGACGCTGATCGGCGGGACGGACAAGAAGCTCGTCGTCGCCGCCGTCGAGACATCGATCAAGGGCGGCAAGCCGGAACTCAAGAAGGACCTGGCCGCGCTGCTCATGGGCATGGACGAGAAGGCGTCGATGTTCGCCTGCGGGCTCGTCGAAGGCAAGGTCGGCGAACTGCCGGACGGTCTGGACAAGATCCCCGGCGTCGACCCCAAGGAACTCGCCAAGCAACTAGGCAACATGAAGACCGTCGCCGTCACCTTCAAGCTCACCTCGGACGTCAGCCTCGACGTGACGATGGGCATGAAGGACGCCGACTCGGCCGGCGACTTCGGCAAGACCCTGGAAAACCTCATCAACACCGCCAAGACGTTCCTCCCGTTCGTCGCCGGCCAGAAGGAGAACCTCAAGCCGCTCGTCGACGAGGTCGGCAAGACCCTCAAGAGCAAGGTCAAGGGCTCGGAAGTCTCCGTCGCCCTGAAACTGTCCGCCGACGCCATCGGCAAGGCGACCGGCAGCGACGAGTGAATCCGGTGATGGTTCCATGACGCGACTCGCCCGCTGAACCTTCAGGGGGCGAGTTCATTTGCGGGAGCATTCGCTTGATCCCCCACCCCGACGACACCATCGCCGCCGTCTCGTCCGCGGCCGGACCCGGACTGCGGGCGGTCGTCCGCGTCACCGGACCGAACGCGCGGTCCGTCATGGGAACGGTGTTCGCCGCCGACCTGCGTCCGCGACGGTTCGTCACGGGTTCGCTCCGCCTGTCGGGGGTGAACGCGGCGCTCCCGGCGGACGTCTACTTCTGGCCCGCGCCGAAGACGTACACCGGGCAAGACCTGGCCGAAATCCACACGATTTCGTCCCCGCCGCTGGTCGAACGGCTGCTCGCCGACCTGCTCGCCGGCGGGGCACGGGCCGCCCAGCCCGGCGAGTTCACGCTGCGGGCGTTTCTGACCGGGAAGAAAGACCTGCCCCAGGCGGAAGCGGTCCTCGCGGTGATCGAGTCGCGGACCGACGCCGACCTGACGTCCGCGCTGGCGCAACTCGCCGGCGGCGTGACCCGGCCGCTCGAACGCCTGCGGGACGACCTGTTGAACCTGCTCGCCGACGTGGAAGCCGCCCTCGACTTCGCGGACGAGGACATCGAGTTCGTCGACCGGTCCGCGGTGCTGACCCGGGTCGCGGCCGGCATCGCCCAGCTGACCAACCTCCGCCGGCAACTCGACGACCGCACGGTCAGCGGCCGGCCGGTCCGCGTCGTCCTGGTCGGCGAGCCGAACGCGGGCAAGAGCAGCCTCTTCAACGCCCTCACCGACGGCGACCGCGCCATCGTCAGCGACCGGCCCGGCACGACCCGGGACTACCTCACCCGGACCGTGTCGCTGGCCGGGATCGACGTCGAACTCGTCGACACCGCCGGCCGGCAGGCCGCCGCCGACCAGATCGAAGAGCAGGCCCAGGCCCTCGGCCGCGGCCAGTCCGACCGGGCGGACGTCGTCCTCTGGTGCGTCCCGGTCGGCGCGCACTTCCCGCCGGAGGCCGACAGGTCCGAGGTGATCCGCGTCCGCACGAAGTGCGACCTTGCGGGTCCGAACGACCCCGCGACCCCCGGCGAAATCGCGGCCTCGGTCCGCACCGCAGACGGCACCGCAGCCCTGCGAGCCGGGCTGGCGGACGCGGTCCGGTCGCTCGCCCGCCCCCCCCTCGCCCCGAGCCAGAGCCGGTGCCGCGGCCACGTCGACCGCGCCGCCGCCCGCCTCCGGGACGCCCACCAGCACGCCCTCTTCGACGACCCCCCCGAACTCCTCGCCGCGGCCCTCCGCTCCGCCCTCGACGAGATCGGTGAACTGGCCGGCACCGTCCACACCGACGACCTCCTGGACCGCATCTTTTCGCGGTTCTGCATCGGGAAGTAAGTTTTCCGAGTCGACACAAGAAGCCGGTTGGCCATGCGGACACGGACAACTGCTGCAGGGTGTCCGTACAGTTTCCGGCAACAGCCTGCTACCGACACCGACACTTGCACTGTCACTTGAAAAACAGTGACAGCGCAAGTGTCGGTGTCGGTGAAAATCGAAGCGGGGAAGGCGAGTTCTCGTTCCCTCTCCCGCTCAACTGCCACCCGGACGTTCGTGTGCCATTCGTACGAAATGAAGCACCGTCTGGGCACTGGAGTTCTTGGAGTCGCCACCCGAGCGGGGTCGGAAGCCGTGTCGCCGGACGACTGACGCCCGTCACTTCGGCTTGCAGTGGCTCAGGGCCATCAGCACGTACCCGATCAGAAGATTTATCTGTATCATGTCCCTGATCAACACCCGCGTCCGGGAGCAGGGCCATGTTCAAGTTGTACTTGTACCTCCGGTTTTCCCGCAAGTCTCAGGAGAACGGCCTCTCGGTGAAGCGGCAGAAGGAGTACGCAGCAGCGTACTGCGAGCGGGAGGGGCTGGCCCTCGACCGCACATTCGGTGACGAGGGGGTGAGCGGCCACAAGGGGCGGCACCGTCGTGGGGATCGGGCGGGCGGTCTGGCCGAGTTCCTGGCCCTGTGCAAGAGCGGGGACATCCCGAGGGGGTCGTACCTCTTGGTCGAGTCGTTCGACAGATTGAGCCGGGAACACCCTCTCGACGCGATGGAGCTTCTCAAGGTTTTGCTCCGGGATTACGGCATCGTCCTCGTCGTCATGCGGCCCGAGATGAAGATGACGGCGGACTCCCTTAGCGAGTTGCCCGGCATCATGGCGTTTATCGAGGCCATGCGGGCCTATGGGGAGAGTTCCACCAAGTCAGACCGCTCCCGGTTCAACTGGGAGGAGAAGCGGCGTAAGGCCACCCAGAGCGGGGAAATCGCCGGGGCCAGGGTGCCGTCTTGGTGCGAGGTGAAGGACGGGAAGATCGCGTTACACCCCGAGAAGTCCAAGGCCGTCCGTCTGATGTTTGATCTGTGCCGGAAGGGTCTGGGCCAGGAACTCATCTGCCAGGAGTTGATCAAGCGGAAGGTGCCGCCGATCAACCGCTCGGGCCGGTGGTACGCGGTGTACGTCAGGAAGGTGCTAAACTCGCGGACGACGGTGGGCGAGTGGCAACCCCGGATGCTGGTCAACGGCAAGCTCGCCCCGGTCGGGGAGGTGATCAAGCACTACTACCCGGCGGTCGTCACCGAGGAGGTCTGGGGGGAGGCTCGGGCCGCGACACTTAGCCGGCACAGGAAGCACGGTCCCGTGGGACGACGAGGCCGACGAACTCCTGAAGCAGGCAAGCCCTCGGTTAAGGCCGCGAACCTGTTCACCTCCCTCGTCTACATGAAGAACGAGCCGGTGGTCTTCCGGTCCAAGGACGGGGTCAAGTACTACTGCCCGGCTGACCTGTCGAACCCCGGCGTGAAGCTGGACCACATCGAACGCTGCCTCCTGTACTTCCTGTCGGAGGTCAAACTCAAGCTGGGCGACGAGGGGACCGGCGTCGAGGAGCTTAGGGAGAAGGAGAAGGAGTTTGACCAGGCCGTCACCAGGCTGGAGGCCCAAATCCGGGTCAACCCGAAGATGGCGTCCATGCTCCCGACCCTGGCTGAGTGGAAGGACGAACTGGACGAGGTCAGGAAGAAACTGGACGTGGCGGCGGTGCCGGTCCAGGCGTCCTACCTTCGATCCCAGGCTCTGATCGAGAAGTTGAGGTCGTGTGACGAGGAGGAGCGGGTCGCCCTGAGGCGGGAACTCCGGCAGGCGATCAAGTTCGTGATCAACCGGATCGACATCGACGTGGACGGGGCGAAGTTCAAGGCGAAGATGGTCACGGTCGCGGTTGCCCTGAGGGACGGTAGCAGGCGGACCCTCTACTACCGGACGGACGGCACCCGGATGTCAGACTGCGGGGTGCTGGCCCCGATGACCGGGGGGAAGACGAAGGACTTGTGGAAGCTGACCGAGGCTGGCTTGCTGTCCGCCGCGTTCGTGCCCGACCCGGTCCCGTTCCGCCGCCGGGGCAAGTTCGCCGGTCTGCCGAAGATCGACATGAGCGTCGAGCAGATGCGGGCCAAGGTAAAGGAGTTGTCGTTGGCAGGGATGTCTGCACCGAAGATCGGGACGGAACTCGGCATCAGCCGCTTCACCGTCTACCGCTACTTGAAGGACTCCACGTTCCAACGACCTATTAACGCCTGACGCCTCCGGCGAAAGGTTCCTTCAGCTAATCTGTCCGCTTACCGAAGCACACTCCAAACCGTGTGCATCGAAAACCATTACCATTTCATAGTTTGATTGACATTGTTGGAGTCATTCTTAGCCCGCCGACGAGGGGTGTCCAGACTGTTAATGTGTGAGCGACTGATCGCCCATGCATGGGTTAAGGAGTTGGGAACTCAGAAATTGTGTTGCAAAACCCCTGAGGTTACGACTACCCACTTCGTCCCAGGGACACCAGCGTTCTTCTGTTTTAGTGTCTCCCCCGCCGGGCGGATGAACTGGCAGTTGAGAATCACGTCCAGTTGGCAAGATACTGGCACCAAGAAACTGTGCGGCCGGCACCCCCTGGCAAAAGGAGCCGGCCGCACGAAAGGACCACCTTGACCTTAGTTATCGTACCCGGCCCGGATTCCACGGACCAATCCCGCGTCTTCGGCCAAGCCGACCCCCGCCACTTCTGCCCCCACCGCCGAGGGTTCTGGGAGTTGAGCAAGGAGAAGGGTACTCCGATCCGCTGCCGGACGCCGTCTTGTTCGCTGGCGTGCCGTCACCACTGGGCCATGAAGGAGAACGCCATCACTGCCCAGATCGTCAGCGATCTGAACGCGGCCGGCACAGTCAGGCTGTTTCGGGGGTGTCTCAAGCTGCCCGCCGGGGCCACAATCGGGGACCACGAACGGGCGATCAAGCAACTGGTCCGGGCCTGCCGCAATCGCCGCCACCGGCACCCCCAGGTGATGGAACTCGACGCGGTGGCCCACGTCACGGCCGTGAATCAGCAGCATTACGACATCACCGTCGTTGCCGATGCCGGCCTGGCCGTCGAGGAGGTTCGGGAGTTCATCCGGGGGTCGTGGACGCGGGCCGGCGGTGTGTTCGGCTCGCTGGTCGAGCGGGACGTGAGCGACTGGGCACGCGAGCTTCGATACCAGTACAAGACCCGGAACACCGAGGCAGTGACCCAGATGGGCCGACGCCTGGAGCCGCACGACGCCGGCTTGATTCCGGCCAGGAACGGGTTGAAAGCCAGGTGGGGATCGGTGGCCTTCAGCCGAGGCCGGGACGCCGTGTGGAAGCGGGTTCTGGAGGGCTGGTTCGGGGCCGGGTCGAATCCCAATCAGATATGGGCGAACTCGTCTCAACCGGACCCGGACCAGCAGGACCGCCGGATCGTGGAGTCACTGCTGCCCACCGACCCCGACCGGGCGTTGCCGCTCTCGGTCGTCGCGTACCGGGCCGGGATGAACGTGGACCGCACCTTGGCCGTGATCCGGACCCTCCCCAGGGTGTACCGTCACGACGGGTACAGGGACCGCGTGAACTTGTTCTGGAAGCGAAAGCCGGGCGGTGCGGCAGTCGCGGGGTCGGTCCTCGCCTGCGACTCGGCCGGCTCCCCGGATGCCCGCACGGGGACGGCACAGCCCCGCCGCCAGGAGTCGGCCCAGGTAGGCTAAGAGGGCGGGCGTGAAGCGGGTCGGCGTAGCCCCGAAGCGGAGCCGCCCGCTGCTCACGCGGCCCTGAGGGCCTGCTTGTTCCGCTGACCTACATCTCGATTTGCTGCCGGCCAATCACGCCTCAGGGCTTTATTCTCAGGTAGCGGAAGAGGGCTGCATTCTGGTATAATTGTGATGGGAGATTCGCCGGCACGGCTGAGTCGCCCAATGCTCGCGGCCACCTGATCACATCGCCGCCCACTCCCCCAAGAACAACCTGAACGCCTCGCCGGCCCTGAAGCCGGCGAGGGCAACCTGTGGGCGGGTCACCGCCCGAACGGAGGGACGAACGGCCTATGCCAGTGACGACTGCCGCCGGTGGACCATAGAGTGCCATCCAGAAGCGGTGCGAGATTGCCCAGCGGCTCGGGTGGCGGATGACGACGGACTTGCCGAAGGAGTTGAACGTCCGGGACGGCATCTACATCCCCTACTTCGATCCCGAGGATGAGTACTGGGGAGTGCCGCCTGAGTACCACCCCCTGGAACTCGTCCTGTTCGATGAACCGGCGGTCCATGACGACTGGTTGGTGGACGCCGCGACCAAGGTCGGCGTCTCCGACACATGGGTCAAGGGGTTCGTTGACGGACTCGTCCGGGCCAGCCACCAACCGCCTGAAGAGGGAGTTGCGGAACTCGATAAGCCCGAGCCTCAGAGCGAGGGCGAGCGTCGGCGGGGTTTCGCGGTCGCCATCGAGGTGATCGACCGCGTGTATCGACCGTCATGGCGGGAGGGGCGGGCGTGATGGACCCGACCGCCATGATCGAGGAAGGATGCTACCTCGCCCTTCGGCTCGGGCTGACCGAGTGGCCCGCCTACACGGACTGCCTGGTGATCCGGGAGGGGCTGTATCTGCTGTCGCCCGTCGCCAAGTTGTACCACCCGCTGGAGACGGTGCTGGTCGGGGAGCCGGCGTGTGCTGCAACCTGGCTGGAGGACGCCCTAGCCCGGCTCGGCGTGTCGGCCGAGTGGGCAGAGGGCTTCACAGACGGGTTCGCCCAGGCTGGCGAGCGGTCGGCCGGCCAGGATTACATCGAAGGCTTCTTGACCGCGATGGAGTTGACCCAGCGGTGCTACCGCCGACTCTTCATGGAAGGTTGGAAATGAAGGAGCCGACCGGCGACCTCTGCGGCAAATGCGACGGCCCCCTCAGCCGCAGGGGTTTCTGCAAGGATGTCCGGTGCCCGTTTTTCGGCCTCTGGCAGGACGAGCTTCCCTCGCCCGAGGTCATCCGCCAGAAGCGGCAGGTCGTGGGCAACAAGCGATCCAAGAAGGCATATCGCTTCGGGTCAGTCGGCTTCTGGCGGAACCTGAGGGCGATTCAGGGCGTTCTGTTTCGGAACGACACCGAGGCCGAGGAGGCCGGGTACAAAGTCCGCGAGGGGTAGCCGAGCGTGCAAGACCACCTCAACCTCTTGATGGCCGTGCTTCCCGGCCATGACCGCCTGGGCAGCGAGTTGGCCTTCCTCCAGGCCCGCTTCGACTCGTTCCTCCTCGTCCGGGTATTCGACGCCGACCGCAACTCGGCCGAGAACGTGCGGGCCTTGAGGGACGCGAACATGGCCGTACCCCGGCCGCTCATCTCGCTGATGCCCTGTGGGCCGACCGAGGCCATGCTGCTGCTGGCCGCGACCGCGAGGTTCTCCAGCCGGGCCGTCAGCTACGCCGAGGCGGTCGCGGCCGGGTCGAACTACGTTTCCTGCCGGGGAGGGCTGGCGGGCGACCGCCAAGGGCACCAAGTGCCCGGCTCCGTTCTGAGCGTCGAGACGCTCGACGCCTGGGCTGACCACCTGGGCGTGCGGCTCGACGTTGACGGCCGCTTCGACTGCACACCCAGGTACTTGATGTTCGCCAGGGCCACCCGACCGGGAGTGTAAAGTTTGGAGTGCCGACCACCGGGACCGCGTTTGGTCGGCCTTTCCGGACCCCTGACTCACCAGAAAATCGTCATCTTTCAAGTGTACTCCAAACTTGACACTTTCGACTTCCACCCCTAGAACAACCAGGGAGGTGGTCATGGTCACGGCGTACTACGTCCGAGTCTCGAGCAAGTCCCAGCAGCACGCGTCCCAGCTACCCGACCTTGAAGCCCACGCCCAGCAGCAGAAGGGCGAGGTCAAGTGGTACAAGGACACGTTCTCGGGCCGAACGATGGAGCGGCCGGGGATGGACGCCCTCCTCGCGGACCTGCGGGCCGGGCGGGTGAAGGCCCTGGTCGTCTGGCGGCTCGACCGCCTCGGCCGGACTGCGGTCGGGCTGGTCAAGCTGTGCGATGAACTCCGCGAACTCGGCGTCAACCTCGTCAGCCTCCGCGACGGCATCAATCTCGCCACGCCGGCCGGCCGGCTCATCGCCAACGTCTTGGCGTCCGTCGCCAGCTACGAGACGGAGGTCCGGGCGGAGCGGCAGCGGGCCGGCATCGAGGCGGCACGCGACCCGGACACCGGGAAGTGCGGGTGGGGCGGGCGGAAGGCGGGGACGATGACGAAGCGGACCCGCGAGCTAGACGACCACGTCCGTGCCCTCCACAGCCAGGGCACCGCCGTGGCTAAGATCGCCCGCCTGGCTCACCTCAGCCGGCCCACCGTGTACGCCATCCTCCGCGAGGCCAATGCCGCCCGAGGACGCCGCCTGAAGACTACCGCCGCAAGGGAGACTGCGGCCCAGTAATCATGCTGACTTTCCAAGCCGGAGGTGAGCCTAGCAACCGAGTTCACAGTCCGCCGCTGAACCGTAAGCGAGTCTGCCGGAACCGGCGACAGAGTTGTCTACGCTGTGGGCGATGTTAGTGTTTTTAACGCTTCCTTGACCCTCTCGATGCACCTCGCAGGCTCCTGGGCGAGTTCGTGTTCCCACAGCCGAAGAACGGTATACCCTTCGCCCTCAAGAAACAGAGTGTTCCTCACGTCGCGGTCCCGGTTCCCTTGAATCTTGGCAGACCAGTAGTGCTGGTTCACTTCCCCGACGTGACCGCACCTCGGGCACCCGTGCCAGTAACACCCGTCGAGGAAGACCACAAGCTTAGGGACGGGGAAAAGGAAGTCCGGCTTGCCGGGAAGCTTCGGCGGGTTGAGCCTCCACCCGCTGACTCGGGCTTGGATGAGAAGACCCCGGAACCGCTTCTCGGTGGACTTGTTCCCCGTTGACCGGATGGCCCTCATCCGCTTCGTGTGCCCGGACGAGACGGCCCCAAAGCTCTCGCCTCCAAGGATGTCTTTCAGTCGGCGTTCCATCCCGCAGCCCCTCACGTCGGCCGCATGGTCGTGTGCCAGGCATTTTACCAGGGATAACCCTCGGAACCGTCTTGTCCCCGTCAGCCCGAGGAAGCGGCAAGACCCGGCCCGGATGTCACCCTCGCCGCTGGATCGCGGTCGTTGCCCCCGCTCCCGCCTGGTGCCGCTTGCCGATGACCGGCTGTAGCC
>CAYUHJ010000109.1:0-19864 GCA_964444365.1 uncultured Alcaligenaceae bacterium | reverse complement strand
GCTTTCACCCCCACCCCGACCCTCCCCCCTCAAGGGGGAGGGAGAACGATCAATCCTCTGCGGGTGAAGGACATGACCCCGACCGGCATCAAGACCCGCGTCTGTGTCGTCACCGTGCTGGCGCTCACGCCGGTGATCTTCCTCTGCGGCGTCGGCGTCTATCACCTCTACGACACCGGCTGGTCGTACATCGCCTACTGGCCGATGGCCCTGTCGTTCCTCGCGGCTTACGGGCTGACGTGGTACTGGACGCGCCGCAAGACCGTCACCGCGGACAGCCTGCCGGACACCGGCGAGAAGCCGGCCGAGTACTGGACCGACCGCGACCGCGAGGCGTGGAAGCTCGTCGAAGCCCACGCCGTCGCCGCCGGGAACCGCACGACCGACGCCATGGCCGACTTCCAGCAGTACGCGAAGGACGCCGAGGACCTCGCGCTGAAGATCACCCGCCTGTACCACCCGTCCGCGAAGGACCCGTTCGGCCACCTGACCCTGCCGGAAGTGCTGGCGTGCGGCGAACTCGTCACCCAGGACATGACCGAACTCGTCGAGAATTACGTCCCCGGCAGCCACCTGATGACCGTCAACGACTGGAAGCGCGCGAAGGACGCGGCCGAGGTCGTGGCCGACTGGTACCCGCGGGTGCGGAACATCTACTGGCTCGTGTCCGCGGTGTTCAACCCGGTGAAGACGGCCACGCAGGTCGCGATGACGAAAGGCGGGCTCGCCCCGGTCTACAAGCAGGTGCAGCAGAACATGCTGCTGTGGTTCCACACGGCCTACGTCCACCGCCTGGGCCGCTACCTGATCGAACTCAACAGCGGCCGCCTCAAAGTCGGGGCGAAGCGGTACCGCGAACTGCTGGCGAAGCACTTGGTGCCGCCGACGGAGCCCGCCCCGGCCGCGCCGCCGGACGCTTCGGCGTCTCCGCCTCCCCCGCCGGTGTCGGAACCGAACCTCGTGTCCGTGACGATCGTCGGACCCGTGAAGGCCGGGAAGTCGAGCCTCGTCAACGCGATCCTCGGCGAGCAGAAGGCCGCCACGGACGTGCTCCCGCTGACCCCCGGCGCGACGCGGTACACCCTCCGCCAGCCCGACCTACCCACGCTGACGCTGGTCGACACCGCCGGCTACGGCAACGACGGCCCGACCGACGCCGACCTCGCGCAAGCCCTCGCCGAGTCGAAGAACTCGGACATTCTCATCCTCGCGACCCCGGCCCGGTCCGCCGCCCGCAAGCCGGAAGTCGAGTTCCTCGACAAGTTGAAGGCCGCGTTCTCGCTGCTCCCGCACCTGCGGATGCCGCCCGTTTTGGTCGCGATCACGCACGCCGACCTGCTCACGCCCGCGGCCGAATGGTCGCCGCCCTACGACTGGCGGTCCGGCACCCGGCCGAAGGAGCGGACGATGCACGAGGCCGTCGCCGCCGCCCGGGAGCAGTTCGCCGGCCGGGCGCTCGACGTGATCCCGGTCGCCGCCGCCCCGGACCGCGTCCACGGGGTCCGGGACGACCTGTTGCCGGCGGTCGCGAAGCTGCTCGGCGACGGCCGCGGCGTCGGGCTGTTGCGGGCCCTCCACGCCGAGGCCGAGGCCGACCGCACGAAGCGGGTGGTGAAGCAGGTGCTCAACACCGGCCAGGAAGTGCTGCGGGCGCTATGGGACAGCGCGAAGAAGACGTGACCCGGTCGCGAACGTTCGGCGGTCGGTTGCACTATACGCGAGGAGGATGGATCGTTCTCCCGCCCCATGTCACACCACGGGCCGGCCGCCCTCGGCCGTCACGGCTTCGCGGGGGGGTCCGACTGGAGCGCGAACGTCAGCCGGTTGTCCCCGGCGACAATGACCTGTCGCAGCGTCGTCGCGGTGTTGTACTTCGCGGGGATGACCGGGACGCGCTCGTCGATCTCGCCGGTGCCGTCCGTGCTGGCGAGGCTCCGGACGCGGCGGCCGGTCTTCTTCGCGCACTGGATCTCGACCTTGTACTCGCCGGGGGACGGCCCGTTCGCGGTGCTCAGTTCGAAGGTGCCGTCGTCCCGAATGAGCCCCTGCGCCTGGAGTTGACCGACGGCGAGCGGCACGAAGACGATCGTGCCGGCGGGGGCGGGTTCGCCGTCGAGCGTCACCCGGCCGCTGACGCCGGCCCGCGGCGGGTTCGGGCCGGCGGCGGGCTGCGCGCACCCGAGCCCCCCGGCGAGCAGACCCAGAACGAGGAGCGCACGGAGGAATTCGGACGTCATGGTCGGCCTCACGGGAGTTGGGCGGGTTCGCCCCCGGCCGGGCTGGCGGCGGCTTGCCACGCGACCACGTCCACGCTGTCCGTCACGAACCGGATCGAGCCGTCCAGCATCATCACGCCGACGCCGCCGAGGTGGTGGCTCTTGGCCGTGAGCTGGTACTGGCCGAAGTTCCCGGTCGTCACGCACGGCGTCTTCGCGTCGCCGTTGCACCGCTCGGTCAGGTCGCTGACGCTGGCGTTCGGCAGGTAGTCGTGCGTGTACTGCACGCACCCCGTGTCCGCGAACAGCGCCCCGCGGGAGTCGTTGTTCGGGGACTTGCGGATCTCCGACACCCCCGCCGTGTTCGACGTGCCGTCCGTGATGCTCTCGATCTTCACGAACCCCGCGTGGAGAAACGGCCCCTTCACCGTCAGGAGCGTCTGGTTGCTCGCCGGGAACGCCCGGACCCACTTCCCGATGCCCGTGTTCGCGGCGTAGTTCCCGCGGAAGCCGAAATCCTGCGCGGCGTTCGAGATCGGGGCGTCGATGTCCGACGGGCACAGGAAGACGGTCATCTTGAACCCGCGGATGGTCTGGTTCTGGGCCATCCACCAGCTCTTCGTGTGGTCGAACTTCTGGTACTCGTTGTCCAGTTCGAGGAACGGCAGGATCTGCTTGACCCACGACCCGTACAGTTTGGCGTCGGTCGCGTCCTCGGCGAGGTGGCCGTGCGGGAACCGGCCGAACGTCGTGTGGTGGTTGTGGAGCGCGAGGCCGATCTGCTTCAGGTTGTTCTGACACTTCGTGCGGGCCGCCGACTCCCGGACCTTTTGCACCGCCGGGAGCAGCAGGCCGATGAGGATGGCGATGATCGCGATCACGACGAGCAGCTCGATCAGCGTGAAGCCGCGGCGGGAACGTGTGGACATGGACCCTGCCCCCCAGGAGAGTGGAGCCGACTCGAACGACGCGGACGGAGTGAGTGGGCCGAGGGTGCGAGCCTGCCCGGTTGGAATCGTAAGCCGCGATTCTTCTGCTGTCATTGAGCTTTTCCGGATCGGTATTGAGATTTTTCGTCACACCCGTCGGTCCGCCGGAACTGGTACACTGGCGGGGCCAACACAACGCGGGAGGGGTTGCCATGCCCCGGCGGCGGCGGGTCGCGTTACTCGTGGAATCGTCCCGGTCCTACGGCCGCGGGCTGCTCCACGGGCTCGCGGAGTACGCCCGCGTCCATGACGGGTGGACGGTGTCCCTGGACGACCGGGGGCTGAGCGAGGAGGTGCCGCGGTGGCTGCCCGCGTGGCACGGGGACGGCATCATCGCCCGGATCGAATCCGAACAGTTGCTGACGGTCGTCCGCCAGCTCGGGCTGCCGGTCGTCGACCTCCGCGGCCTGTACCGCGCGCCGGACCTGCCCCTCGTCGAGACCGACGAGCCCCGCGTCGTCCGGCAGGCCTTCGACCACCTCGTCGACCGGGGCGTCCGGCGGTTCGCGTACTGCGGGTTCGAGGGGACCAACTACTCGGACGTCCGGTGCCGCCTGTTCGCGGACCTCGCGGCCGAGCACGGGGGGTGCGTCGTCTACCGCCCGCCGACCCGCCCGCGGCGGGGGCTGACGGTCGAACTGGAACAGGCGAACATCGCGTTCGAGACGCACCTCGCGGACTGGCTGGTCGGCCTGCCGAAGCCCGTCGGGGTCATGGCGTGCAACGACATCCGCGGGCAGCAGGTGCTCCAGGCGTGCCGGCTGACCGGGGTCGGCGTGCCGGACGAGGTCGCGGTGGTCGGCGTGGACAACGACGAACTGCTGTGCGAGTTGTGTACCCCCGCCCTGTCCAGCGTGGTCCCCGACACCCGCCGGATCGGGCTCGAAGCCGGGGCGCTGCTCGACGGGTTGATGGCCGGCCGGGTGCGGCCCCCCGGCCCGGTGTTCGTCCCGCCGGTCGGGGTGATCGGCCGCCGCTCGACCGACCTGATCCCCGGTGCCGGCCCCGAGGTGATCGCCGCGGTGCGGTACATCCGGGAGCACGCCCCGGACGGGATCGACGTCGCCGACGTCCTCGCCCGGGTCCGGTGCTCGCGGAGCACCCTGGAACGGGGGTTCGCCCGGCACGTCGGCCGCAGCCCGAAGGCGGAGATCAACCGCGTCCGGGTGGAGCGGATCCGACAGCTCCTGCGGGAAACGGACTACCCCCTGGCGCGGATCGCCGGGATGACGGGGTTCGAGCACCCGGAGTACCTGAGCGTCTTCTTCCGGCGGGAGACCGGGCAAACGCCGGGGGACCACCGGGCGGGGCGGGGGTGACCGGCGGACGCGCCGGTCACCGGGGCGGGTCGGCCGGGCCGAAGTTGATCCGCTCCCGCTCCACGACCAGCGGCCGGTTCTGGACGTAGGTGTGGATCGCCCCGATGTACTCGCCGAGGACGCCGAGGAAGAACAGCTGCACGGACGCGAAGAAGAAGAACGCGATGAGCAGCGGCGCGGTGCCGAGGGTGAAGTACTCCCACAGGACGAGCTTCGCGAGCAGGTAGGCGAACGCGACGAACAGGCTGCCGAGGCTCATCACGAACCCGCTCATGGTCATCAGCCGGAGCGGCACCTTCGAGTGGTTCGTGATCCCGAGCATGGCCTGCTCGTACAGCAGGTAGAAGTTGCTCTTCGTGACCCCGAACCGGCGGAGCGGCTGGCGGAACGGCACCCGCGCGAGCGGCAGCCCGACCTCCGCGACCAGCCCCCGGAGGTACGGCGACGGGTCGTTGAGCCGGCGGAAGATGGCCAGGAACTTCCGGTCGTACAGCCCGAACCCGGTGACGTGCCGGGGCAGGTGGACCGACGACAGCTTCGCCACCAGCCAGTAGTAGAAGCTCCGCACGCGGTACATGAGGGGATTTTCTTCGGACTGGATCTTCTCGCCGAGCACCACGTCGTTGCCGGCCTCCCAGAGCCGAAGGAACTCGGGCAGCAGTTCGGGCGGGTCTTGAAAGTCCGCGGCCATCAGGATCGCGGCGTCGCCGTCCGCCTGCTGAAGGGCGTGCATCGGCGACCGGACCCAGCCGAAGTTCCGGGCGTTCAGAATGACCCGGACGGCCGGGTCGCCCGCCGCGAGCGCCCGCAGCCTGGCCGCCGTCGAGTCCGTCGAGGCGTTGTCGATGAAGAGGAAGTCGAAGGTGTACTTCGACTCCTTGGCCAGGAGGCCGTTCAGCGCCTCGTACAGCGGGCCGACGTTGTCCTCTTCGTTGTAACACGGGACGACAACGGTCACCCGCTTCCGGGGCGCGGCCTGGTCGGTCATGGCGGATCCAGTCGAGGGACGGGGGGTCCGGGTAGCATAGGTCGGAACGGCGGCGGTGCAATCCGGCGGGGCGCTGGCTAACCGGGCGGTCGCGTCCTAAATTGGGTGCGGTGTGCCCGACCCAACCCGACGCTTCCGCCAGGGGTTCCATGACCGCGTCCCCCCTCGACCACTGGGCCGAGTTCTCGGCCGGCCGGCTGGCGAAGCCGGACTACATCGCCCGGATGCACGACGCCGCGAAGTTGCTCTTCGCCTACGCCGACTTCCTCCCCGGCTCGGGCGTCGACCGGATCGAGGTCCACCCCGGCGAGGTCCAGGTCGTTTGCGGCAAGGCCCGCTTCTACCTGACCCGGGACGACGTCCGCCAGCCGCAGATGGAGGCGCTGAACTTCCGCGGGTTCGAGCCGCACGAGTGGGACGTGTTCCTCCGCGCGATCCCGCCCGGCGCGACGGTGTTCGACGTCGGCGGGAACATCGGCTGGTACGCGGTGCGGATCGCCGCCGAGATCCCCGGCGTGACGGTCCACTCGTTCGAGCCGGTGCCGCACACGTTCGCCCAGCTCGAACGCAACGTCCGACTCAACGCCCTGTCCCGCGTGACGCTCTACCCGTTCGGGTTCTCGGACCGCGACGGCGACGCCGAGTTCTACTTCTCCCCGACGCTGACCGGCGCGGCGTCCGCCGCCAACACGCAGAACCTCGACGCCGGGTGCCGGGTCTCGGTGAAGCTCCGCACGCTGGACGGGTTCGTCCGGGAAACCGGCCTCGTGCCCGAGTTCATCAAGTGCGACGTGGAGGGGGCGGAACTGTACGTCGTCCGGGGCGGCCGCGAGACGCTGCGGTCGGCGAAGCCGGTGCTGTTCCTCGAACTGCTCCGGAAGTGGGCCGCGAAGTTCGGCTACCACCCGAACGAGGTCATCGACCTGCTCGCCGCCGACGGGTTCCGGTGCTTTGAAGTGTCCGACGCCGGCCCCCGCCCGATCGCGCAAGTCACGGACGCGACCGCCGCGACGAACTTCGTCTTTCTGCACCCCGACAAGCACCCCGAACTCATCGCGGAATGGAGCGCACCGTGACGGCCAAAGTCAGCGACCTCATCGCCGAGGCCCTCGCGGAGCGGGGGATCGCGCGGGCGTTCGGCATCTCCGGGGCCGGGAACCTGCACCTGTTCGACTCCATCGCCCGGCGGGGGGCGACGGACCTCGTCTGCACCCACCACGAGCAGGCGGCGGCGATGGCCGCGCACGGCCACCACTTCGCCACCGGCCACCCCGCCGCCGCCGTCTTCACCACGGGCGGCGGGGCGGCCAACGGGTTCACCGGCGTCCTCGGCGCGTTCATGGACTCCGTCCCCATGATCGTCCTGTCCGGGAACGAAAACTCCAAGTACACGCGGCCCGACAACCCGCTGCGGATCTACGGCGTGCAGGGGTTCGACGTCGTCTCGGCCGTCCGCGGCATCACGAAGTACGCCGCCCGGCTGATGGACCCGACGCGGGTGAGGTACGAACTGGACAAGCTCTTCTACCTCGCCACGAAGGGCCGGCCGGGGCCGGTCTGGCTCGACGTGCCGATGAACGTCCAGTCCGCGCAGGTCGACCCCGCGAAGCTGGCCGTGTTCGACCCCGCGACCGACCCGGAGGCGGTCGCCCACGACGCGGCGCTCGCGCCGGCGTTCCCGGCCGACAAGCTCGACGCGATCATCGCCGGGCTGCGGTCCGCGACGCGGCCCGTCGTGTGGCTCGGCCAGGGCGTCCGGCTCGCCCACGCCCAGCACCTCCTGCCCGAACTGCTCCGGCTGTTGCGGGTGCCTTACCTCACGTCGTGGAGCGGCAACGACCTGATCGACTCGGGCCACCCGCTCGCGTTCGGCCGGGCCGGGGTCTACGGCCACCGGTGCGGGAACTTCGTCCTCCAGAACGCGGACTTCCTCCTCGCCGTCGGCACCCGGCTCGCCGTCCCGCAGGTCGGGTACGACATCACCGAGTTCGTCCGCGCCGGAAAAGTCGCCGTCGTCGACGTGGACCGGGACGAACTCGCCAAGTACCGCGAGCGGTACGACATCCCCGTCCAGGCGGACGCCGGCGTCTTCCTGACCGCGCTGCTGGACCGGCTCCGGGCCGCGGAACTGTCCGCCCCCGCCGCGTGGTTCGCCCAGTGCGACCGGTGGCGGTCCACCTACCCGACCGTCGGCCCCGAGCACGCCGACGCGGACGGGTACATCAACGGCTACCGGTTGATGCGGCACATCGAGAAGGCGCTGAAGCCCGACCAGGTGATCGTCACGGACGCCGGCACCGCCGCGATGGCGACGTTCGCGGTGCTGCGGGTCAAGCCCCCGCAGCGGCTCGGGTACTCGATGGGCCTCGGCGAGATGGGCTGGGGCCTGCCCGCCGCCGTGGGTGCGTCATTCGCCACCAACCGCGGCGAGGTGCTGTGCATCAACTGCGACGGCAGCATGATGCTGAACCTGCAGGAACTCCAGACGATCGCCCACCACAAGCTGCCGGTCAAGATCCTCGTCATCAGCAACGAGGGGTATCTGTCCATCAAGCTGTCGCAGCGGAACCTGTTCGAGGGCCGGCTGGCAGGGTCGCACCCCGCGTCGGGCGTGTCCTGCCCGCGGTTCTCCGGCATCGCCGCCGCATTCGGCATGGCGTCGTTCGAGGCCCGAACCTACGACGAGGTGGATGCGGTGCTGCCAAAAGTGCTGGCCCACGACGGCCCGTGCATCTGCGAGATCTTCACCCACCCGGACCAGCCGTTCGTGCCGAAGCTGGGCGTCGCCCTCGGGCCGGACGGCGTGCTGGTGTCGCCGCCGCTGGAAGACCTGGGGCCGATGCTCCCCCGCGACGAGCTCCGCCAGAACATGCTCATCGGCATCCACCCGAAGTCCGAGCGGATCGGGTGACCGCCGTGCAAAACCCCGTCATCCTCGAAGACCTGGAGCGAATCGCCGCCGCGCCGCTGCCGTGGGACCGGTTCGCCGGGACGACCGTGCTCGTCACGGGGGCGAACGGGTTCCTGCCCGCGTACCTCGTCGAGACGCTGCTGCACCTGAACGACTCCCGCCGTGCGAACGTCCGCGTCGTCGGGCTCGTTCGGAGCGTGAAACGGGCCGCCGACCGCTTCGCCGTTCACGCCGGCCGGGCGGACCTGACGCTCGTCGAACACGACGCCTCGCGACCCTATCTGACCGCCGGCCCCGTCGACTGGATCGTCCACGCGGCGAGCCCGGCGACCCCGTCGGCGTA
Organism: uncultured Alcaligenaceae bacterium; assembly: GCA_964444365.1. Taxonomy (GTDB): domain Bacteria; phylum Planctomycetota; class Planctomycetia; order Gemmatales; family Gemmataceae; genus CAYUHJ01. The sequence continues at coordinate 11,098 of CAYUHJ010000109.1, read as the reverse complement.
CCTCGCGGACCCCGTCGGCACCGTCGCCCCGAACGTCGCCGGGACGCACCACCTGCTCACGCTGGCCCGCGACAAGCAGTCCGCCGGGTTCCTGTTCTTCAGTTCCGGCGAGGTGTACGGGCCGACGCCCGCCAAGGTGCCGACGGCGGAAGCCGACTACGGGCCGGTCGACCCGCTCGACGTGCGGTCGGTCTACGCGGAAGGGAAGCGGGCCGGCGAGACGCTGTGTGCCGCGTTCGCCCGCCAGTACGGGGTGCGGGCCACGGTCGTTCGCCCGTTCCACACCTACGGCCCCGGCATGCGGCTCGACGACGGCCGCGTCTTCGCCGACTTCGTGCGGGACGTCTGCGACCGGCGCGACATCGTGATGAAGAGCGCCGGCCTCGCGACCCGGGCCTTTACCTACCTCGCCGACGCCACCGCCGGGTTCTTCACCGTGCTGCTGAATGGCGAGCCCGGCGCGGCGTACAACGTCGCGAACGACGGCGGCGAACTGTCCATTGCCGGCCTCGCGGACCTGCTCGCCGCGACGTTCGCCGACCGCGGCATCGCCGTCCGCCGGGCCGAGCCGACCGCCGCCGAACTCGCGGTGGTGAGCAAACTGCAGCGGAGTTGCCCGGACGTGTCCCGGCTGCGGGCGCTCGGGTGGGCCCCGGAAACGTCGGTCGCGGACGGGTTCGTCAGGACGGTCCGCTCGTGCGAGTGGCGGCCCGCGTGAAGTCCCGGATCGTGTCGACGACGAACGTCAGCATCTCGGCGGTCAGGCCGGGGTAGACGCCGACCCAGAAGACGCGGTTCATCACGAAATCCGTGGTCGCCAAATCCCCGACGACCCGCTTCGGCACGTCCTTGTATGCCGGCTGGCGGACGAGGTTGCCGCCGAACAGCAGCCGCGTGCCGATCTTCTTCGCGTCCAGGTGGCGGGTCAGCGCGTCGCGGGTGAACGGGGCCGTCGGCCGCACTGCGAGCGGGAACCCGAACCAGCTCGGCTCCGAGTTCGGCGTCGGCCGGGGCAGGACGAAGAACTCGTCCAGGTCGCGGAGGGAGTCCAGCAGGAACTGAAAATTCCGCCGTCGGGCCGCGACGAAGCCGGCCACCTTCCCGAGCTGGCTCAGCCCGACGGCGGCCTGCATGTCGGTCGCCTTCAGGTTGTACCCGACATGGCCGTAGGTGTACTTGTGGTCGTACCCGCACGGCAGGTCGCCGAGCTGCCAGGCGAACCGCTTGCCGCAGGTGTTGTCCTTGCCGGGGGCGCACCAGCAGTCGCGGCCCCAGTCGCGGAACGACTCCGCCAGCGTCTTCAGGTTCGGCCGGCTCGTCATGACCGCCCCGCCCTCGCCCATCGTGATGTGGTGCGCGGGGTAGAAGCTGCACGTCGCGAGGTCGCCGACGGTCCCGACGGGCTTGCCGGCGTGGGTCGCGCCGAGGGCGTCGCAGCAGTCCTCGACGAGCCAGAGGTCGTGCGTTTTGGCGAACGCGGAGACCGCCGTCAGGTCGAACGGGTTGCCGAGCGTGTGCGCGATCATGACGGCCCGCACCCGCGGCCCCATCGCCGCGTCCAGTTGCGAAACGTCGACGTTCCAGGTGCCGGGCTCCACGTCCACGAACACGGGGACGAGCCCGTTCTGGATCGTGGGGTTCACCGTGGTCGGGAACCCGGCCGCAACGGTAATCACCTCGTCCCCCGGCTTCAGCCGGCGGTCGCCCAGCGTGGATGAGGTCAGGCAAGACAGTGCGACGAGGTTCGCCGACGAGCCGGAGTTGACGAGCAGGGAGAACCGGGTGCCGAACACTTTTGCGAAGTCCGCCTCGAACTGGTCCGCGAACCGGCCGGCGGTCAGCCAGAAGTCGAGCCCCGAGTCGACCAGCGCGGACACGTCGGCGGCGTCGAACACGCGGCCGGACACCGGGACGGGGGATTGCCCCGGAACGAACGGCTTCGCGGGGAAGGCCGCGGCGTGGTAGTCCGCGACGAGGCCGAGGATTTGTGCCCGCAGGGCGGCCGCGTCAGCGCTCATCGCGGAGATACTCCGTGTACCAGTCGATCGTCCGCCGCAGGCCGTCGTCGAGGGTAAACAGCGGCGACCACCCGAGCCGGGTCCGGGCCTTCGCCGCACTGAGGTACTGGTGGCGGATCTCGTTCGACGCCTCGTTCCGCACGTCGGGCGCGAGATCCGACCCCATCCGCTGGCGGATCTGGTGCACCAGGTCCAGCACCGTGACCTGGAGTTCGTTCGAGAAGTTGAACGCCTCGCCGGCCAGGGTGGGGTCGGCGGCCAGTTTCTCCGCGAGGAGCATGTACGCGGCCGCCCCGTCCTCGACGTAGAAGTAGTCGCGGATGAACAGCCCGTCCGAGCGGATGACCGGCCGCTCGCCGCGGACGAGGGAGCGGATCGTGCCGGGGACGATGCGGTTCCAGTTGAGGTCGCCGCCGCCGTAAAAATTCCCGCACCGGGTGATCGTGACCGGCAGCCGGAACGTGTGGGCGTAGGACTGCGCGATCAGGTCGGCGCACGACTTGGAGGCGTCGTACGGGTGCTTCCCCTGGAGCGGGGCGTCCTCGGTGTAGGGCAGGACGGGTTGATCGCCGTAGGCCTTGTCGGACGACGCGAACACGACCTGCTTCACGAGCGGCGACCGGCGGCAGGCTTCGAGCAGCGCCCAGGTGCCGCGGACGTTGGCGTCGAACGTCGAGACGGGGTTGCGGTTGGCGGTGCCGACGATGGTCTGCGCCGCGAGGTGGATCACGGTGCGGATTTCGTGCTCGTTGAGGGCCCGTTCGAGCAGTTCTTGATCCGTCACGTCGCCGCGGACGACGGTCATCCGCGCCATCGCCCCGGACCGGACGAGTTCGCACCGGGGCACCCAGTCGCGGATCAGGCCGACGACCTCGGCCCCGGCGTCGAGCAGCCGGCGGACGAGCCAGGACCCGACCAGCCCGGTCGCGCCGGTGACGAAGACGGGCCGGTCCCGCCAGAAGTCCGGAGTCATGGTCAGTCCCACACCTTCCACGGGGCCCGCCCGCTCGCCCACATGTCGTTGAGCGCTTTGTACTCCCGGTAGGTGTCCATGGCAAAGAAGAACCCGTCGTGCCGGTAGGCCATCAGCTGCCCTTCCGCGGCGAGGCGTTCCAGCGGCTCGCGTTCCAGCACGCAGTCGTCCCCGGTGAGGTAGTCGAGGACTTTCGGCTCGAACACGAAGAACCCGGCGTTGATCCAGCCGTCGGACTGCGGCTTCTCGGCGAACCGCTCGACGCGGCCGGCGTCGTCCAGGTCGAGCACGCCGAACCGGGACACCGGCTGGACGGCGGACACGGTCGCGAGCTTGCCGTGGCTGCGGTGGAAGGCGAGCACCTTCGCCACGTCGATGTCGGCGAGGCCGTCGCCGTAGGTGACCATGAACGGCCCGCCGGCGAGGTACTTGGCCGCCCGGCGGACGCGGCCGCCGGTCAGGGTGTCGGCCCCGGTGTCGGCGAGGGTGACCCGGAAGTCCTGCTCCCGGTGGGCGTTGTGGTACGCGATCTGGTGGAGCTGGCCGAGGCTGACGGTGAAGTCGTTGTTCATCGCCTCGTAGTTCAGGAAGTAGTCCTTGATCGTGTCGCCCTTGTACCCGAGGAGCATGACGAAGTCGCGGAGCCCGTGGGCGGCGAAGATCTTCATGACGTGCCAGAGGATCGGCCGGCCGCCGACGTCGACCATCGGCTTCGGCCGGTACTCGGTCTCCTCCCGCAGTCGGGTGCCGAGCCCGCCGCACAGGATGGCTACTTTCATCGCGGTCTCCCGAACCCACACGAACCCCCGCCCCGCCGCCGCCACCGTACTATAACTTACCGATCTCGCGGCGGACCCGAAGGGCACAGGAAAAAAGGGCGAATCCGATGCGTTCCGGAACCCGGACGGTGGGGCTGGTCGTGGGGCTGGTGCTGGCGCTGATGGCGTACGGCAAGGCGTTCCAGCTTTCCCGGGGCGGGAACGTGTGGGAGCCGGTCGTGGTGGCCGTCACCCCCGCCCCCGGCGGGCCGCCCCCGGACGCCACGCTGTACATCTCCAACCTGTCCCAGTGGCGGCCGGTGGACGCGGACGTCGACGACCCCGGCCGGTGGACGGTCGTCGGGCACTGGGTGACCGGGCTGCGGCTGGTCGTGCCGAAGGACCAGTGGGACCGGGTCGGAGGGGTGGCGGTCCGGTACGGCGACCGCGTCGCCGAGGTGTCGGCGGCGGACGCCCTGCGGCACCGGACGACCGAGCCGGAGGACCTGGGGAAGGACGCCCGGACGGTGCTGGTCGACCTGACCCCGGCGCTGCCGGCCCCGACCTCCCGGGTGCCCGCCTACGCGGCCGTCCGGAACTGGCCGGGGGACGGCCGGGTGCTCGCACTCCAGGGGGCGGACCTGGGGGCGCAGGTGGCGGCCCTCGGGCTGCTCGCGGGGGCGTTCGCGGCGGCCCGGCGGACCCGGTTCGCCGACCTGGCGCGGGCCTGGCTCGCCCCCGCCGGGGAGTCGGCCCCGCCCCCCGGCGGGCGGGGCTGGGACGCCGTCGGCGTCCTGTTCCTGGCCGGCGGGCTCGTCACCCTGGAGGCCCGCCAGCCGTACTACTTCACGCGGGACGACGTGGCCGTCGCCGAGGTGCCCGTCTACGTGTTCGGGCTCCGCTCGGTCTGGGCCGGGGCCGTCCCGGAGTACGACCCGTTCCTCCACCTCGGGTCCGCGCACGCCTCCACGGGGATGATGCAGTTCACGTACGTGCCGAGCTATCTCGCCTACGCGGTGGCCCGGCACGGCCTCGGGAACGACCTGCTGTTCGCGGAGGTCTCGGCCGTCCTGCACCTCGTCGCGGGGTACGGCCTGACCCGGCTGCTGGCGCGGCGGGTGGGCATGGGGCCGCTGCCGGGGGTGCTGGTCGCCCTGTCGTTCGCGTTCGCCGGTGCGGTCCTGATCATGGGCCGCTCGTGGCACACCTTCGTGGCCACCGCCGTGTGGATGCCGGCGCTCGCCCTGTCCCTGGCGGCCCTGTCGACCGGCCGGGTCGGGTGGGCGTGGGTCGTCGGGACCGGGGCGGCGGTGGGCGGGTACTTCCACGCCGGGTTCACACAGAACGCGGCCTTCGGGTGCGGGTTTTTACTGCTCGGGGTCGGGTACCAGTGGGCGGCCGGTCGGGTGCCGGGGCGGCAGGCGGTGCTGCTCGGGCCGGCGTTGCTGGTCGGCGCGGGACTGGCCGCCCCCAACCTGGTCCAACAGGTCCAGATGATGTCGGGAGTCAGCCGGGGGTACTCCGCCCACCCGGGGTGCGGGAACATGGTGCCGGCGGCGCTGTTGCCGTTCCCCCTGGTCCGCGACGCCGACCTGTGCCGGTGGATTCAGATGGACCGCGACCGGGCCGGGCACGTCGCGTTCTTCGGCGGACTGTTCGCGTGGCTGGCGGTGGCCGAGGGGGCCGCCCTGCTGACCGCCGCCGCCCGAACGGACTGGCGGCGGCAGGTGTGGCTGTTTCTTGCGGGGGCGGCGTTCGTCCTCAGCCTGGGGGAGGCCGGCTACGTCTGGCAGTTGGGCGGCAGCCTCCCGGTCGTCGAGTCGCTCTTCCGCGTCCCCTTCCGGATGCTCCCGTTCCTCGCACTGTTCGCGTGCGTCGCCGGGGGACTGGTTCTCGACCGGCTGCTCCGGCGGGCCGACTCCCGCCGACTGGAGGCGGCCGTCGGGGCCGCCGCCCTGGCGGTTCTGGGGTATCACCTGTGGATGGCGACCGCGTCGTTCTTCGCCTACACATACCCGCCCTACCCGCCGCTCCCGCCCGTCCTCGAACCGCTGGCGGCCGACACCGGCGCGTTCCGGACCCGGTTCTTGACGGTAGCCAGCCGCCAATCCCGCGACCCCCTCCACGCCCACGGCCTGGGCCAGGACCTCAACGTGGTTTACCGGCTGCCGACCGTCGACGGGTACGTCCCGATCAGCGAGAACGCGACCTACCTGACGGCCTACGAGCGGCTGCTGACCGACCCGCTGCCGGCGGCCCGGGCCTACGGGGTGGGGTGGGTGATCGTCGCCACCGACCCGACCCCGGCGAACTCGCGGATCGAGATGCCCTGGCCGGACCACGTCCCGAACGGGCGGGTCGGGATGAAGCTGCTGCCGCTGCTCCCGCCGCCGACCGTCGGGGACGGGGTGCGGGTCTACCGGGTGCCGGGGGCCGCCCCGCTGGCGTTCGCGGCCGGGAAGCCGGCCGACCCGCTGCCCATGACCGCCGGCGGGTTCGGGCTCAAGATCGACGTGTCCGGCGTCCCGGCCGGCGACGCCGTGACCGCGAACTTCCTCTGGTACCCGCAGATCCGGGCGGAACTCGACGGCCGGCCGGTCGACGCCGTCCCGGACGAGTGGAACCGCATCCGCGTCCCGCTCGACCGGCCCGCGAAGGAACTCGCCGTCCGCTACGTCCCGAACTGGGGGAAAGGCGTCCTCGTCGGCGGCGGGTTGATCGCCGTCGCCCTCGTCCTCACGGGCATCCTGCTGCGGGCCGACCGCCCCGCTACCGTCCTCGCGGACCGGCCGGACCCGGGGTAAACTCCACCATCCGCTTCCCAGGGTGGGCGTTCCCGTGCCAGACTTCCGCGGCCACTTCGAGGTCCACCTGACCGTCCGCGCCGAAGAGCCGGACGCCGACGCGCGGTTCCGGGCGTGGTGCCGTCACCGCGGCGCGAAGTGCGTCCGGATCGTGCTCGACCGCGGCGCGACCCCCGACCAGCCGATGGCGACGTGGCGGCGGGCGAACACCACCCTTCCGGCGGTCCGGGCGGAAGCCGAACGGCTCGCCGCCGACCTGACCGCGGCGGGCGTCCCCGTCACCCGGCTCAAAATCGAGGTTGACCCCGCGAACGAAGACGTGCCCGCGACCGACGCGGATGCCGCCGGGTCCGCGAACTACTTCGAGCACCACGTCAAGCTGCGGCGGGTGACCGGAGCCGACCGGACCGCGCTGGCGGCCGCGTGTGCCCGCCACGGGGCGCACCTGTCCCGCAACGCCTTCCGCGAGGCCGGCGACTGCGAGGAGCGGTTCGTCACCCTCCGCGGGTATCAGATTGGCGCGGCGACCGCGGGCGAACGACTGGCCGCCCTTCTCGCGGACCTGCACGCCCTCGGCGAAACCGTCCTGGAGTGCGAGTCCGAGTACTGCGTCTTCGACACCAATCTGGACCTCGACGCCGGCTGGCTGCCCGACCCGACCCCCGAACCCGCAGGTGCCCGATGACCGTGCCCGTCGACGTGCTGCACGAGTTCCTGTACGCGGTCGTCCGGCTGACCGCCGAGTGGGACGAGGGGTTCGCCCCCGCCCTCCGCGGCAGCCTGTTGCTGCACCACTGGTACGGCCCGGCGGCCCGGCCGCCGGCGGACATCGACCTGGAGTGCTTCGACCGCCCGGACCTGCCGCGCGAGTTCGACCCGGACGAGGAGAACCCCTACGCGGACGAGGACTTCCGCGGGGCGATCGAGGGGCGGTTCGGCCGGTACGGGGAGTTCGTCTCCCGCGTCGACCTGGGGAAGGGGATGTGCCGGTACGCGGCGGGGTCTGCGGCCTACCAGCGGCCGGGCGGCGACGTCGGCATCCGCTTCTCGGACGACGAGTCCCCGCCCGCGGACGGGGCGAGCCTGTGGGTGTACGGCACGCCGGGGAAGCGGTACTACGCCGCGTGGGAGTCGGCCGCGCACACGCCGCCGAGCGGCCGGCTGCAACTCGACCTCGCGACGCCCGGAGCCTACACCCCCGCCGACCTCGGGGTCCGGGCCGAGACGCTGACCGCCCCGGGCGGGGCCGCGTTCGCCGTCCCCTGTTACTCACCCGAAGCGATGCTGGCGGCGAAAGTCTCCTGGCTGGTCCGCAGCTTCCCCCGTTCGGACGGTCGGGTGCGGTGGACCGGGGAGGCGAAGGATCTGTTCGACGCCCACCTGATCGCGTCGGACCCCCGGCTTCGGCCCGACGTGTTCCGCCGGGCGATGCTGGTCATCGGGGCGTCCGACGGGCTGACCTGGGCGGATTTCGACAACCTGTTCGCCGTCCACCGGGCGCGCTTCGACGACGCCTTTTTCGGGGACGGGGCGAAGTTCGCGGCGCTCCACCCGAAGGGGACGGCGTCCGGCCCGGTCGACATGTGGGCCGACCTGACGACCCGCCTGCTGCCGCTGCTCGGGGACCTCTACCCGGCGGACGCGGTGCCCCTGCTGGCGACCGCCCACCAGCACCCGACGGACCCGCTCCCGCTGCTGGTCCTCGCGGACTGGCTCGACGAGCGGGACGACCCGCGGGGTCCCCTGACCCGTCGGGTGGCCGCGGCGGTGGCGAGCGAACTCGACGCCCCGGCCCGAGCGGACCTGGCCTCCGCCCTCGACCCTAACCTTCCGTGGCCGCACCTCCTGTTCGGCACGTCCGCCCGCCTGGCCGCGTTCGTGACGACACTGACCGCGGACGGGGCCTGACCCCGAATGCGCGGATTTCCGATTCTTGCTCCCCTCTCCCCGCTGGGGAGAGGGGTCGGGAGTGAGTCCCGGCGACCGGATGCACGACGCGGAGAAAAAAATGAGCGCACACGGGCTGACTTGATCGCATTTTGAACTTCTGGCCCCGTCCCCCCTTGAGGGGGGAGGGCGAGGGTCTCGAACCGCCTCCGTGCCCGGGTTCGACGAGGAACCCGCGTTCGCGGTTTCACCCCGGCACGCACCCGCGCGATCCGGAATCCGGTAAACTGTCCGCAGACGAAGGAGGGGCTTCGATGAGCGCCAAGCCGACGGTCGCGGTGATGAACAGCGACCAACTGTTCGCAATGCGGCCCAGCAAGAAGGTCGACCGGTGGTTATTCCGCGGCGAACTCCGGGAGTCCAAAGTGACCAGGCGGAACCCGAGCCATTCCCGAACCGTGATGACGGTCGGCACACTCCTCAACAACTGGCTTCGCACGCGGCCCGAGCCGCGCGGGAAGATCTACGGCGGCGAGGCGTACTTCCGCATCCGGAAGGACCCCGACACGAACGTGGGCGTCGACGTGGCTCTGTCGACCGCGGAGCAGGCGGCGGTCACGGGCAAAAAGGCCAGCTACGTCGACGGCCCGCCGGTCCTCGCGGTCGAGGTGCTGTCACCGCACGACAAGCACCAGGATGTCGTCGTGATGACCGAAGAGTACCTCGACTGCGGCGTCCCGCTCGTGTGGATCGTGGACCCCTACGAGGAAACCGTCACCGTCCACCGCCCCGGCGCGAAGCCCGTGCTGTTCAACACCGACCAGGACCTGTCCGGCGACCCCGAACTCCCCGGCTTCCGCTGCCGCGTCGCGGACGTCTTCGAGTGACGCGATCCCGCACCCGTCCCGACGGAGCCGACCTCATGAGACCTCTCTTGTTCGCACTCGCGCTGGCCGTCGGCTCGGGCGTCGCCCCCGATTCGGTGGCCGCGGACCCGCCGAAGAAGCCGGACGTGTTCGAGCTCGACGGGGGCAAGGCGTACCTCTACGCCGCCCCGGAGCCGGCCGAGGGGAAGCCGTGGGTCTGGTACGCCCCGGTCATCAAGGGGGACGTGATCGTCGTCCGGCACAAGGCGTACTACGACGCCTTCATGAAGGCCGGCATCGCCGTCGCCGGGTTCGACCAGGGCGAGGTCCGCGGGTCGCCGGCGAGCACGGCCAGGTTCACGGGCTTCTACGACGCGATGGTGAAGCGCGGCTACTCGGCGAAGCCGATCCTCCTCGGGCAGAGCCGCGGCGGGATCATGACCCTCGCCTGGGCCGTCCGCAACCCGGACAAGGTCCGGGCGTGGGCCGGCATTTACCCCGTCTGCAACCTCGCCAGCTACCCGCTGAAGCACTCGAAGAAGGAAACGCTCGCGGACTTCGGCTTGACCGAAGCGGAACTGCCCGCGAAGCTGCCGGACCTCAACCCGGTCGAGAACCTCGCCGGGCTGGCCAAGGCGAAGGTGCCGCTGTTCGCCGTCCACGGCGACAAGGACGCCCCGGTCCCGCTGGACGACAACACGAAACTGCTGAAGGACAAGTACGAGGCCGCCGGCGGCTCGTTCGCCTTCAAGCTCGTCCCCGGCGGCCGCCACGAAGTCACCCCCGCGTTCTTCGAGTGCCAGGAACTCATCGACTTCGTCCTGAAGCACGCGAAACCGCCGGCCAAGCCGTGACGCCTGCCCTAACTCGGGAGAGCCCATGCCCCTGCCCATCCCGCCGGTCGCGTCGCTGCGGGACTTTTACGCCTTCGAGCAGCACGTCAAGACGTGCCGGGGGCACCGCGGGCTGGCGATGGTCCCGCACTGGTACGAGGTGCCGGTCTTCTACTTCTCCAACCCCGTCGCGGTCGTCGGCGACGGCGACCCGGTGTTTGCCCCGCTCGGCAGCGAGGCCCTCGACTACGAACTCGAACTCGCCTGCGTGATCGGCACCGCCGCGGCGAACCTGCCGGCCGACGACTCCGCGATGGCGTGCGTCGCCGGGTTCTGCGTGATGAACGACTGGTCCGCCCGCGACCTCCAGCGGGCGGAAATGGCCGTCGGCCTCGGGCCGAGCAAGTCGAAGGACTTTGCCACGTCCCTCGGCCCGCACCTCGTCCCGTTCGCCGACTTGAAGGATGCCTACCGCGACGGCCGACTGCACCTCGAAATGACTGCGACCGTGAACGACAAGGAGTACAGCCGCGGGAACGCCGGGTCCATGTTCTGGACCTGGCCGCAACTCCTCGCCCACGCCAGCCGCGACACGGAACTCCGCCCCGGCGACGTGCTCGGGTCCGGCACGGTCGGCACCGGGTGCATCCTCGAACTCACCCCCGACGCCGTCGGCGGCTGGCTGAAGCCCGGCGACGCGGTCGAGCTGACGGTCGAACGCCTCGGGACGCTGCGGAACCGCGTTGTGGCGCGGCCGGGGAAGTCGTAGGCTGGCTCCGCCTTCCTGGCTCCGGAGTTTCGCATGGCCCGGTTCACGATCACGAGGCCGATGGCCGCCACCCCCGCGGCCGTGTTCGCCGTGTTGACGGACGTGGACCGGCTCGCGCCGGCGGTGGCGGGGAAAGCTTGAATCGGGAAAACACGCCCGGACCCTCTCCCCTTGGGGGAGAGGGTGGCCG
>CAYUHJ010000108.1:0-19877 GCA_964444365.1 uncultured Alcaligenaceae bacterium | reverse complement strand
GTTCCGGCTCGCGGGCCGGCGTCTTCCCCTTCATGAGCCCGGCGACCGTGGCGAGGGCTTGCGGCACCGAGGCGGGGACGAGTTCCTCACTTGCGGCCCACTTGAAGATTCGCTTCACCCGCCCGACGCGGGCGTTGACCACCGGCCGGCAGTTCCCCTTGTCGAGCATCTTCTGGCGGATCGCCTTCAACGCCAGCGGGCCGAAGCTGGCCGCGGGCGTGTGGCCGTAGAACTCGCGGAGCAAACGAACGGCTTGCTTGTACTCGGTGAGTTCGCGGGTCGACTCCCCGGCTGGGCCGCGGTAGTGCTGTTCGGCGTGTTGGCAGAACGCAAGAAGGACTTCGTTCAGTGTGATCCCGCTGACCTTGCCGACGACGGCGGCGGGAGGGGCGACGCGGAGTTCGCCCAGCAACTTCTCGTACTCGGCCTTGCTTTCGGGCGAGCCGTGCTTGCCCAAATAAATGTCGCGGCGCGACCCGTCCGCGGTGCGAATTGTGACCACAGCTTGCCCGGTTGGGCGGTGAAGACGGTAGGCAGGAATCGGATTTGGACGGCGAGACATGCCGGCCCCTTTCTTTCTGCGGTAGTACTACCGCAGAATTCGGGGTCCTCGGCCGCTCGCCTCCGACCGTCGGAGGGTAAGCTAAGTGCTTCGGCTGATGGGACTTCTGTCAAGTGGGCAGTCCCGGGGTTGAACCGGGGACCTAGCGATTTTCAGTCGCTCGCTCTACCAACTGAGCTAACTGCCCGCGTGTAGCGTGACAGTTTTATAGACCGCGCTCGGGGGTCCGTCAACAGCGGAAAGCGTCGCACGGGGGTCGCACGGGGGCGGGGTCAGTTGCTCGCCAGGGGGCGGGGGGCGGGGGTGGGGCGGGTGTCCTCCAGGGGGGCGGACTGGCGGGCGAACTTCGCCAGGGGTTGCGGGTAGAGGCCGAAAAAGATCGTGCCACCGGCGCACAGCAGGGCGGCACACATGGCGAAGTAGCCGCGGGCGGGGATCTTCTCCGGGTGGAGCGAGGTCCGCTGGTACATCGCGGCGATGGTCCGCAGGTAGTACACGGCGGCGATCGCGGCGTTCAGCGCGGCGACACCGACGAGCACGCGGTACATCGACTTCGACCCGGACGGCGCGACGGCGTCGAACGCCCCGAGGAACAGTTGCAGCTTCCCCGCGAACCCGGCCGTCAGCGGCAGGCCGATCATGCTGATGAGGAAGAGGGTCAGCAGCGCGGCGGCGAACGGCCGGGACTGGCCCAGCCCGGCGAGGTCGTCCACGGTCACCGCCTCGCGGTCGCCGCCGGACAGGTACATCAGCACCGCGAACGCGCCGACCGTCATCAGCCCGTAGGCGGCGAGGTAGAACAGGACCGAGTCGATGCCCGACTGGATCGGCGGGCTGAGCGGGTCGGTCGCGGCGGGCAGCGCGGACGCCACCACGAGGCCGAGCAGCATGTACCCGGTGTGCGCGATCCCGGAGTAGGCGAACAGCCGCTTCAGGTTGTTTTGCAGCAGGGCCAGCACGTTGCCGAACGTCATCGTGACGGCGGCCAGCACCCACAGGGTCAGCGGGATCAGCGTCCGGGCGGCGTCGAACGGGATCTCGTACCCGGTGGCGGTGAACGGGTCGAGCAGGCCGAGCACCTTCGCCAGGGCCACGAACCCCGCGACCTTCGGCACGAACGCGAGCTGCGCGACCACGCCGGTCGGGGCACCCTGGTAGACGTCCGGGGCGTAGAAGTGGAACGGCACCGCCGCGATCCGGAACCCGAGGCCCGCGATGGCCATCACGATGCCGACGAGCACCAGCGGGTTCACGTCCGTCTTGTGGGCGGTCGTCAGCGTGGACGCGATCGCGCTCAGGTTCGTGGACCCGGTCACGCCGTACAGGTAGCTGAACCCGAACAGCAGCACGCCGCTGGACAGCACGCTGAGCAGGAAGTACTTCACCGCCGATTCTTGCGACTCCCGCGTGCGGCTCGGCAGGTAGAGCAGGACGTAGGTCGGGATGCTCACCATTTCGAGCGACAGGAACAGCGAGACGAGGTCGTTCACCCGGCCGACGAGCGAGACGCCGGTCGTCAGGACGAGGACGCACGCGACGTACTCGCCGGCGGTGTCCCAGGTCAGTTCGCGCCAGCACATCAGCACGAACAGGAACCCGGACGCGAGCGCCAGCCACCGGACGAAGCTCGCGGCCCCGGTCGGGTCGATGGACGCGAGCGTCCGCGGGGCGTCGGCCTTCGCGCCGATCTCCCAGAACGCGGCGACTTCGGAGCCGCGCAGGTCGAAGACCAGCGCGACGACCGCCGCCGCGACGAGGCCGCCGAGCCCGAGGACGACGGACAGCCAGCGGGCGGGCAGGGTCACGGCCTGGACGAACAGCAGGCACGCGACGCCGAGGAGGATGACTTCCGGGATCACGAACCGGACGGCCCCGGTGAGGAACTCGGTTGCAATCTCGGGGAACGGGTTCACGGTCGGCGGTCCTCGAAGGCGAGACAATTCCGGTCCCCCTCTCCCCGTCGGGGAGAGGGGTTAGGGGTGAGGGGTATGCCTTCACCCATTTGAAACCACAGTCAGAGGTTTGAGGTTCACCCCTCACCCCCAACCCCTCTCCCCAACGGGGAGAGGGGAGAAGTTCTCATTACTTCCCCGGCACGGTATACCCCGCCCGCGCCCGCGCGCCGTCGGCCGTGTTCGCGATCACGTTCACGTCCGGCTTCATCGCGTCCAGCACGGGTTGCGGGGCCAGCCCGAGCACGACGCAGAACAGCGTCGGCAGCCCGAACGCGAGCCACTCGCGGCCGGTCAACTTCGGCGGGACGCTGCCGTCCGCGGTGGCGGGTTCCAGTTCCGGGCCGAAGAACACCCGCTTCAGCATGGTCATCGTGTACCACGCGGACAGGAAGATCCCGGCGGCGGCGGTCACGGCGAGGCCGAAGCCCATCGTCTTCGTGTGCAACGGGTCGAACAGCCCGGCCAGCAGCAGCATCTCGCTGACGAAGTTGTTCAGCCCCGGCAGCCCGACGGACGCCAGCGACACGACGAACACCAGGAACGCGAAGCCGGGGAACCGGCCCATGAGCCCGCCGTAGTGCGTCATGTCCAGCGTCTTGAACCGGTCGTACAGGAACGCCAGCAGCGCGAACATCGCCCCGGTGGACAGCCCGTGGTTGACCATGTGCAGCGTCGCCCCGGCCAGCCCCTCGCGGTTGAGGGAGAACAGCCCCATCACGAGCAGCCCGAGGTGGGACACGGACGAGTACGCGACGAGCAACTTCACGTCCTTCTGGGCGAACGCGCACAGCGCCCCGTACACGATGCCGATCCCGCCGAGCAGCCCGAACACCGGCAGCCCGTACAGGAAGGCGGCGTCCGGGAACAGCGGCAGCACGACCCGCAGGATGCCGAACGTGCCGAGCTTCGCGAGCAGGGCGGACAGCAGCATCGTGACCGCGAGCGGGGCGGCCGAGTACGCGGCCGGCAGCCAGGTGTGGAAAGGGACGATCGGCGTCTTCACCGCGAACCCGGCCATCACCGCGAAGAACAGCCACGCCTGCACCTTCGCGGCGAAGTCCCGATCCGCTTCCGCGGCGGCGACCTCCTTCTCGGCCCGCTCCTTCGCGGCGGGGGCGGTCGCCTTCTCGAGCGTCGCCTTCGCCCGCGTCACCCGGCCGGCCCGCTCGTTCGCCCAGAACGTGACGTTCTTCATCAGCTGCGGGATCGAGAACGTGATCGGCCCCTCGTGGACGGTGAGCCGTTGCTTGCCGACCGGGTTCAGGTCCGCGATGAACACGGGGGTGAAGTTCGCCGGGTTGACGACCTGCGGCCCGGCGTCCGGGGCGACGGCCGTGGTGGGGTCGGCGACCGGGGTCGGGTTCGTGACGACGACGCCGACGATCCCGGTCAGGGTGACAAGCCCGCCGACGAGCGTGTAGAGGAAGAACTTCCGGGCCGCGTCGCGCCGTCCGCCGCCGACGCCCCAGCCGCCGATGAGGAAGAACGACGGGATCAGCGTGAGTTCAAAGAAGACGTAGAAGAGGATCACGTCGAACGCGGCGAACGCCCCGATGACGGCGGTTTGCAGCGTGAACAGCCAGAAGTAGAAGGCGTACGCCCGCTCCGTGACGGACTCCCACGACACCCACACGGCGACGAGTGTCATCAGGCTGGTGAGCGCGACGAGCCAGACGTTCAGCCCGTCGAGGCCGAGGAACAGCTGGATGTCCCCGGCGGGCAGCTTGCCGTGGGCGGGGGCGACGGTCAGCAGCGTCCACGAAGTCGCATGGGTCTGTTCTTCCGGCGTGCGGCTCAGCCCCGGATCGCCCGGCACCGCGAGGGGCGAGAACGCCGTCGCCTTGACGCTGATGGCGTCGGTGAACGTCTCCGCGCGCCAGAGCAGTTGGTCGGCCGCCGCCCACGTGAGCATCCCGGTGACGGCGACGTGCAGCAGCGCGAAGTACAGCGCCGTCCGCCGGGCCGCCCCGGTCCCCAGCCGGCCGACGGCCCACACCGACGCGGCCGCCGCCGCCGGCAGAACCAGCGCGAGCACGAGCAGCGTTCGCAGCATCGAAAGCGGGTGATCCATATGTGCGAAGCCTCGGCCTCTAACGGAGCGATTGACTAACCGAATGACACTTCAAATTCTTCCAGTGGATGAGAAGCAATGGCAGCTTCAATCATATCGATGCGTCGAGTCATTTCAGGGTAGTAGTCATCCGTACCACGGTGGTTGTCAGCCCATTTGCGCAATGTTGTCAGTTCGGCAATGAATCGGTCGTGAAACTGACTCGTCACCCACAATGCGGGCAAAGCTTCAATCATCTCGAGCCCTTCTTCTTTTGCAGCTTGCTCCCAGTATCGATGGAAAGTCGAATTGGTGCAGACAGGGATTTCTACTACGTCCCCCGTGCGTCGATTCGTGACTAACATACTGATTGACATACTCACCCTCCGGAGAGTTCAATACCCCTTATTTCCCGAACTCAACGGTAAACTCGTGGTCAGGATAATCGCTCCGCAGTTGCTCAACCCGCTTATTGACTGCAGTCATGAGATCCGGATTCGTCTCGTCTATCTGAAAGTGAAACTTTTTGGTGCTTTGAATTTGCTCAAGCGTTGGCACAGGCCGAGGTGGTCCCTTCTCCGGAATTACTTGTGTAGCCTGTGGTATGTTCTCGATTCTGGTAGCCGTTTTCTTGTAAACATTAGATTCTGCCCAGATTTCGGCCGCTTCAGCATAAGTTCTGCCGGGGTTAAACTTCAAGCCTTTGGAGATTCCAGTCGCCGACTTTTCCTCAACGAATAGCCCCGGCAAGACTTTATCAAACTCGCCAAGTTTGCCCTTTGGACCAACAATTGCAATCTCCTCGAACACCGGTCCTTTAGTCAGATCAGGCTTCGACGAAACTGCGCTCGCAGCATCCTCAATAACTTTTCCTGCTTCCACATCCGCCGTTGCGGGCTTGCCGATGTAGTCCGGCCCGTTGTGCACCAAAAGTGCGTTCGGCCCGGTCCCGACAAAGTAGTTGTGGAAGTACTCGACCTCGATCCCGAACACCTCGACCAGACCCAAGCGAAGGAGCCGGTAGCCTTCGACCGGTGCGGCCGTGTTCCCGGACACCCGGATCAGTTCGCCGTTCCGGAGTTCGTGCGCCCGGACCCACGCCCCGCGGTCGGCGGACCACACAAGGTGCGCCGGAGTAACTTGAACCTCTTGGCCAGCCCACCGGAACTCCGCGATCTCGTGTGTTGTGTGCTTGACCCGCCCGATGACGCGGCTCGACCACTTCCCGCTCCTGTACTGCATCGGGGGCAGCGGGTACTCGTACCTCCGCTCGGGATGTTCGACAATCGTCCCGATACCGCCGTCGGCCATGCGAAGTCGCATCCCGGCCGACAGTTTCAAGACGCTGACGACACTTCCGTCTTCGAGTCGGAAGTGCTCGTCGGCGTCGAACACCATCCGTGCTTCCGCGTGACCGAACATCTCCGGGTACGTGTACGTCACGACGACTTCGGTCACGCCGTCCGGGTTACTGTCCCGAATCGTGTCGTACTTCGCCTCAACCTGTCTCGCCGTCGGCGGGCCGAGAGTTCCGGCGACGTTCTCCCCCGGCCCGGTCGGGGGCAACGCGGCGCAGTCCAACCGCCCCGTTCCGACCTCGATCGTGTCGATCGTTTGGTTGGAGGGGAGTCCGTGATCGAACAATGCTTGCATCCGGGCAAACGCACGGTCTTCCGCAGCACGTTCCAGGTGCGGCTCGATTCCCCCATTCCGCTTCGTGAAGTCCGGGAAGACGCGCGGGTAGCAGCACCGCCGATACTTCTTCCCGCTTCCGCACTTGCAAGACTCGAACTGCCCCTTTACCGCAGTTGCAGTAGTGGCCCGATCGAATCGGCGCAGCCAGCAGCACTGGCGGTACTTCCGCCCGCTGCTGCACGGGCACGGGTCGTTCTTTCCGGCCGCTGACGGCTTCATCGGTCGGCCTCCTTAACGCCCCGAGCGGAACACCACGACCGTCAGGAACACGGCCAATCCCATCACCATGCCGAGCGCATAGAACTGGACGAGCCCGTTCTGCAACGGACGCAGCACACCGCCCGCCGCGCGCGGAATTGCCGCGATGACGCGGGTCAGCCCGTCGAGGAAGCCGTCGAAGTAGCGGCTCAGCACGGCGAGCAGTTCCGCCGGCTTCACGAACAGGGCCGCGTACAGTTCGTCCACGTACAGCTTGTCCAGCGACAGCCGCCACGCGGCGCGGAGGGACGGCGGCATCGTCTCGGTCCCCGTTCGGTACATCGAGTACGCCAGCCCCAGCCCCGCGAACGTGGCCGCAGTGCCGATGCCCGCCAGCAGCCAGCTGAAGTGCGGGTGCGGCAGGTCCGTCGTCCCCGGCATCGCCTGCGTCACCGCGAGCCGCACGGACGGGGCCTTGGCCAGGAACCCGCTGAACCCGTGGTTGAACGGCTCGACGACGACCCCCGCCGCCACCGCCCCGACCGCCAGCACGCACAGCGGCCCGAGCATGATCCACGGCGATTCGTGGGCGTGGTGCCCGGCCTCGTGCGGAATCTTTTCCTCGCCCCAGAACGTGAGGAAGTACGCGCGGAACGTGTAGAACGCGGTCAGCGCCGCCGTCAGCACCGCGGTCACGAACACGAACAGGTACAGCCCCTCGTAGTGGTGCCCGTGCGCGCGGGCCTCGAACAGCACGTCGAGGATCTGGTCCTTGCTCCAGAACCCGGACAGCAGCGGCAGCCCGGCCAGCGCCGCCGACCCGCACAGGAAGGTGGCGTGCGTGACGGGCATCAGCTTCCGCAGGCCGCCGAACTTCCGCATGTCGATGACGTTCCCCATCGCGTGCATGACGCTGCCCGAGCCGAGGAACAGCAGGGCCTTGAACCAGGCGTGGGTGAACAGGTGGAAGATCGCGGCGGCGACGGCCAGGTTCGGCGACACCGCCCCGCCCGTGCCCAGGGCCATGAACATGTACCCGAGCTGCGACACCGTCGAGTACGCGAGCACCCGCTTCAGGTCCGTCTGGGCGACCGCGATGAACCCGGCCAGTGCCGCCGTCAGCCCGCCGATCAGGCACACGACGGCTTGCGCGTCCGGGGACATCACGAACAGCGACGCGCACCGGGCCAGCAGGTACACGCCCGCCGTCACCATCGTCGCCGCGTGGATGAGCGCGGACACCGGCGTCGGGCCTTCCATCGCGTCCGGCAGCCAGACGTACAGCGGAAGTTGCGCCGACTTCCCGACCGCCCCGCAGAACAGTAGCAGGCACGCCGCGGTCAACGTCCCCGGAGCGGGCGGGTTCTTCGCGACGTGGTCGAACAGCAGGTTCAGGTCCGTGTGATACCCGCCGATCTGCCAGAACAGGAAGATGCCGAGGACGAAGCCGACATCCCCGAGCCGGGTGACGAGGAACGCCTTCCGGGCCGCGGCCGCCGCCGAGGGCTTGGCGAAGTAGTACCCGACCAGCAGGTAGCTGCACACGCCGACGCCTTCCCACCCGGCGAGCAGCAGCAGGAAGTTGTTCGCCAGCACCAGCAGGCACATGGAGAACACGAACAGCGACATCACCGCGAAGAAGCGGGCGAAGCCGTCGTCGCCGTGCATGTAGCCGGCGGAGAAGATCGCGATCCAGGTGGCGACGAACGTCACCGTGGCGAGCATGACCGCCGAGAGCGGGTCCACGGTGATCGACGCCGAGACGGTGAACTTCCCGGCGGAGAACCACGTCACGGACGGGGACACGAAGGAAACCGATTCCCCCTCCGCACCGAGCACCTGCGACAGCACCATCAGCGCGAACACCGCCGCGCCGCCGAAGCCGACGATTGCGGGCAGGTGGGCGAGGTGCCGCAGCGACTTGACGCCGCACAGCAGGGCCGCGACGACGGCGGCCGCCAGCGGGCACGCCAGCGCGTAGAGCGCGAGCCGGACCGGTTCAGACACGGATCGCCTCCTCCTTCACCGCCGGCCGCGCACCCGGATCGACGAGGTGCGGGTCTTCCGGCTCCGGCTCGGGCCTTGCCAGCGGGTCCAGGTCGACCGTCGGCGGCAGCCCGTCCTCCCGGATGCCCTGCCAGTCGCCCGAATCGAGCGACTTCCCGCGGCGGTACAGGGTCAGGAACAGGGCGAGCGCCAGCCCCGCCTCGCACGCCGCCACGGTGACGATGAACAGGCCGAAGACCTGCCCGCCGAGGTGCCCGTGGAACCGGCCGAACGCGAGGAAGTTGATGACGACGCCTTGCAGCATCATCTCCGCGCAGAGGAACATCGTGATGAAGTTCCGCCGGGTGAGGAACCCGACCAGCCCGATCCCGAACAGGACCGCCCCGACCGCGAGATAGTGTTCGAGCGAGATCACGCCACGGCCCCCCGTCGCCCCGCGATGGCCACCGCCCCGATCGTCGCGACCAAGAGCAGCGTCCCGGCCATTTCGATCGCGAGCAGGTATTCCGAGTACAGCAAGTAGCCGACGTTCGCGACGTTGCGGGCGGGCAGCAGCCCGTTCCCGGAGTAGACCACGACCTCGTCCCGCAACTTCGCCAGCGCGTCCTTTTTGGCCTTCAACGCGACCTGCGGGTGGCCGTCGAGAGTGACCTCCTCGGCCTTGGAGTTCGCGACGGACAGCCGTTCGGTCTGCTCCACGAACCGCTCGATCCGCGGGTCGGCGGCGACCGGTTTCGGGTAGCCGTCCGCGTCGCGGCCGACCCCGAGCGACGGCCGCAGCCGCCGTTGAATCGACGTGTTCGGCCGCTCGGCGATGACCTCCCGTAGCCGGGCGTGGGCCGCCGTCGCGTGCTTGTCGAACGTCGCCTCGTCGGCCGCCGCCAGGGACGCGTCCAGGTCCGCCCGCACCTGCGCCAGTTCCGCGCGGTCCAGCGCCGTCAGCGGCGGGGTCGGCAGCACGGGGTCGGGCAGAACGTCCGCCTTGCCCTCCCGCCCCGCGGACGACTGCTGGAACAGCGCGAAGAAGATCAGCCCCGCGAACGCGAACCCGGCCAGGCTCCCCAGCAGCGGCTCGCGGGTGCGGTCGTTCTCGTCCGACGGGCCGTGCGCCGCCGACAGCATGAGCAGGAACAGGAACGTGACGATCACCGCCCCGGCGTAGATGATCACGGTCGCCGCCATCAGGAACGGGGCGGCGAGCAGCAGGAACAGCCCGCACGTGCTGAGGACGACGAACGCGAACGCCATCGCCCCGCGGGCCGGGTTCGACTGCGCGACGAGCACCGTCCCGAACCCCACCGCCCCGGCCGAGAAGAACCAGAACAGGACCGACGAAATCCGGTCCGGGGACGGGTCGCCGAACGCCCCGAACAGGAACGCACCGGCGATGCCGAGGGCCGCCAGGCAGAGGAACACGCCGAGGGCGACCGACCGGTGACCGGGCCGCGGCAGCAGCTGGTAGACGCCGATGGCCGCCAGCCCCGCCGCCCCCAGGATTTGAGTGCCGGCCCAGCCTTCGGGAGTAATTGCCAACAACGTCATGCGGGGCTCGTGTAAACGTTCACAAGCGGTCGGGGGTGTTCTACGAACCGCGTCGCGGGTCGCCTACTTGGCCGGCGGCGCTTCGGACGCCGGCCCCAGCCGGCCCGCCTGCGTGCGGACCGGGTCGGTCCCCGCCTTCACGGTCGTGTCGAACACGCTCAGCAGCTTTTCCTTGTCGAACACCATCTGCTCCCGGCTCAGCCCGGTGAGGTCGTACAAGGTGGTCAGTTCAATTGCGTCCACGGGGCAGGCTTCCTCGCACATGCCGCAATAGATGCACCGCAACTCGTCGATCACGAACGTTTCCGGGTACTTTTCGCGGTCCTTCCACTCCTTCGGGGCCGGGGCCGCGACGATGTCGATGCAGTGGGCCGGGCACGCGGTCGCGCACATGTAGCACGCCACGCACTTGACCCGTCCGGCCTCGTCGCGGTTGAGCCGGTGGACGCCGCGGTAGTTCGGCGGCAGCGTCGGCTCCTGCTCCGGGTACGACTCCGTCTTCGGCTTCGCGAACATGTGCGCGAACGTCGTCGTCAGCCCGTCCACCACGATGGGCAGGTACAGGTTCTCGAACAGGCCCAGCCTGGGCTCCTGCACCCAGCGGACATCGGAGTCTGTGATCGGCATGAGATGTCCCCCGTTACCGTGCGATGTAGGTGACGCCCGCCGGAATCCCGAGCGGAACCCGTGCCCGCTTCCGCGGCGTGTTCCGCGCCCCGGCGGCCGCCGCGAACAGCCCCGCGCCCACGAACAGGGCCACGTCCGCGGCTGTCAGCGTCCACGGGCTCCACCCGAGTTGCCGCACGAACACGGCCGCGAGCAGGTGCAGCAGCGCGAGCGGGATCATCACCTTCCAGGCGATGTCCATGAGTTGGTCGAACCGGAACCGCGGGATCGTCCACCGGACCAGCAGGAACAGGAACAGGAACCCGCCGACCTTGAACGCCAATATCCCGGCCCGCAGGACCGCCGCCCCGACCGGGTCCGCGACGGCGTTCTCCAGCCCGAACAGGCTCCACCCGCCCCAGAAGACGATGGCCATCAGGAAGCTGGTCGTGATCATGTGGGCATATTCAGCGAGTAGCATTAACCCGAGCTTCATGCTGTTGGAGTACTCGGTGTGGTACCCGCCCACGAGTTCTTGTTCCGCCTCGGGAAGGTCGAACGGCAGCCGGTTGCACTCCGCGTACACGCTGACCATGAACAGCAGGAACGCCAGCGGCTGATAAAACAGGTTCCACCCGTGGGCGGCTTGCCAGGCGATCACCGTCTCCAGGTTCAGCGACCCGGCGAACAGCAGCACGCCAACAATGCTCATCCCCAGCGGAATCTCATAGCTAATAATCTGCGCCGAGCTTCGCAACGAACCCAACAGCGAATACTTACTGTTGGAACTCCACCCGGCGAGGATCACACCGTACACGGCCAGCGACCCGACGCCGAATGTATACAGAATCCCAATGTCCAGCCCCGGCACAATCGCGAACGAAAAATGTGATGCGTACTCGGCCTGGGTTGCCTCGAAGGCCGCCACGGTCGCTTGCGGGGCCGGCGGCGCAACGGTCGAGCCGACCGGCACCACCGCGATCGCCAGCAGCGCCGTGCTGAACGCGACGATCGGGGCGAGGACGAAGAAGACCTTGTCCACGTGGGTCGGGATGACTTCCTCCTTGAGGAACATCTTCCCGCCGTCGGCGATCGGCTGGAGCAGCCCCCACGGCCCGACGCGGTTCGGCCCGTACCGGTCCTGCACCCACGCGGCGAGCTTCCGCTCCGCGAGTATCAGGTACGCGACGGTCCCCATCACGCCGGCAATGACGCCGCCGATGATGCAGGCCGTGTAGATGAGATTGAACTCGGGCATAACACTGTAATCCCGTGTCGCATTAGACCGTGGTCAGTTCCAGCTTCCTGCCGTTCTTCGGGGCCGACTCCGTCAGCCCCGCGAAGGCCGGAACCGCCTTCGCCAGTTCCGCCCGAACCGCGGCCGCCTGCACGAGCCCCTTCCGACCGAGCAGGTCCGCCGCGATTTGCAGTTCCGTCCGCACCTCGGTCGGCGGCCGGACCGCCCGCGGGAACGACTGGGCCAGCCCCGCGTGGTTCACGAACGTGCCGTCCTTTTCATACGAAGCGGTGCCCGGCAGGACGTACTTCGCCCCGTCCGTGACGGCCGAGTGGAACAGGTCCTGAGCGACGACCAGCGCCGCGCCGGTCCAGCCCGCCTCCGCCCACGCCATGTCCGGGTAGCCGCCCGCGAAGTAGACCGCGGACGGCGAGCCCCGCTCCGCGAACGGGATCACGCTCCCCTGGAAGTGCTTCAACACCGCCTCGACGCCCCGCCGGTTGGGGCACTTTTCCGCACGAATCGTGAACTTCGCCGGGGTGACGGGCCGGCCGTGGACGTCTTTCGGGTAGCTGTCGTCTTCCCCGACCACCGGCACCGGCCCGAGCACCAACTTCGCCGACGGGGACATCGCCCGGAACGCCGTCGCGAACAGGTACGCCTCTTCCACCGTCAGGAACGGCGACAGCACGGCGACCAGCCCGCCCGCCTTCGCGGCGTCCGTCAGGTCCGCCTTCAGCTTCGGCAGCACCTCGTGCCAGGCGACCGGCTTGAGCGAGGCTTCCACCTTCATCAACGGCCGGGCGATGCGGCTCGCGTCGTTGACGAAGTGATACCCATATCGCCCGTCGTCGCACATGAAGTACCCCTGCGCGTCGGGGTTCTCCCGCGGACGGACGCGGTACACGATGTCCTTGTTGACATCGACCGATGTACTACACCCCGTGCTACACAGCGAGCACACGCTGTCGACGGGTTTGAGGTACCAGACCCGTTGGGTATACAAGAAGTCCTTCGACCCCAGCGCCCCGACCGGGCACAGGTCGACGACGTTCCCGGCGAGCTTGTTCTCCAGCGGCCGGCCGGGGAACACGTCGATTTCCGAGTGGTGGCCGCGGTTGGTGATCGTCAGTTCCGCGGTGCCCGAGATCTCGCGGCCGAACCGCACGCACCGGCTGCACATGATGCAGCGGTCCGTAAACAGCGTGATCTTCGACGAAATCTCCGGCTTGTTCGGCGGCGCGTTCTTCGCGTCGATCATCCGGGTTTCGGACCGGCCGTAGGTGTAACTGTAATCTTGCAGCTTACACTCGCCCGCTTTATCGCACACCGGGCAGTCGAGCGGGTGGTTGAGGAGCAAGCCCTCCAAGGTATCAGCTTGCGAAACCTTCGCCTTCGCGCCGGGCTTGTATGCGGGGTCGTATGGCAACGGCTTCGCGTCCGACTTGGTCTTGGCATAATCCCCCGTCACGATGACCGTGCCGTCCTTCACGGGCGTCTGACAGCCGGGCAGCACCTTCGGCTGCATGGTGACCTTGCCGTCCTTCAACTCCCCCACTTCGACCAGACACATCCGACAGGACGCCACGACCGTCAGTGCCGGGTGATAGCAATAATGGGGAACTTCAATGCCCGCCAGCCCGGCCGCCTGGACGCAGTTCAACCGCTGCGATCCGATCTCGACGGGCGTGTCATTGACGTATACGGTCGGCATAACTCACTTCCCCAGCAACTGCTGGACTTCTGCCGCGTCCATCCGCCGCGCCTTGCCCGCCTGCAACCCGACGCCGCCGGCCTTGTCCGCGTCCACTTCGTAGGCCCACAACGCCGCGTGGTCGTTCGTTCCCGTCAACACGATGGTGCCGTCCTCGATCCTCGCGACCAGTTTCGGGGCGTCGCGGCGGATGTAGTCCTTCACCTCCGCGGCCGTCGGCATCTTGCCGGTCTCGGCGTATTGCAGCTCGATGAACTTCCCGAGCTGGTCGTGGTCGTTGAGCGCCCCGGCCCGCATCCCGGCCTTGCGGACGTTTTGAACCGTGCCGGCCCCGCCCTGATAGTTCGTGTTCCGCGGGTCGACACTCGGGGCCGGCGGGGGTGGGACGGTGTCGGCCGTCGGCTTCTTATTGCAACCGAGAACAACCCACAGCCCGAGGACGGATACGAGCGGTCTCATGTCGGTCCCCCGTTAGTGGTGCGCCCCGACGAGCGGCAGCGGCTTCGCGTACCGACTCTTGTCCCCCTTGCGGATCGCCTCCTCGAACTCCGCGCGGAACTTGCGGATGGCGGTCTTCACCGGCCAGCCGGCCCCGTCGGACAGGCCGCAAATCGTCGTCCCCGGCATGATCCCAATCCGATCGGCGACATCAACGAGAATATCCAGGTCTTCCCGCCGGCCCTGCCCGCGGCGGATGCGGTCCGTGATCTTCAACATCCACCCGGTCCCCTCGCGGCACGGGGTGCATTGCCCGCAGGATTCGTGCGAGAAGAACTGGCAGGTGTTGTGCAACACGTCCACCATACTGGTGCTGTCATCAATCACCGTGACCGCGGCCGTACCCAACCCCAGACATCCAACTTTACCGGGGCCGTTGAAGTCGAGCGGGATGTCATACTCCGTGAGGTCGGAGTCTTTCAACTTGGCATTCACATCGATGTAGCCCATGCTGAGCCCGCCGGGGTTGACGGACTTCGCCTTGCGGCCCTTCCAGACGCCGCCGCCGTGCTTCTCGACGAGGTCGCGGAGGGAGATGCCCATCGGCAGTTCGACGCACTTCGGCTCGTTGACGTGGCCGGCAATCGTATACAGCTTCGGCCCGTAGCTGCCGGCGTCGCGCGGGTTCTTCGGGTCGGGCGGCACGCCGAGGGACTTGAACCAGTCGTTCCCCTTCTTCATGATTTGCGTGACGCACGCCAGCGTCTCGACGTTGTTCACGATCGTCGGCTTGCGGAACGCCCCCTCGATGGCGGGGAACGGCGGCTTGATCCGCGGCCACGCGCGCTTGCCTTCGAGGGATTCGATCAGTCCCGTTTCTTCGCCGCAAATGTATGCGCCGGCACCCCGGTGTAAGGTGATGTCCAGGTCGAAGTTCGTGCCGAGGACGTTCTTGCCGAGCAGCCCGGCGGCGTAACATTCATCGATCGCCGCTTGCAAGGTGCGGAACGCGGTGCCGTACTCGTAGCGGATGTAGAAGAACGCCGCGCGGGACTTGATGGCATAACACGCCAGCATGATCCCTTCAATGACCTGATGAGGATCCTTCTCCATCAGGATGCGGTTGTTATACGTACACGGCTCGGACTCGTCCGCGTTGATGCACAGGTAGATCGGGCCGGGGTGGTCTTTTGGCAGGAACGTCCACTTCAGCCCGGTCGGGAACCCCGCCCCGCCGCGGCCGCGCAATCCCGAATCCTTCACCTGCGTGACCACGTCTTCCGGCTTCTTGTCCTTCAGCGCCCGCTCGAAGGTGGCGTACCCGCCGTCGGCCCGGTAGCCCTCCAACTTGGGGCTGCCGGGCTGATTGATGCGGGCCAGGAGGACGGGTTCGTACGCGGACATATCGCAACTCCGCCGCGGTCACTTCCGCAGATCTTCGAACAGCTTGTCGGCCTTGTCCGGGGTGACATCCATCACGTGCTCGTCGTTGAGCATCACAGCCGGGGCACCTTCACACGCCCCGATACATTCCGCGAACTCCAATGTAATCTTGCCGTCCGGGGTGCGCTCGCCGCAATGCACGCCGAGCTTCGCCTCGCAGTGGTCGATCAGTTCATACGCGCCCCGGAGCATACAGGCCAACCCCCGGCACACCCACACGCGATTGGCACCCAGCTTGTCGGCTTCGCGGTCTTTGAAGAACTGGTAGAAGGTCATCGTGTCCTGCACCTCGGACGGGTGCAGTTCGAGGATCTCCGCGATTTCAACAATGGCTTCCGTGGACACGTACCGCATCTCGTCGTGGACGAGGTGCAGCGCCGGCAGCGTCACCGCCTGCTTGCGCGGGTACCGCGGGATGTAGGCCCGGATGCGGTTCTTGATGTCCTCGCTCAGCACGCCCATGTCACTCACCAGCGGGAACGGTTGATTTCTTGCGGCTGAAACCGGTCACAATCCCCATAGATCCGCGGCGGCGGTCGGAAGTCCCGATCCGCCTCCTCCGCCAACCGAAGCACCCACACGACCCCGGCGACGGCAAACAACAACGCCCCGAACGCAATCATCAATCCCTTTACACCAATCACCGCCGCGAGCGGGTGGCCGGTCAGGGCCAAATACGACCCCAGGCCAATCACCGCGACGCCGAGCAACGTCATCGCCGCGAGCAGTCGCCGGCCGGTCCTGGGGGGCGGGTGCAGCAGGGCCACGGTCACCGGTCCAGTTCCGCGGCGATGATGTTCAGGCTGCCCAGGATCGCGGGCAGGTCCGAGATCTGGTGCCCTTCCATCAACAGCGGGAAGGTTGCGAAGTGGATGAACGACGGCGGCCGGGTGCGGGCCCGCCACGCCTTGCCGCCGCCGTCCGCCACGACGTAGAAGCCGAGTTCGCCGTTCGCGGTTTCGGTCGCCGCGTAGACTTCCTCGGTGGGGGTCTCCCACCGGCGGTTCCACATGAACAGTTCGAAGTGTTGGATCAGACCTTCAATACTGCGGTAGGTTGCGCTCTTGTCCGGGATGGAGACTTTATCATCGAGCGCGACGTTCACCGGCCCGCTCGGGATGTTCTCGACGGCGGCCTTGATGATGTTGACGGACTCCATGATCTCGTCCATCCGGACGAGGTACCGGCTGAAGCAGTCGCCCCCCTTCGCGCAGACCACCTTGAAGGTCGACTGCAACTCCGGGTACGCGAGGTACGGCTCGTCTTTACGCAAGTCCCGCACCACGCCGCTGGCGCGGGCGACCGGCCCCGTGCACGACCAGTTGATCGCGTCTTCCTTCGTCAGCACGCCGACGCCCTTGGTCCGGTCGACGAAGATCTTGTTGCGGTTGAGCAGCCGGACCACGTCCGCGTGGGCCTTCGGGTACTCGGTCACGAACTTGCGGACCTTCTCGACGACGTCGTCGGTGATGTCGTTCATCATCCCGCCGACGCGGCAGTAGCTGGGGTGGAACCGCTGCCCGGAGGCGGATTCCATGATGTCGTAGACACGTTCGCGTTCGTTGAACGCATACAGGAACGCGGTCAACCCCCCCAGGTCCAGGGCGGCGGCACCCACGCACAATAAGTGGTCCGAGATGCGGGCGAGTTCCGCGAGGATCACCCGCAGGTACTTGCACCGCGGGGTGACGTCAATGCCCAGTAACTTCTCGACCGCGGAGAACCAGCTCACCTCGTTCGCGAACGGGGAGATGTAGTTCATCCGGTCGACGATGGTCACGTATTGATTGAAGTCGAGGTCTTCGCCGAGCTTCTCGAAGCCGGAGTGCAGGAACCCGATGTCCGGGACGGCCTTGACGATGGTCTCGCCGTCGAGCGTGAGGATGAGCCGCAGCGTGGTGTGCGTCGCCGGGTGCTGCGGGCCGAAGTTCAGGGTGTACAGGAACTCCTGGTCCGCCGCCTCGGAGGTCGGGTCGAGCGCTTCAACCGGCATGTGCGACCCCTTTCTTAGCTCTCGGCCCGCGTGATGGTCTGGAAGTTGTGCCGCTCGCCGTGGCCGCGGAGGGGGTAGTCCTTCCGCAGCGGGAAGCTCGTGAACTCGGCCGGCAACAGGATCCGCCGCAGGTCCGGGTGGCCGAGGAACGCGATGCCGTACATGTCGTAGACTTCGCGCTCCATCCAGTTCGCACCGTTCCATAACGGCACGACGGACGGCAACTCCGGGTCGGGGTCGTTGGCATGACCCTTCACGAAGACCCGCTCGCCGGTGGAGGTATTGACGAGCCCGTACACGACGGCGTAGCGGTCGACGGCGTTCGGGTATCCGAGGTAATCGATCCCCCCCAGTTCGAACAGCATGTCGAAGCCGCACTCGTCCTTCAGGCACTTCAGCAGCGGGAACAGGACGGCGAGCGACTTCTCCGCGCTGACCAGTACGCGGTGGTTGTCGCGGAACTGCCCGGTGGTGAAGGCGTTCGCGAACTTCCGGTTCAGCGTTTCGAGATACGTCGGCATCAGCGACCCGTCAGATCTTCGTAGGTCGGGCCGAGTCTTCGAGGCCCGACGGGATCACGATGTCGGGCCTCGAAGACTCGGCCCGACCGACAAGACACGCATCCCTCACTTCACCAGCGGCAGGCTCTGGGCCCGCGTCCCGGTGCGGAAGTTCCCCGGCGCGACGACGAGTTCGTCCGCCGGGAGTTCGGCGGCGAGCGGCTTCGGCCCCTCGTACTCGGTCCGCTTCGCGAACTCGCGGGCGTTGATGGTACCGGTGCGCTGCACCTTTTCTTGCAGGTCGAGCACCGCGCGAATGAGTTGTTCCGGCCGCGGCGGGCACCCCGGCACGTACACGTCGACGGGGATGAACCGGTCGATGCCCTGCACGGTGCAGTAGGTGTCGAAGACCCCGCCCGAGGACGCACACGCCCCCATGCTGATGCACCACTTCGGCTCGGACATCTGCTGCCAGATCCGCTGCATCACGGGGACCATCTTCATCACCACCCGGCCGGCGACGATCATCACGTCGCACTGGCGGGGGCTGAACCGCATCGCCTCGCTGCCGAACCGGGCGATGTCGTACCGGGAACTCGCGGTCGCCATCAACTCGATGCCGCAACACGCGGTTGCGAACGGCATCGGCCAGAGGCTGTGCTTGCGGACCCAGCTGGCGAGCTTGTCCAGCGGGGCCACGAACACGCTGTCGCCGAGGGTTAGCGCCACTGGAACACCCCCTTCTTCCAGGCGTAGACGTAGGCAATTGCCAGCGTCGCGAGGAACACCAGGATTTCGACGAACACGACGAACCCGAAGGTCCGCTGCCACGCGGGGTCGCCGCCGTCCGCGTAGGCGATCACCGCCCACGGGTAGAGGAACAGCAGTTCCACGTCGAACACGAGGAACAGGATCGCGATCAGGTAAAACTTCACGTCGAACTGCATCCGCGCGGTGCCGACCGGGTCCATGCCGGACTCGTAGGTCATCTGCTTGACGCGGGTCGTCCGGCGGGGCTTGAAGATGGTCAGGTGGGTGGCCGTCACGATGCCGCAGGCCATGCCGACGATCACCCCGGCGTAGAGGAGCACGGGGTAATAGGCCGCCAGGTCGAACGCGGGTTCGAGGCCGGCCGGCGTCTGAACTGGGAGGGACGCGATCATTCCTGTTCGCCCTGGGCCTCGGTCTATCTGTACACTATAGTATACAAAATAACCGATTGCCCGAACGGTCTCGGGCGCGGCTCGTGAAATTCTTCACAAGGCCGACCAAAAAAGAACCCCGACGTGGTGTCGAGGCCCGAGTTTCCTATCTCAGAGCATAGTACGGACGGGCCGGGGGCCGTCAAGTTTTCGGGAACCGTCCGCCGAGGAGGGGTTATGGCCGAGGAAGAATTGCCGCCGGAAGAGTACGCCGGGGAAGAACCTGCGGACGGCGGCGGCGACTGGATCGGGCCGGAAAACGTGTCGCTGGAATACCTTCACGCCGTGTTCGAGGCGGTCGGGTTCACCGCGACGATCGACGCCGCCAAGGGGACGATCCGCATCCAGGGCGAGGACATCGTCGCGCGGGTCCAGCTGTCCGAGGACAACGAGCAGCTGATGACCACGGCGTTCTACACCATCAAGCCGACGACCGCCCGCGACAAGCGGCTGGAGCTGGCCAACCGCATCAACCAGACGCCGGTGATGGTGAAGGCGTGGATCGACGAGGACGGCGACCTCGGCTTCCGCTACATCCTGTTCCTGGTCGGCGGCGTCACCGTGGACGGACTGGCGAACGTGGTCCGCACGTTCATCGACAGCGTCAAGTTCTCCGTGGAATCCCTCGACACGGCGGGGATCATCTCGTGACGCCGAGCGGTGCGGATTCCCTTTTTCTTGCTCCCCTCTCCCCGCTGGGGAGAGGGGCCGGGGGTGAGGGGATTCGCGCCACCC
>CAYUHJ010000107.1:0-19896 GCA_964444365.1 uncultured Alcaligenaceae bacterium | reverse complement strand
CACCGCACCCGCGAGGAAGTGATTGCCACTCCGGTGGGTCTTCGCCGAAGCGGCTCGACCCACCCTACAAGTCTGCAACCCGGCTCAACCCCGCGACGGTGAAGATCGCGGGGTACAGTTCCTCGAAGTACCACAGGTTCGCGAAGTAGAACCCGATCGGGCTCGCGGGGAACCGCGTGCCGCGGTCGGTGGCGTCCGCGAGCCATCGGACGCCCCGATCAATGGCGGTCGTTTCATTGCCCCCGGCGATGGCCAGCCCTTCCAGCGCGAGCCCGGTTTCCTCGACGCTCGACGGCGTCCCGGCCCGCCCGCCCCACCCGCCGTCCGGGTTCTGGTTCGCGACGAGCCACCGCACCCCGGCCGCGATGCGCTGGTTCCTGGAAGCGGGGAACCAGTCGCGTCGCGGAACGTCCGCCAGCCGCAGAACGCGACTCGTGCCGTAGGTCAGGTTCTCGATCTCGGCCGCGTGCTGGTTTCCGAACCACAGCGGAGCCCATGCCCCATCGCGGCGTTGCGTGCGAGACAGGTAGCGGGTCGCCCGCTTCGCGGCGGTGACAACGCGGTGTCGCAACGGGGCGGGAAGGCGGTCGAACCACGCATCCCAGGCCAGCAGCGCGTGCGCGGTGAGGTCGTTGCTGCTGCGGTCGAACGGCAGGCCGGTCCACCCCTTGCAAAACGTGGGAATTCCGCCGTCGTCATTTTGCAAGTCGAGCAGCCACGTCACACCCGCGACGGCAGCCGACAACGTGGCCGCGTCCGGCTCGCCGAGTTTCGCCAGCGCGAGCAGTGCCCCCGGCGTGTCGTCCGCGTCGGGGACGCCGCCGGACAGGTCGGTCCACGCCCACCCGCCGGGGGCCGCACGGGTGTACGGGTGAACGGTGCGGTACTGCTGGTTCAACAACCACTCACCGGTTAGCCGCGAGGCATCGCCGAGCGTGGACCCGCCACCGAGGGCGTTGACGGAGAGCGTCGTGACCCACGTCGCGAGGTTCGTGTCGATGGGCCAGCTCCCATCGGGTCGAACGGAGCGTTCCAGAAACTCGACCGCGTGCGGCACGACGGGGTGATCGGTCAACCCCGCGGACACGAGGCTCATCAGCACGAAACTCGTCAACGGCGTCGCTTCAAGGTAGCCGCCCGTGGTCGGCTGAATCTCGCGCAACAACCGCAACGTGATAGGCGAGGCGAGGTGTCGCACCGTCCGCGAGGCGAGGTTCCCCGGCCGGTTCGCGTGGCGGGCGTGGCCGATCGCGATGAGGGCCGGCAGCGCGTAACTGACGACCGGCAGCCGCACGACCTGGAACCACTCGAACGGCAGCGCGGCCAGTTCGAACGGCAACTGCGGCACGAACCGCCACGGGTCGGGGCCGAGCCGGCCGGCGATCGCGAGCATCGTCAGGATCGGTACCGAGAACGTGCGGTCCTTCCCGTACTTGTCCGCAATCGCCTTCGCGAGCGCTGACGGTTCCAGCGACCCGGCCGCGGTTTTCAGCCACTTTTCGGCGAGTGACACCGCGGTGTCACCGGCCGGGTGCCCCGCCAGGGCCGCCCAGCAGAGGGCCGTCGTGCTGACGTTGCTGACGCTGCGAACCGTGTCGCCCCAACCGCCGTCCGCGTTCTGATGCGCGACGAGCCACCGCACCCCGGCGGGGACGAGCGCGGGCCGGTTCACTCTGGAAAGAGCGAAAACCGCGGTCGCCGTGCTGAGCGCCGACGCCGACAGTTGCCCGACCCAGTGCCCGTGCGGCCCCCGAGCGGCGAGCAAGTGCCGGCGGGCGTTATCCAAAGTTTCACAGAGACGAGAATGCATAAAGAATATCGACAAGATTACAGGATGAATCAGGATCATGACAATCCTGTAATCATGTCAAAATCTGTTGTGTTTACACGCTCAAGTGGCCCAGTGCCAGAAGCCCGTAGTAGGTGTACTCGCAATCCAGCACGTCATCGGCCCAGGTGCCGTGGAACCCGCCGCGACTGGTCCAGAGGGTGTCGATGAAATCGAGGCACGGCTCGCGGATAGCGTCCAGGTCCGCATGCATTCCGGCGAGAGCGTGCAGCGCGGTCGCGGTGCTGAGCAGGTCCGGCAGCGGGGCGATCGGCGTGGCGAAGAACCCGCCCTCGGCCGCGTGACGGGAGAGTAACCAGTCCGCGAGTTCGGGCGGCACGGGTTCGCCGAGTTGCCGGAAGAGCGTGACGGCGGCGGCGGTTGCGGGAGTCAACCCCAGCGGCACGTCGGCCTGGTTGGCGAACCCGCCGTCCTCCGCTCGAAGGGCCTTCACTTGCGCGATCATCGCCGCGGGGTCGGGCACGTCGCAGCCCAAATCCTGATACGAACCGAGTGCGAGGAAGCAATTATAAATGGTCGGCTCGCCGGATCGAAATGCGTCGATGCGTTGCCGAATGGCGTCCACGGGCACATCGCCCCGCACGTCCGCGGGGAGGTTCGCCCAGCACCGGGCCAGGCACGCGAGGTGGACAAAGTCGAGCCCCGCCCCGTCGCCGAAGGTGCGAAGGTAACCGGCGACCTGCGTCGTCGGCAGGTCGGCCCGCAACGCGAGCAACCCCTCTAAACCGAACACCGTGTAGTACAGGTCGCTGGTCCCGGCCCGGTCCGCGAAGCCGCCGTCGGGGTTGAGTTGCGACCGCAGATACCCGGCGACGAGTTTCGCCGAGTCACCGAGCAGCTTCGGCGCGAGCCGGGCCACTTGCAGCATTTCGAGTCTCGAACTCACTGCACCAGCCTCGGATTTCGACCTGGAAGATTTTGGAAAGCACTCGCCGGAGAAGCCCCTTCAGCGTCGGGTTCGGCACGTCTTTCAAGGTGGAGACGGCCTGCTCTTTGTAGGACTCGAGCAGCTGCTTCGCCCGGTCCGCGGCCCCGGTCAGCCCGATCACGTCGCGAACCGCCGATGCGTCGACGCCGGCTTCGCGCTTCCACGCCGCTTCGAGCAGGTCGCGGTCCGCACCCTTCGCCTTCTCGAACGCGACGGCCATCGGCAACCCCGGCCGGCCCGCGGAAACGTCGTCCACGTCGTCGAGGTCGTCGCGAATCTGGTACGCGATTCCCATCGCTTCCGAGTACGCCGACAGCACCTTGTGCAAGTCCGCGTCCGCTCCCGCATACGCCGCCCCGAGCCGCAACGCGACCTCGAACGCCGGCGACGTTTTTCGCCGGTGGATGTCGAGCACTTCGAGCGTCGTCAACGGCCGCGGCGCGTTCGCCCACACGAGTTCGGCCCCTTGCCCGAGGCAGAGTTGCCGGTGGCCGTCGGCCGCGATCTTGACCATCGCCCCGCGAACGGCCGGCGGCGCGTCCGCCTCCGCGACGAGGCGATACCCCTCGCCGAGCAGCAAATCCCCGACGTTCAGCGCGACCGGCACGCCGTGCTCCGCGTGCAGCGTCGCTTCGCCGTAGCGGAGGTCGTCGTTGTCCTCAATGTCGTCGTGAATCAGCGACGCCTTGTGGAAGCACTCCACCGCGACGGCAAGCTTCTTCAACCCCGCGGGGAACTCGGCAAGCGGGTCGTCTTGCAGCGCCTTCCACGCACACGCGGCCAGGAACGGACGCCAGCGTTTGCCCGCTTTTCCGAGCCAGTCACGGCCAATTTGCTCGGTGCCCGTCTCGGCTGGACCCATGATTTCTTCGAGCGATTCCGGCAAAAACCACGTCTCCACTTCCCGCCGAACCGCGTCCAAATCGAGCCGGTAGGTGCGGTCGTCGCTGGTGAGGTGGAGGAAGTCCCACACCCATTCCACGTCGATGCCGGTGTCCTTGCAGTCGTCTTGCAGCAGCGGCACCGCGACGCCGGGGATGGCGGCCGACTCCATGTACGGGAACGCCTTTTCGAGCACCGACAGGCACGAAACGCCGACAATCGCGTCGATTTTCCCGGTCTGGAT
Organism: uncultured Alcaligenaceae bacterium; assembly: GCA_964444365.1. Classification (GTDB taxonomy): domain Bacteria; phylum Planctomycetota; class Planctomycetia; order Gemmatales; family Gemmataceae; genus CAYUHJ01. Next base: position 15,993 of record CAYUHJ010000107.1, on the reverse strand, counting down.
GATCGCCATCACGAGGGCGGACCCCTCCGCGACGAGCACCGCGTACCCGAGTCGCTCGGCCTCGTTTTGCAGGTCTTGAATGGTGCAAAGCCCGCACTGCTTGCACAGCAACCCGAAATCGTCGAACGGGGCCGGGCACCGGTCCTCGACGCGGAGGCATTTTGGCAACAGCAACAACCGACGTTCGTACGGCACCGTGGCCAGGGCTTCGCGGTTCGCCTCGGCGTTGAGCACGACGGCCACATAATCGCGGAACTTGGCCTCCAACCCGGCCCGTGCGATGAGCCGATCGGCGTGCCCTTGCAGTTCGGCAAACGACAGCGGAATGACGGGTTTCACATCCGCAACGTACCGCTCGGCGAGCACGCGCACGCTTTCGCGATCCTCCCGCGTCGGGGGAACCGTGTCCTGCGTCGGCCGCCCGGATTGGGTCGGGACGGAGCGGGGAAGGGTGAGAAGAGAAAGAGGCATATGTATGTAATCCCTCGCAAGGGATAAGCAAGTTAAGTGTGAGATCTACACGTACACGAGAAAACCAGTAGGGTAGTCGCCAGCATCCCAGCCAAAGGGCAGGTGCCCCGCATGATAAACCTCTATCAACGCACTGTAGAAAACTGGCACTCGCGGATGCTTCGCACGTATCGACTGCTCGATGATTGCAAGTTTGATGTCGCTCGAAACAGTTTCAAATAGAAATCGCGATAGTTCAAATCGGACCGTAACGTTTCCAAGCAGACTCGCGGCTTCTGCTCGAGCTTCTTTCACCAAGTCATTCCACTGGTAGTTAAAGACCTCCCGGTTATTGCTTGCAAACCATGAAGTCAACTCTCGGAATCGGGCAAACTTAAGTTCTGGCCATTGATCTCCATATACTTCAATTGCTCGACTCCAATCCAACAACTGAGTAGCATCCCACGGAATCTCAAGTGGTTCAGCTACACCGCATCGGTCTAGCCACTTTACAGAACGGAGTGAATCGACAAACGCCCTGTCGAGACGGATTTCGCCCATGTCACGCCTCTCACGTATACGCCCCGAAGCCGAAGAACCAGTGCTTCTTCGCGAAGCGGTAGGCCCAATGTTCTTCCGGGATTTCGCGGCCGGGGGTGTGTTGGCTGGGGCGGGGGGTCATGCGGGCGAGTTCGGCGGCGGCGGTTTGGCGGCTCGTCATGTCGATGGCCGCGTGCTTCTTCACGATCGCGCTGACGAGGTCCGGGCGTTCAAGGACCACGCAGCCGCGCGTCGCCTGGGCGGACGCTTCGCGAAAGTCCTTCAGGAACTCGGACCGCGTCATCAGGTCATAGATGCCGCGTTGATCGTAGACACTCTCGGCGGCGAACTGGATGATCGGGCACGGCTCAATGCCGCCGGTCGGGCCGATGTGATGGCTGACGCCGGTCGCCATCGGGCAGAGCGCTTGCCCGCGGTCGTCCCAGTAGGGATCAACGATTGCAATGGGCAATTTCGACCGCATTGTGACGCCGAACTTCCGCACCTGGACCACTTGATCCGGGGTTAATGCAAGTCCCGGCGTCGGGTCGGGTCCGACGGGTCTGTAAGTGTGATACCAGGCATAATGCACGCCGAGTTCAATCAGTCGGCGAAGCCATTTTTCGCTAAGCAGGTCGTCGATGTTCGTCTGGCACACCGTCGTCGCGGTGCCGATGATGAGCCCGTTTTTCCGGCAATTTTCGAGCCCCGCGAGCGTGCGGTTCAGCACGTTGAGCCGGCCGCGGCGTTCGTCCGAAACGGCGGCGGTGCCTTCAATGCTAATCAACGGTGTGACGTTGCCGGCCCGGTTAAGACGCTTCGCGATTTTCTCCGTGATGAGTTGCCCGTTCGTGAACACCTGGAAGTAGCAATCCGGGTGGGCATCGAATACATCCAGCAGGTGCGGATGCAAGAATGGCTCGCCGCCGAGGATGCCGAAGTAGCGGTTGCCGTGCTTCTTGGCGTCGCGCAAGATGCGGTTGAGCGTGTCCTTGTCGATCATCTCCCGCGGCGATTGCACATCAACCCAACACCCCTGACACTTCAAATTGCACGAGTTGATGACCGAGAGAAACAGAAACGGCGGGAAGTGGACGCCTCGTCGCAATCGAGCCTTATAGCGTTCGACGGACAGCATCCCCTTCAGCCCGAAGTTGAGCGCGAACGTCCCCAGCAGGCGGGGGTCCACCTCGGTGAGCATGCGTCGGGCCAGGGAGAAGATCATGGATCTGTCCAGTATGTTCGACCGAAACGTCTCGAAGACCGACACTCACAGTATCTCGACCGGCACTTCCGAACACTTCTCCAGACCCCGGTCGCCTGTTAAGAAGACCGCGACTCCGGCCTCGACGGCCGTCGCGTAGTGGAGGGCGTCGGGCGTCTTGAGGTTGTATTTCGCGCGGAACTCGGTGGCCCGTTCGACGACCGCCGATGTCACTTCCAGCAGGATCAACTCGACGCCCGCGAAGAACACGTCAAACTGCGCCAGCGTGGCGGCATCGCCCGTTCTCATCGGCTTGGACCGGCACTCCAACCGGCTCAGCCGAGACGTCCCCATCGACCCTGGAATACCGAGCGACGAGGACAATCGTGCGACCAAAGGCGAACGCGTCGAGGCGTCCCCCTCGACGAGCCGGATCACAACGTTGGCATCGAGGTAGATCAGCGGTCACCCCACTCGTCGCGGTCGGCCCGGATTTCGGCGAGGATGTCGTTGCCCGCGCGAAGTACGGGTGCGCGACCGAAGGCGTCGGCGATCGAGCCGGCAGTCCGAGGGGCATCGAGCGGGGTAATCACCAGCTCCGCAACCCCCTCGGCGTCAGGCAGCGGGCTGTCCGGGATGAAGGTCCGGTCGGCGTACCGCCCGCGGATGATTAGCGCGTCACTCATCGCACACCCTCTCGTTGACCATCCCCGTCAATTCCTGGCTGCTTCTGCCTTCGCCGCCGCTTCCGCGGCTTTGGTGCGGATCTCGTCCATCGTCGGCAAACTCTTGAACAGCTCGGGCGGTACGTCCAGTTGTTGCCCGAGTTTCGTCAGGCACTTCAGTCGTTCTTCGAGGGCCTTGTCCGCGTCGCGTTCCTTGCTGAAGCGGGATTTGAACTTCGCACTGCGGTCGCGCAAGGCCTGGTAGATGTCGCCGCCCAATAGTGATGAAATGTCCACCTTCATGTTTTCGCGCCGCATGTCGTCGGCACTCACCGCGTCGCCGTTGATCGGGCCGTGGCGGTATTTCGGGAACAGGATCGCGACTTCCGGGCAGACGCGGGAGCACGCCGGGCAGTCGGTCTTGCACTTGTTCTGGTTCTGCACCGTGATCTTTTTGTCGGCATCGACCGCGTACACGTCGAACAGGCAAAACGACAGGCATTGCATGCAATTGGTGCAGCGGTCGTAGTCGATCACCGGGAACCACGGCTTCCACGTTCCGGGCTTCGGCACGTTCGCCGCGTCGCGGATTGCGTCCACCTTCGCGACGGCGTCGGCCGGTGACAGCCCGCTGACAGTGCGGAAGTGGATCGTGACGGCCCCCTCGTGGCCCGTCGCGGTTTCGGGCTTCTCCTCGGTGAACCTCCCCAGAACGACGCAGGTTCCGCGGGTCATTTCCGACACGCTGCCGCCGGGGCGGACGACGGTGACGGCGTAGCCCTTCGTCAGCAGCGTCGAGACGAGGGCGGTCCGCGTCGGCGGGTCGAACGGCTCCGCGCCGGTGCCCTCGTACACCAGCACGCGGAAGGTGCCGGCGGTCGGCGGGGCGGTCGCGACGGGTAGCGGCAGGGCACTCACGCGGATGCCTCCGACTCGAGCAGTTTCTTTGCAATCGCCTCGGCGGTTTCCGTCCGCATGTTCAGCACTTCCGCGTCGGCCGGCAACGGCGAACCGGCCGCGTTGAACAGCCACTTCACGGCCCGCGGGTAACACGCCGCGATCTTCGCCGGGCCGGTCACGAGCTCCGCCAGCGACGGGTCCTTGCGGGCGGACAGCTCGCACAGGTCCGGCACTGCGTCGAACGGAATGCCCGACTCGGTCAATCGCCGCAGCACCTCGTCCTTGACTGCCGCGGGCACGACCTTGGCATACGCACAGTGACAGTACACGACTCGAAGCGGAAGCGACACGTTACGCCTCCGTGAAGCGGTGGGTCGGGACCGGTCGGCCGGGGCGGAAGGCTTCGGCGTGAACGACGTCGGCGGTAATACCCGTGGCCGACGCGACTTCTTGCAGGCATTCTTCCGCCGCCGACTTCAACCCCGCGGGGTCGGCCTCGGCCCGCAGGTTCAGCAGGAATTCGCCGACTTCGAGCGGCTCCTGAAGCGAGTGCGAGAACTCGACGGTGCCGTCGGTCCGCACCAGATTCGCGACCGCGAGGTCGAGCCCTTCCTCGGGGGCCAGCGTCATTTTCAGGTGCGCGACCTCGGTTCCTTCTTGGTCGAGTCGCCGATGAATTGCGGTCGCGACGGCGGTGACGAACCCGTTGCCGTCGAACGCGGATGGCGAAGTCACCGTCACGGTGAGATTGACCCACCCGAGCAGGGCTTCGCCCTCGGCGTAGGTGTCGTAATCGACGTCCATCGCGGTGCCGGCGGGCATTTCCGCCTTCGCCAGCTTGTCGGCCCAGCCGTCGAAATCCTTGCCGGTGCGGGCGGACATCGACACGACGTCCGCCTTCGGGAACTCGGTCCGGAGGGCCGCCAGAAGCCGGCTCAGCCGGGACGGTTCGAGCAGGTCGCACTTGTTGACGGCGATGACGTCGGCCTCTTCCAGCTGCTTGCGGTAAATGTACACGACCTTCGGGGAAAAGGACTTGCCGTCCGCGAGGCCGAGGATGCGCTCGGCCCGGATCGGGTCGACGAGGACGCTGTACGGCGCGACGGTGAAGGCGTCCCCGTACAGCCGGCGGAGCGGGTACGCGACCGTGGCGGCGAGGTCGGTGCAGCTGCCGACGGGCTCGGCGAGGAACACGTCCGGGCGGTCGTCCGCGGACAGCTTTTCGGCGGCCTCCGTGAGGGAGTTGAACCGGCAGCAGAAGCAGCCGCCGGTGATTTCCTCGACGGGGAAGTCGTGGGCGTTCAGCACCGCCGTGTCGACGAGGTTCACGCTCTGGTCATTGGTAATGAGTCCGACGCGCTGGCCCTCGCCGCGGAGTTTCTCCGCGAGCCGCAGGAGGGCCGTCGTCTTCCCCGCCCCGAGGAAGCCGCCGACCATGATGTAGCGGGCCGGGGTCATGCGTCGTCCTCCGCCGGGAGATTGTGGCCCGCGTCCGGGTTCTTGCCGAGAATCTTGTCGATGGCCGCGTCCAGCAGGGCGGTGTACCCCGCCGCGTCGACGGTGCCGGGGTCGGGGGTGCCCTTCAGCAGGTACAGCCAGCCGGCCCCGTAGGGGTCCTTGTCGAACAGCGTCGGGTCGGCTTCCAGGGCCGCGTTCCCGGTCGCGAACGCGCCCACCCCGACACAATAGAGATCCGTCATGGCCTTGAACGCCTCGATCCAGCCCACCGTTTGGCCGAGCTCGACCGCGTCCCCCGGTTTGACCTCGAAGCCGAACTCGACGAGGTCGCCGAGCATCCGCGTCGCGAACCGCGTGAACCCGACTCGCCACAGGTCCGGCTCCACTTCCAGCAGCCAGAAGTGCGAGGCCGTGTACCGACGGTCGGTCGGGAGCTGGGTCGAGAAGCGGGACCGCTTGTACGGGATGCGGCACACGGGCGGGGTCATCGTCGTCCACCCAACGAAAGCCACGGCACTCCGGTCAGTGTACTCGGAGCCCGCCCTTCGACAAAATCCCCGCCGCCGGAGTTCTCTCCCGTTTCTCACTCGGTCGGCCGCTAAAATACGCCCGTGACTTCTTTCCCCACCGTTGGTCCGGCCCCCATTGCCGGAGTCTCCCATGTATCGCCTCGCTCACGTGTTGCTGGTTTCCGCGTGCGGAATCGCCCCGGCGTTCGGCCAGGCCACCAAGGACGCCCCGAAGGCGGCCCCCGTCTCGATCCTTGACAAGGTCAAGTTCGAGGACGTGCCCGCCGCCCTGAAGCCGACCGCGAAGGCGGACAACACCCTCGCGATCATCGGCGACCGCCAGGCCAAGCTCGACTGCGCGGTGTTCAGCCCGAACGGCAAGCACCTCGCGTTCGGCGGCCCCGGCGAGACGATCACCGTGCTCGAATTCCCGGAGTTCAAGGCGGTCGCCACGTTCAAGAACCCGGAGACGACCGCCGTCGCGTTCTCCCCGAGCGGCCGGGCGTTCGCCGCCGCGGACTCGAAGGGCGTGGTCCGCACCTGGAAGGTGTCCGGCAGCACGTTCACCCCGAACCAGACGATCGACGCCCACAAGGGCGGCCCCGCCTGGGGCCTGACGTTCGCCCCCGGCGGCCAGCAACTCGTCACCGCGGGCAAGGACGGCCTCGTCAAGGTGTGGGACTTGAAGCAGTCCCCGCCCGTCTGCACGCACACCTTGACCGGACACAAGGACACCGTCCGGGCCGTCGCCGTCAACTGGGACGCCACCCTCGTCGCCTCCGCCGGGCTGAAGGACGGCACCGTCCGCCTCTGGGACATTTCCGATGCGAAGGGGAAGCAAACCCACGTCGAAACCTACAAGGACGTGGTCACGTCTGTGACGTTCGACCCGGACGGCAAGAAACTCGCCGTCGGCGTCATGGACGGCCGGGTCCGCATCTGCTCCACCGACGGCGGCAAGCTGAAGGAGGAAAAAGTCTTCCGGGTCAGCAAGGAAAAGATCGCGATGCTGACCTACTCCGCGACCGGCGACTCCATCGGAATGCTGGGCCTGGACGCGACCGGCGACCGCGTCATGGTCTACAGCGTCGAGGGCAAGCCGAAGTTCGAGGACCAGAAGATCGACCACATCGAGTCCGTCGCCTTCGCCCCGGACGGCCGGCACCTCGCGGTCGTGTACGAGCGGTACGTCCACCTCGTGCGGATTCCGAATCTGGCCCCGCCGAAGAAGTGACGCCTACGCTCGCCATTCGATCGTCGCGGACTGGCCGACGTTTTCTTCCACCTCGACGCGCAGCACGGTCGGGGTGAACTGGTGCTGCTCGCGGAGCACGTCGAGCAGGCGTTCGGCGATGTACCGGGCGAGGAGCTCGGCCGTCGTGTTCTCGATGGGGAGCAGCACGCAGTCGCCGCGGGGGAAGACCCACTCGCGGTCCCGGTACCGCACCCGCACTCGTTCCGCGGCTTCTTCGACGTGGATCACCGGGTTCCGGGTGGCGAGCAGCATGTGGTGGTCGAGGGCGTCCGTGATTTCCTTCGTGCGCTGCTTCAGGGCCACGAAGTCGAACACGTAGTAGTCGTTCGGGTCGAGCGGGGCTTCGAGCTCGACCGCGGTGCGGTAGTTGTGGCCGTGCAGTCGCTCGCACTGGTGCCCGGCGTAGCTGATGAAGTGCCCGGCGCAGAACACGAGGTTGTCCTTCGCCACGCGGACGACGAATCGTTCGGCCATGATTACAACCAATCGGGCGACGGCCAGCGGAAGGGGGCGGACGGGGCTATCTTACCCTCCCGCAGCGCGACGAACAGGCACGCCGCGATGAGATCGGCCGTCGTGCCGGGGTTGAGCTTGTTGCCGTCGGACCGCAGGTGCCTGTCCAGCGCGACCCCGGCGGCCCGGCCCTCCGGCGTGGCGATGCCGCCGAGTTCCAGCACCGCCGCGGCCCGTTTCTGCACGTCTTCCGCGACGGCGAGGCCGTTCTTTCGGGCGATCAACGAATCCGGGAACGCCGCGAGCCACCGCAGTTGGCAATCGACGATGGCGGCTTCCACGGTGCCGAACTTCGCGAAGGCTTCGAGGAACGCGGGGGTGCCGAAGTCGAAGACGTCGGCGAACCCGTTCGCGTATTGGCAGGCGATCATGTCGCGATCCGCGGCGAGTTTCATCGCTTCGAGGAGCGTGACGGTCGGTTCGTCGCGGACGTCTTGATCGGGGGCATCGCCGAGGCCACCGGGGGATGCGAGGCGAATCGCGCGAAAGACGGACTTGGCGTCTCGACGTGTTAGTTGCGCCAACACCTTCTCGACTTCACTCCGCATGTCTTTCTGACGATCGGTGACGGCAAGGGGAGCCAATATTAATGCGATTCCGAGATTGGTGTTCGATCCCACCCAGAGTTTTGTGAATCCAACAGACTCTTCAACGAGAAATCCGACTACGCCCGTGTTCGCGATGTCGAGCCGAACTTGCGAAAAGACCCGACCTAATAGTGCCCCACTAATCAAGAAGTCCGTGTATCCTGTTCCTGCAAAGCTCATCTGAGGGTGTACGTTGCCGATTTTCCGCGCACTGGCTTCCCAAATACATGCGATTTGTGCCTGGACAGGTTCCGGGTAAAGGTGCCACACGCCAGCCATCACACATGCACCTCCGCCAGATACCGCACGATCGCTTTCGCCACGTCGAGTTCGCACGCCGCCGACAGTGCCCGCCAGCCGGGGACGGCGTTGACCTCGATCACGAACATCTCGCCGGCCGGCCCCGGAAGCAGATCGACGCCGCAGACCGCGGCCCCGACCGCGTTCGCCGCCCGCACGGCGAGTTCGCGTTCCGCCGGGGCGAGTTCGACCCGCTCGGCGGTGCCGCCCTGGGCGACGTTCGTCCGCCAGTCGCTTCGCGAGGTCCGCTTCATTCCTGCGACGACCCGGCCGCCGATCACGAACGCCCTCAAGTCCCAGCCGGGGTGCCGGACGAACTTTTGCAGGTAGAGCACGCCGCCGGTTTGTTCGATGGCCCGGAAGGTTCGCCACGCGAGTTCCGGGTCCGACACGCGGACCATCCCCCGCCCCTCGGAGCCGAACAACGGCTTCACAACGACATCACCGCCGAGTTCCGCGAACGCCGTCATCGCGTCGTCCCACCGCTGACACACCACTGTCACCGGCACCGGCAACCCCGCCCGCACGAGCCGCGCGTTCGTCAGGAACTTGTCGACGCACGCTTCCAACGCCCGCGGGGAATTCAGCACCTTCACCCCGTTCGCCGCCGCCGCGTGGAGTAGGTCCATGCGAAAGACGATCTGTTCCAGCGACCCCGCCGGCATCGTCCGCACGAGCGCCGCGTCGAATCCCGCAAGCGGTTCGCCACTTCGATGCGTGGCGGGCGACGCCGCGGAAATACCGCGAAAGTCGACGATTTCGGCGACGTGTCCGAGTTCGCCCGCGGCCCGGAGCACGTCCTGAACGTGCCAGCCGGTCCCGCCGGAGAGGATTGCGATTCTCACGGCGCGGGGCCTTCCGCGGGCGGCGGGAACAGGTCCGCCACCCGCACGCGGAACCCCGGAAGCACGGGGTCACCGGTCAGTTCATCTTGACCACCGAACTCGCGGATTGCCCCCTGGGTGCGGACTTGAACGATCCGGTTGCTCGGGTAGACGACCCAAATCAGAGGAACGGCAGCGGACTCGTAGTCCGCGATTTTGTCGGCTAGTACGGTCACCTTGTCTCGCGGAGAAACCACTTCAATGACGAAATCGGGTGCGATGCGAATGGAACCGGTCGGTATCCGGTTGTCGGGAAGTCGCCCAAGTCGGACGAAGGAAACGTCCGGCTTCCGAACCCGGTTCGGCCGTCGGGGAAAGCAGTCGTAACTGCACTCGGAATCGAATACGAACCCGTATCCACCGGCACGGACATGGGTCACGAGTAGCGCACCGAGGGTGACTTGAATCCAGCTTGATTCCGCACCCATGCTTTTCCTCCGCAGGTGCCCGTCAATCAACTCGTAGCCTTGGGTGTTCGGCAGGTCATCAAAGGCTGCGGCAGTGATGAATCGTTGTGTCGCGGCGGCCATCTCGAACTCCTGTGCTTGCACCCGCTTCAGTTTATCCCCCGAAGAACGACTTCCGCAACAACCCCGGTTCGCACCGGCCGAAGGTGAACGCGCGGCCCGTCTTGAGGTTCACGAACGTCACTTCCGCGGGGGAGAACAGCAGCGGGTCGATCTGATAGAAGTCGCCGTAGCGGGCAAAAATCTCGGCGAACGGGGCACCGTGGTCCTTCGAGCCGCTCGATGGGACTCGCGGGCCGATCGCTTCGAGTTGCTCGTCGTCGGCCCGCCCCCACAGCGTCACCCGGCCGCCGTACAGAATGGCGTCGTTCGTCCGGCCGATCGCGCCGAGTTCGTCCTTCGCCACGGGCGGAAGCGGGGCGACGCCGTACCCGGAAACGACCTGGTTCACGTCGAACTTCAGTTCGTGGAGCTTGTGCAACGCGGTTTCGACGGACCGGGCGACGACTTGCAGCGTGCCGGCAATGGACGCGGCGGGGGCGACGAGCAGCGTCAGCTTCTCGACGACGGTCGGCAACTTTTCGACGATGCCGCTGATCACTTCCTCGGTGGGGTGCCGCTTCGTTTCCAGCACGCCGACGGCGACCGCGGACTCTTCCTTCGCGGGGATGTGCGAAAAGATCTCCTCCCGGGCGGCCGCGGCGCGCATCGGTCCGGACCCCATCGCGAAGAACTTTTCGGCCTTCACCTGCCAGCCGGCGTACTGCGACCCGAGGCACGCGCGGACGGGGTCGTCGGTCCGCACCTGCACGGCAGGGCCGAACGCATCGGGGACGAGTTGGACGTCCGCGAGGTCGGCGAGGCAGGCGCGGGCCATCAGCACGCCGGCGGACAGGCTGCCGGTGACGGCCCCGCCGCAGTCGATGACCCGCGCCCCGCCGACGCGCGAGACGGCCACCCGCAGCCGGTCGGCGTCGCGCTCGAGTTCGTCCGCGACGCGGTTCGCCCGGTCGTTCATGGTCGGCACGGTTCGTCCTCTTCTTTCTCCCTCCCCCTGGGAGGGGGGAGGGTGGGGGTCGCTTCGGTGGTGGAGTCTCCACCCCCCACCCTAACCCTCCCCCTCAAGGGGGGAGGGAACGGGAGTCAGGGTGGCGAAGCCGAACAGCCGGTCGAGCTCGGCGGCGCGGGCCTTCAGCTTGGCGAGGCACCCGGCCTCGGTGTCGGCGTCGGTCAGGATGGTGAGGATCGGCTGCCCCGCCTCGATCACGTCGCCGGGGTGCGGGATGTCGGCGAAGTCGGGTCGGGTCCACACGTCGGCGGCGCGGGCGAGGCTGTCGTCCCACGGGCCGGAACCGGGGAACGTGAGTCGGGCGGGGGCGTAGTAGATGGCTTTGCCGATGACGGTGTGACGCACAAAGTTGGCCGGCTCACGCCATTCCTCATCGCCATCATCAACATCATCCATGCACAGCGAACACATGCGATGCCAGTCGATGTATCGCTCCTTGAAACCCAGCTCGTGTACTTCGACGGATGCGGTGTATCGAGGATTCACTTCAAGCGGGATAACATGTGCCTCTTCATTGACGATGAAGTCGAGGCCGACGAGCCCGAAATTCGGACCGTATTGTGCGATGATCCCACCGAGCCTGCGAAGTGATTGGGACAGTGCTGCCTCAACTTCGATTGGCCCGATATTGCCGCAATACGCGAACCGCTCGGAATGCAGCCATTGCTCGCCAGCCAACTGTTTTGTACCGCCCAGGAAGTAGCTTCTCCAAGGCGTCATCATGAAGAGTGCCGACATCGGTGCGCCTCGCATGAAGCGTTGAATGTAGTCGCTTCCAATCGAATGTTCATCACCGTAGATATACTCGCGAATTGCAATCCCCCCCGCACTGCGACTGTGCTTCGTCAACCAGACATCATTGTCTGGCTTGGGGCGGCCAAATGGACAGAGTGAAGGTGAGTGATACCCGTGAGCTTCACAAATTGCATGGAAGCGGAACGGGTCGCGAATGTTCTCCAACCACCGCCCGTGGTTCCCCCACAGTTCCCGTTCCTTCGCCAGTTCGCCGACCAGTTCCGGGTAATTCTCCAACCCGCCCGTATACATCCACGGCATCGGCGGGGCGGTTCGCGCGAGGCGGAATAGCCCCTCGGGGTAGTCCTCGAACGGGCAGCGCAGGACTTCGCAGATTTGCTTGGTGTCGCGGTCGGCGAACAGGTCGATGGCGAACGGGTCCAGGCCCGCCCGCCGGGCGGACGCGGCGGCGGCGCGGGCGGACGCCCCCAGGATCAGCACCCGCTCGGCCATCGCGGTTCAATCCTCGGACTCTTCGTTCGCCACCGGCAGGCCGAACTGCCGGCGGACCCAGCGGATCTCGCCCAGCCGCATGACGCGCAGCACGTCCGAATAGTCGTCCGTCCAGGCGGGGACGTTCTTGTCGATCTTGATCCGCTCCCACGGGCGGAAGTCGAACCACGCGGCCATGCCCGTCAGCGCCGCCAGCCCGCCGCCCCCCTTCGGGTCTTCGATGCCGAGCCCGCCGAGGTCTTCCTCGGACCGGGCCATCACCACCCACGACGACGACGTCTTCCCCGGGTACGGGTTGATCCACGACGGGTCGTCGTGGACCGTGTCGCTCGAAATGCGGCAGGCCAGGCCGAGTTCCTTCGCCAGAATGGCACACACCGGCTCCAGCATCACGTACCGGTTCGAGATGTGGATCGCGAGCAGCCCGCCGGGGGCGAGGCGGTCCGTGTACAGTTGCACCGCCTCCTTGGTGAGCAGGTGGATCGGAATCGAGTCCGAACTGAAGGCGTCGATCAGCAGCAGGCCGTATTTCGTGTCCTTTTGCTCTTCCAACTTCAGCCGGGCGTCGCCGAGGACGAAGTTCACGTTCGCGCCCCGTTTGCGGGCGTCCGAGACGAACGTGAAGTGCTCGTCCCCCTCGACGAGTTTCAGCACGGTGGGGTCGATCTCGTAGAACGTGAGGCTCTGCCCCGGCAGGGCGTAGCAGGCGATCGACCCGGTGCCGAGGCCGACCATGCCGATGTCGGCCTTCGGGTTGCGGGTGCGGAACTCGCGGACGATCTCGCCGACCGGGCCGGTGCGGTGGTAGTACGTCAGCGGCTCCTGGCGGAAGTCCCAGCCGGTCTGCACCCCGGCGAGGAGGACGGCGTCCCACGGGTTCGAGGCCCCGAACAGCCGCACGTCGTCGCGCATGACGGCCTCGGCCATCCACTCGACCTTCGCGCTGCGGTTCAGCCCCCGCCAGAAGGTCGGCTCGGTGGCGAACTGCGTCAGGGTGTGCCGGTCCGCCGCCTGCATCCCGTGCAGCGTGGTGCCGTGGGACAGCTTCCGGTACCCGTACCGCACGAGGACCGGGTGGGGCGGCTCCTCTTCCTCCGCCCCCGGCACGGCGTTGGGGCGGGCGAACGCGATCAGCCGCCGCTCCCCGGTCTTGGCCGTGTACCCGTCCACCTTCAGGATGCCGAAGAAGCTCCGCTCGCTGGCCGCGAGGGCGGACACCCGCTCGCTGCGGAAGGCGTTGACGAACAGCACCGCCCCCACGCACAGCCCGAACCGCACGGGCTTGTCGATGAACAGGAAGCACAGGATGCACGGCAGCGCGTAGATCGCCAGGATGCTGATGGTCTCCGACCCCACCTTGACCTTACTGCCGACGAGGTCGAACCCGCCGGTGATGACCCCCGCGACCCACCCGACCGCGCCGCCGAACGTCTCGGGGAACTTGTCCGGCAGCAGCGTCATCCAGCCCACGAACGCGACCATCGCGACCGGGATCAGCGCCGTGAACCCGCGGGAGACGAGCTTCTGGGTGTCCGTCATCGCGGCCCACTCGTCCGCCACCTCCTTCGGGTCGCGGAGGTTCGGGACGAGCAGGCACCCGATGGCGATGGCGATCGGGTACTCGTGCGGCTGCGTGAACGCGACCGGGGCGATCAGGGCGTTGAACATCCCGCCGAGCACGCCGCCGAGCGAGATCCAGAGGTAGAACCCGGTCAGGTACTTCGGGTCCGGCCGGTCGCGGGCCAGTTCGCTGTGCAGCATCAGGGCGGCCAAAAAGTACGTGGCCAGGTGCAGCGCCAGCTGGCTGAAGGTGCTGAAGTTCCGGCTCGACCCGACCCCGGAGATGAGCACGAAGATCAGCAGCAGCGTCACCACCGGGCTGACGTTGCCGAGCAGCGGCCGCACCCAGGGCGGGGTGTGGGCGAACGCGATGATGAACGTGACGAGGTACAGCGCGAGCGGGATCACCCACAGCAGCGGCACGGACGCGATGTCCGTCGTCATGTGGAACGTCACCCCGAGCATCAGGCTGGACGGCACGAACGCGAGGGCCATCCATTTCACTTTTCGTGCCCACGTCGGGGCGTGCGGGTCGGGGGTCGTGTCGGCGGTCGGCCTCGGCGGCGGGGTGTTCGCGCCGGGGGATCGCTTCACCGCCTCCCCGCAGAAGTAGACCAGCACCGCGAGCAGCACGAATCCGCCGGCGAAGATCCACGCCTGCTGGACGAGCGAGAACGTCGGCTCGATGAACAGCGGGTAGCCCAGCAGCGAGATCAGGCTGCCGGCGTTGCTGGTGGCGTACAGGAAGTACGGGTCCTTGCTGCTCGGGTGGCCGGTGTACGCGAACCACCGCTGGAGCAGCGGCGCGCTCGTCGACACGATCAGGAACGGCAGCCCGATCGCGGCCCCGAGCAGCGCGAGGACGCCGAACATCGGGTAGGCTTCCCCCTGCGGGGCGAGCGTCTTGAAAATCGGCACCGGGGCCCCGCTGGGGGCGAGGGCGGCGGCCAGCGCGAACCAGCCCCCGACGCCCGCGAGCACGACGACGTGCCAATTCGCCTGCGGGGCCGGGGCGAGCTTCGCGGTCAGCCGGTCGGCGTACAGGTACCCGAGCAGCAGCAGCCCCTGGAAGAACACCATGCACGTGTTCCACGCCGCCGGGCTGCCGCCGAGGAGGGGAAGGACCATCTTCCCGACCATCGGCTGGACCATGAACAGCAGGGTCGCGCTGGTGAAGAGCGTGATCGAAAAGAGTACGGGCACGGCCGAGTCCCCGAGCGGGTGGGGCGGAATGAAACGCTCACCAGCGGCGCGACCTTGCGGGGCATCTGGTGCGCACCTACTTCGGTGTCTTGTTTTCTAACCACCACCTGGTTCTTCGCCAGGTTCCTCATACCATAGCATAACGGATTTTTGCATATCTGTTAGGCTGTTCGCCAGTCCGTGCTCTTCTGCACTCCGTATATCAGATATCGCATCACTCAGCACTGCACCCGTAAAATCACAATCCTCGTAACTGGAACAACGAAGATCGGCACGTGACAATAGTGCGCCTCGGAAGTTGCAAGCCCTATAGTTTGACGCCCGCAAATCACAACCGCTCAAATCAGCTTGGCTAAAATCACAACTCACAAAATCGTTCCAACACATCCGTGATTCGGAAAGGTCGGTATTTCGAAAACTGACGCCTTCAAATGAGGAACGGCCAAAAAAACTGCGGGGCAATGTCAGACCGCTCAAATCGGTGGATTCGACACCGTTGCGGAAGTACGAAAGCCCGAGTGGTTCGGCGTCGTCATAGCTGGGCATTCGGTTTGGAACGAAAGGATCTCCGCTTTCACGGCGAGGCATTTGACGCCCATCGGTTTCGAGGAGCTTCCACGTTTCTTCCAAGGAACGTCTCGCCGAACGCGTCATGTTGTTCGGGGCCTCTTTTCTTCAGCAAACGAGTGGTCAAGGAAAGGAAGCCGCCAACATTCAATCGTCCAGCCCCGCGCCGAAGGCGTTGTCGTCCGCGGGCGGGGCCTTCGGGGCCGGCGCGGGCTTCTCGACCGGCTTCGCCGGCGCGACCCGTGTCCGCGGGGCGGCCTTCGCGGTCGCCGGGGGCGATTCCGGCGGGGCGGGTGCGGGCTTGTCCGCCCGCCGCGTGGCCGGCGGCTTTTCCTTGGGCGGCTCGGCCGGCCGGCGGGCGGGGGTGCGGGCGGCCGGTTTCGGCTCGACCCGCGCCGGCGGCTCAGCGGCCTTCCGCGGCCGGTAGCTCGGCACGTCGTCCAGGTCGTCGATGTCGTCCATCAGCGCCCGGCCGAGCGGGATGTCGTCCGCCTC
Organism: uncultured Alcaligenaceae bacterium; assembly: GCA_964444365.1. Lineage (GTDB taxonomy): Bacteria > Planctomycetota > Planctomycetia > Gemmatales > Gemmataceae > CAYUHJ01. The sequence goes on along the minus strand of CAYUHJ010000107.1, from coordinate 119 downwards.
CCGCACGTCCCGGACGGGCGGCGGGGGGGCTTCGACCGGGCGGTCCGGGGGCCGGCGGCGCGGTTCGGCCGGCTCCGGGGCCGGCCGCCGCGGTTCGGCCGGCGACGGCGGGTTGACGC
>CAYUHJ010000106.1:18781-20174 GCA_964444365.1 uncultured Alcaligenaceae bacterium | reverse complement strand
ATACTGTTGATTCCACACGCGCGACGAATAACTCTTGAACTCCTGGAGCAAGCGTTCACCGGCCACCACGTCCGGGACCGCGACTACAAGATGCACGTGATTCGCCATGATCGCGGCTGCGGACAGCCCCCACTTGCGAAACTCGGCGGTGCGAAGGAATTCCGCCATCAGGACTTCTGCGTGATCCGGGGCGAGCAGAATCGATTCCCCCTTCATCATCGATCTGGCGTAGTGAGAGAGACCAGGGAGATCGGAGGCATACTCGGTCGCGGGCTGGTTGTGTCGAACTCGCGTGCCGGCTTGGTCTCGAATCGACGAGACGAAGCCGCGTCGATCACCCGGGAGCCAGGTGCCGTAGGTCCTCCAGGTCAACAGCCAGGATGTGGCGTGGGAAACCACCAACGAGACACCTGCTTGGCGAGCGAGCCGCGGACGCCAGTCCGCGGGTGGGGGCATTACCCGCCCACTTAAGAGGGCGGGTCGCAGAGAGGATAGGCCACCGAACCGACCTGTGAAAGCCCCTCCGCTGATAAAGGCTCGACCATGCCCTTCGCGTTCAATTGTCACTCGCTGCGGAGGTCAGTCCGTGGGTGAAGCGCTTGACCCGCCCACTTGCGTGGGCGGCTCGCTGGCGTTTGCCGCGTTCACGTGTAATCTAAGACCGATGACGCCACCGCCGCACTACTCAGACCCGCTTCAACTCGGCCCGGTTCGCCTCGCGTCGCGGTTCAGTCTCGCGCCGCTGGCCGGGTACACGAACTACCCGTTCCGCCGGTCCGTCCGGCAGATCGGCGGCGTCGGGCTCTGTACGACGGACCTCGTCAACGCCCGGGCGATTCTGGAGGGCTCGAAGAAGACGCTCGAACTCCTGGCCACCGGGCCGGACGACCGGCCGCTTTCCGTGCAGATTTTCGGCGGCAACCCGTCCGAAATGGCCGACGCCGCCAGGTGGCTCCGCGATTACGGGGCGACCGTCGTGGACATCAACATGGGCTGCCCGGTGCGGAAGGTCGTCCGCGTCGGTGGCGGTTCCGCGATGATGTGCGACACGACCGGGGCGACGGTGCGGCTCGTCGAGCACGTCGTGCGGGCCGCGGGAATCCCCGTCACCGTGAAGATGCGGCTCGGCTGGGACGACGCGAACCTGTCCGCCCCGTACTTCGCCCGCGAGTTCGAGAAGGTCGGCGTCGCCGGGCTGACGATTCACGGCCGGACGCGCGAACAGGGCTTCACCGGCCACGTCAACCGCGACGGCATCCGGGCCGTCGTCGAAGCGGTGGAAAAGATCCCGGTCTTCGGCAACGGCGACGTGATGGGCGTGGCGGACGCCGCCCGCATGATCGAGGAAACCGGCTGCCACGGCATCGCGATCGGCCGGGGGGCACTCGCGAAC
>CAYUHJ010000106.1:0-18771 GCA_964444365.1 uncultured Alcaligenaceae bacterium | reverse complement strand
CTCGCAAACCCCTGGATTTTTCAGCAACTTTCCCGGTGGGTCGAGACCGGCGACCCCGGCCCGCGGGCGACGTATCACGACCGCATCGAGTTCATGAGCCTGCACCTCCGCCGGTTGTGCGAATGGCGCGGCAGCGAGTCGTTCGGCTGCCGGGGCTTCCGCAAGGTGGCGGCGTGGTACGGCAAGGCGTTGCGGATCTCGAAGGCGGACAAGCACCGGCTGACGCTGCTCGGGTCGTTGGCCGAGTTCGACGACATCGCGAACCGCCTCCGTGCCGACGGTCCGCCGCCCGGCTGGGGCGAGTGGGACACGAACGACGCCCAGGTCGCCGTCCCCGCCGGCCCGATCGCTCACTGGTGAGGCACAGAACCGTCTCACACAAAGCCGCAAAGTCACGAAGAAGAAGTCTGGAATGGATTGGGTTTTTCCCACTTGGTGTCTTTGTGGCTTGGTGTGAGCCATTTTCTTCGGAGCATCCATGTCGAGCCGTGACCGTCTGAAAGACCTGTTCCTGTCCCGCGCCCTGAAGTTCGGCGACTTCACGCTCGCGTCCGGAAAGAAGTCCAGTTACTACGTGAATTCCAAAAAAGTGCTCTTCCACGCCGAAGCGATCACGCTCCTCGGCGAACTCCTCTACGAGGCGACGCGCGACCTCGACTTCCAGGCCATCGGCGGGCTCGAAGTCGGGGCGATCCCGATGTCCGCGGCCGCGCTCGTGGCGTTCCACCGGGCGGGCCGGCCGATGGAGGGGTTTTTCGTTCGCAAACAGGCGAAGTCGCACGGCAGCAAGGAGCTCGTCGAGGGCCAGGTGAACGCCGGGGACAAGGTCGTCGTCATCGACGACGTGCTGACGACCGGCGGGTCGGTGGTGCAAGCGATCCAAGCGGTGGAGGCGGTCGGCGCGACGGTGCTGCGGGTGGTGTGTATCTGCGACCGGCTGCAAGGGGCCGCGGAAGCCCTCGGGAAGTACGACTATCGGCCGCTCTTCACCGTCCGCGACTTCGGGATACAACCGGAAGGAAGTTGACCCTTGCGTCCGAGGAAAGACCATGTTCGCCGCCCTGCCGCCGGACCTGAACACGTTCGTGCTGGTCTTCGTCGAGGCCGCCGCGTTCGGGCTGCTCGGGATCGTGCTGCTCGCGCTGGGGTTCAAGGTGTTCGAGAAGATCACGCCGAAGCTGGACGTCGAGGGCGAACTGGCGAAGGGAAACGTCGCCGTCGGCATCATGGTTGCCGCGATGCTCCTCGGGCTGAGCGTGATCGTGGCCGTGTGCGTCGGGTGATGCGATGACCCGCAAGAGCAAGACCGTCACGCTCGTCCTGCTGTCGGCCGCGATGCTGACGACGTGCTGCTGTTGCCTCAACCCGTGGTCCCGCGAGGAGGAGCAACGGGTGGACGAGAACGGCAACCCGGTCGCGGACTCGTCCCACTCCACGACGTCCGGCGGCCGGTCGACCCGGTCCCCGTTCCGGCGGTCGACGTCGCTCTGGCCGCTGCTCGGCGGGTCGTCGTACCGGTCGTACTCGTCTTACAGTTCGTCGTCGCCGTCGAACGTGGGCACCACCGTCCGCGGCGGGTTCGGCGGGTCGGGCTCGTCGCTGGGCGGGAGTTCGGCGAGTTGACGCTTGACCGTCTCACGGAGGGCCGCGATGCCACTGTTGTTCGTGTACGGCACGTTGAAGCGCGGCGGCCGGAACTGCCACCTCATGGCCGCCGGGCGGTTCCTCGCGGACGCCGTCACCCGGCCGGAGTACCGCGTGTTCGACCTGGGGCCGTACCCGGGGCTGGTGCGGAGTCCGGACGGCCTCGCCGTTCGCGGGGAACTGTGGGAGATGGCCGCGGAGGCGATCCCGAAGCTGGATGCATTTGAAGGTGAAGAGTTCGCACGGCGGCCGGTCGCAATCGCCGGCCGGGACGAACTCGTCGAGACGTACTTCTACGTCGCCCCTGTTCCCGAGAGCCGGCCGTCCGGGAGCGTGTGGCCGTTGCCGGACGGAACGACCTGACGGTTACGGGATCGAGTTCAGCTTCACTTCGAACACGAGATCGCCGTTGTTGTAGGCGAGGGCGGACGGGATGTACAACCGCCGCACGCCGCCGACCTTCATGCCGGGCACGCCCTGGACGAACCCCTGGATGAGCGAGCCGGTTTGCAGCACGGCCTGCAGCGGCTGGCCCTGGATCTGGCTCGAATCCAGTACCGACCCGTCCGACACCTTGAACCCGATGTAGTCGAACGTGATCGTGTTCCCGACCGCCGCGGTCGCCCCGGACCCGACGAACAGGTCTTCGATGATCAGCCCGTTCGCGTTCGGCGTGCCGTTCACGGTCGGGATCGTCGTGCTCAGCGGCGGGGCTTCGGTCGGCTGAGTCGGGTCGGTCGGCGTCGTCGGGTCGGTCGGGTCCGTGGGCGTCGTCGGGTCGGTCGGCGTGGCGGGTTGATCCGGGTTCGTCGGCGGGGTCGGGGTCGTGGGCGTCCGCGGCGGGGCACCGAACCGGAGGGCGTAGAAGTCCGCGTAGACGGCGTTCACCCCGGCCTGGACGCGGTCGCTGACCGCCTTGTCGATGTAGGGCCCCAGGATTTCCCCGAGTGCCGGGTTTGCCGCGACCGCGCTTTGCAGCGCCAGTTGCCACTCCGCCAGGACGAACTCCGCGGCCCGGTTCGAGTCCGCCATCGAGGGCAGAACCTGCTGGAACAACTGGTAGAAGGTCTGGTCGAAGGGGTAGTTCTGGTTCGCGGCGAGGTTTTCGAGCCCGGCCTGCGAGAACGCCATCGTCTGCTGGGCCTGGAAGACCTGCGCCGGCGAGATCGCCGGGTTGCGGCGGTCTTCGAGCGCGGTCAGCGTGGGGCGGAATCGGGTGGGGTTCATGCCAGTTGCTCCTCCGCGGACACGCCGGGGCGTTCGGGGCCGAGACCCTCACGGTCAGCATAACCCCTCCCACCGTATCGGCAAACACCCCGGCCCATCTGAAATCGCGCGCTTTTTCTCGAGCCGCCTTCGACGCCGGAAGGGAAGTCCTCGGGCGATCGGAATTCATTCGATTTCGTTTTCCGCCCCGGCCCGGCCCGGCATTACCGTGTGCGGAGGCGTCTCGGAGGTTGACATGCGGCTCGGTTCACTCGGGAGTGCCGTCCGACACCTGCGCCGGCTCGACGACGCGCACGTCACCGACCGGCAGCTGCTCGAAGCGTTCGCGGCCGGAGAACGGGTCGCGTCGTTCGGCCGGCTCGTCGAACGGCACGGGCCGATGGTGTACGGCGTCTGCAAGCGAGTGCTGCGGAACGCGGCCGACGCGGACGACGCCTTTCAGGCGACCTTCCTGGTCCTCGCGAAGCAGGCCCGCTCCCGCGGGTGGCACGACTCGGTCGCGAACTACCTGTACGGGGTGGCCTACCGGACGGCGGTGCGGGCCCGCGGCCGGGCGGCCCGCCGGAAGCACCACGAAGACCGCGTGCCGCCCCGCCCCGCGGCTCCCGGCGACGACCGCATCAGCCTGGACGAACTCCGCGCCGCCGTCGACGAGGAACTGACGCGCCTCCCGGAAAAGTTCCGCCTGCCGGTCCTGCTCTGCAGCCTCCACGACCGGACCGTCGAGGAGGCCGCGACGACCCTGAACCTGCCGGCCACGACCGTGAAGGGCCGGCTCCAGCAAGGACGCGAACTGCTCCGGGAGCGGCTCGCGTCGCGCGGGTTCACCCTCGGGGCGGGCGTCCTGGCGGCGCTCTCGACGGGCGGAACGGCCGCCGCGGTGCCACCCGCTTTGATCGCCCTGACCCTCCCCCTCGCGACGGCCCTACCCGCTTCGGGTCCGGTTTCCGTCCTCGCCCGACAGGAGTTCGTTATGCTGTTCTGGAAGAAAGCCCGCACGACCGCCGCCGCGATGCTCGGTCTCGCCCTCGCCGTCGGCGGCGGAGTCGCGACCGTGACGAGTTCCGCCGCACCCGTGCCGAAATCGCCCCCGGCCTCGCAAGTCGAGCCCCCCGCCGCATCGGAGCCGGCCGAGGTGAACGGCCTGAGCGTGTCCGTCCGCCCGACCAAGGCCGCGTTCGGGCCGGACGAGCAACCGCAGTTCGTCGTCACGTTCAAGAACCGCTCGGGGAAAGTGTTCCGCGTTCGGGACCTCGACCTCGCGACCGACGTATGGCAGATCATCCCTGCCGACGGGTCCGGTCCCTGGCAGTCCGGGCCGTTCGCCTACGCCGCCCGGGCACCGGGGCTGCCCTACCGGCTCGACCCGGACGGGGGCGGGTGCCGGGTCGCGATCGAGTACACGAAGGCCGTGCGCGGCCCGTTCGTGTGGAAAGGCGAGCAGGCGAAGCCCGTTCCGTCTCGGCCGTTTCTGACGCCGGGCCGATACACCGCCGTGATGAAGCTTTCCCCCTCGTCCGTGGAGGACAACAACCCTGTTCCTTATTGGAGCGGCGAACTGACCACCAACCCCGTCGCGTTCACGATTGCCGAGAAGCCGCAAGCCGACCCGCCCGGACTGATCGCGGTCACCGAGGAGATGAACGGGAAAACCGTCAGCGCCCGGATCGGCCAGCCGATCGAGGTCCGGCTCGTCAGCCAGAAAAAGCTCGAAGGCTGGGAGGGGGGGACGGTTGCGGCCGACTCGCCGGTCAGCCCCGTGTCCCGCGGACCGTCTTTCCAGCCGGCCGCGGCCACGACGGACGAGAGCGTCGGGACGTACCGGTTCACCTACACTGCGACCGCCGCCGGGTCCGTTGACTTGGAGATGACCTTGATGACGCCCTCCGGCCCGACCGTCGAGCAGCGGCGGAAAGCACTCCCGATTCGCACATTCCGCGTGACGGTTGACGTCACGAAGTGACTCAGAACGGCACCTTGCCGGCCTCGCCGAACAGGCTGGGGCCGGTTTTTTCTCTCAGCTTCTTCCGCGGCCGCTCCACCTCCGGCGGGTCGACGACCGTCGCGGGCGGCTTGCCGGTCCGCTTCGACTTGTCCAAGACAGGCTCGGCAACGGCGGCGAAGCGGTGTCGGGACCGGGGTGTCGTGTAAGACGACCCGCGAGCACGACGCCCCCGGAAATGTCCGAAGCAACGCCGAGGTGTTACGGTCGGTTCTGCCGGGGAAGGAGAATTATTCTGACTATGACCAAGCATACTGAGCGATATACAGCAATGTTCAGTTAGGCGTTTGCTAATACAGTCGCTCATAACAGTATCGTCGCGGTTAAATCGACTGCGACAAGATCCTCATTGAAGTTTGCACCGAAGTCCGGAAGCTGCCTCGATTGACCCGTTCCAGAGTAACAACACAGCGCGCTGGGTCCCCGCGCGCGAGCTACAGTACGCCGTACCGGTCGTACACCTCGCGGAGAGTGCGGCCGGACTTCAACTCCTCGCGGGAGAGGGACTCCTTGCCCGCCTTCTCGACGGCCCGTTCGACCACCGCGGGGAGCACGGCTTGCGGGACGACGACGACCCCGTCGAAGTCCGCGAACACCGTGTCGCCAGGGTTCACAAGTACGTCGCCACAACGGACGGGCACGTCATAGGCCATGACCCGGCCGCGGCCCATCGAGTCGAGCGGGCGGATGCCGGTGTAATACACCGGGAAGTTCAATCCGATGATCTTCAAGCAGTCGCGGATCTGGCTGTCGCACACGCACCCGACCGCGCCACGGCACCGGGCAGCGGTGGACATCAATTCCCCCCACGGTGCGTTGGTGCCGGCGGAGTCGGTCGAATGGACCACCACGTCGCCGGGGCGGAGGTCGTCGACGGCCTCGATCTCGAGCCCATAGGGGTTGGACTCGTCGGCGTAGTCGGCCTCCATCCACCGGATCGTTCGGGCACGGCCGATGAACCCGCACCGCTCCCGGTCGGGCAGCAGCGGGCGGAGCCGGTGATGCATCGCTTGGTGGCGGTGGCCGAGGGCGTCTAGCACGTCGCACACTGCGGCGACGTAAGAGCACTCGCGGAGCCGCTGCCACATCTCGGGTTCGGTCATCGGGTCTTCTCCGGGGTCAGCGGACGGTGACGAACTCGTGGTGGTTGAACAGGACCAACACCAGCGCCGCTCGGCGGTCGGTGGCCGGGCTACTGGCCGCAAGAAACGCGGCGCACTCCGCGGCCTCGGCGGTGGTCGGCGGCCGGCCGATCACACGCCGGAATGCGGTGGCGGCAAACGCGGTCGGGTCCGTGTGGGGTGCGAGCTGCTTCGCGAGTTCCTTTGCCATCGCCTCGCTGAGCGGACTGTTGACGAGTGCCAGGGCCTGCTGCGGGACGACGCTCTCCCGGCGCTGGTAGCACTCGCTCACTCCGGCCGCGTCGAACAGCTTGAGCAGTTCCATCTGCTTCTCGTGGGCGTGGCGGAAGTAGAGGCTGCGGCGGTACACGGTCAGCCCGGCCGCGTGGTCGAGTTCCGGCCCGCCCGTCTTGAGGTCCAGTTTGCCGGCCACGGACAGGAGCTGGTCCCGCACGGCCTCGGCCTCCAACCGCCGCGGGGGCATCCGCCACACGTAGTCGTTGTCCCGGTCGCGTGCGGCGTTCGCGGGGTCGGAAGTCGACGCCAGCCGGTACGCGCGGCTGGTGACGATCACTTTGTGCAGGTGCTTCATGGACCACTTCTTCTCGACGAACTCCGCGGCCAGCCAGTCCAGCAGGGCGGGGTGGACCGGGCGGCGGCCGTTCGTACCGAAGTCGAAAACGCTGGGCACCAGCGGTTGTCCGAAGTGCCGCATCCAGACGTGATTCACCGCCACTCGCGCCGTGAGCGGGTTCTTCGGATCGGTCAGCCAGCCGGCGAACGCCAGCCGCCGGCCGGTGCTCTTGTCCACCGGCTTGACCGCGGGGAACGGCAGCTTCAGCGCCGCGGGCACGCCCGGCGACAGCGGGTTCGACTTGTCCGGGTGGCGTTCGTCCCCGCGGTCGTACCGGTACGTCGGAGCCTTCGGGTCGGCGTCGTAAGCGCGGGCCAGTCCGTCTTTCTTGGTATCTTTCTCGCCCGGCACCGGGTCGATTCGGACCTTGTGCGGCTCGAACACCGCCCGGATCTGGTAGTACTCGGTCTGCTTGACGGGGTCGTACATGTGGTCGTGGCAGCGGGCGCACCCGACCGTCAACCCCTGGAACGCGAGGAACGTGTGGTCGACCACGTCGGTCATCCACTTTTCGCGGCTGCTCTTGAAGTTCCGGGCGAGGTAGCCGGTGGCGCGCAGCACCGCGGGGTCCGCGGGGGCCATCTCGTCGCCTGCCAGCATCTCCTGCACCATCCGGTCATACCCCTTGTCTTCGTTCAGGCTCTCGACGATCCAGTCCCGCCACCGCCAGACGTGCGGCTGGCTGTCCCGGATGTCGTTGCCGCCGCTCCACCCGGCCCAGTCGGAGTACCGCCACACGTCCATCCAGTGCCGGCCCCACCGCTCGCCGTACCGGGGGCTTTTCAGCAGGTCGTCGACGACCGTCTCGAACGCCGTCGTGCTCGGGTCCGCCTCGAACGCGGCGACTTGTTCGGGGGTGGGCGGGAGGCCCGTGAGGTCCAGGTACGCGCGGCGCAAAAGCGTCCGCCTGTCGGCGTCCGGCCGCGGGGTCAGGTCGTGCTCGCGGTGTCCGTCGGCGAGGAAGGCGTCGATCGGATTGAGCGCCCACCCGGCCCCCGCCTTCGGGACCGGCGGCCGCGTGACCGGCTCGAACGGCCGCCACGGGTACGACACCAGGAATCGCCGGTACTTCGCGAGCGTCTTCTCGGCGGCCTTGAGTTCGTCGGAGGTCGGCTTGTCCTTCGCGTCGCCGGGGAAGTGCCCGGTCAGCAGTTCGAGCAGATTGGGCACCCCGTCACCGTCCGCGTCCTCGTCGGCGATCGCGTCGAACCGGGCGACGATGTCGGTCGGCTTCTTGGCCTGCTTCAACTCCTGGCGGACCTCTTCCAGCCGCTCGCCGAAGGCGTTTCGCGGCTTGTCGGCATGGGGGTCGGTGTCGCCCGGCAAGTGGCACAGCCGGCAGTCGTTAACGCCCGCCAGAAAGTACGGCCCCAGGTGGGCGGCGAGCGCCTGCTTGTGGGCCGGCTTGGCGAGTCCAACCGTAGGGGCCAATCCAACGGCGACAAGAACAAAGGCATAGCGGCACATGGGTTCCCCGCGGGTCAGGCGATGATGCCGGTGATCGGCTTGCCGAAGTCGATTTCCAGGCGCTTTCGGCCGGGGACTTCGAGCTTTCGGGGGTCGAGCCCGAGTTGGTGCAACACGGTGGCGTGGACGTCGGTGACGTAGTGCCGGTCTTCGACGCCGTGGAACCCGATCTCGTCGGTCTGACCGTGGACCACGCCGCCCTTGATGCCGCCGCCGGCGAGCCACACGCTGAACGCCTGCGGGTGGTGGTCGCGGCCGTCCCCCTCGGCCCCCGGCGACCGGCCGAACTCCGTCGCCCACACCACCAGCGTGTCCTTGAGCAGGCCCCGCTGTTTGAGGTCTTTGAGCAACCCCGCGATCGGCCGGTCGGCCTGTGTGGACAGCTTGGTGTGGTTTTCCTTGATCTTGGCGTGCGAGTCCCACTCGCCCCCGCCCCCGCCGCCGTGGAACACCTGGACGAACCGCACGCCGCGCTCGACGAGCCGCCGGGCCGTAAGGCACATCTTGCCGAACGGGGCGGTCTCCTTCCGGTCCAGACCATACAGGGACCGCGTCGCGTCCGTCTCGTTCTCGAGTTGTAGCGTCTCCGGGACGGCGGTCTGCATCTTGAACGCGAGTTCGTAGCTCTTGATCCGGGCGGCGAGCTGAGGGTCGTCCGGGTAGTCGATCCCGGACAGGCGGTTCAGCCGGCCGATGAGTCCGAACTCCTCCGCCTGCTCCTTCGCCGTCTTGCCCTTGGGCGGCTTGCCGAACGGGAGCGGGGTGTCGCCGTCGAGGTTCAGCCGAACGCCGGCGTGTTCGGGGCCGAGGTAGGCCGCGCCCAGCGCCCACTCGCCGCCGCAGCAGTCGCCCGGCGGCGCACCCAGGACCACGTACTCGGGCAGGTTGTCGGCCAGTGCCCCGAGGCCATAGCACGCCCACGAGCCGACGGTCGGGTGTGCCCCCTCTCGGACGTGCCGGCCGGTGTGAAATTGGAGCATCGCCCCGTGGTCGTTGTCGGTCGTCCACACACTCCGAACCACCGCCAGGTCGTCGGCCAGTTCCGCCGTGTGCTGCCACCAGTCGGCCGCCAGCAGGCCGCTCTTCCCGTAAGTCTTGTATCCGCAGTTCAGCCCCATGAGCGTCTTGCGGTTCCCGTGCTTGGGGTTCCCCTCGACGACTTCCTTGGCCTCGGACTTGACCGCGTCGGCGAACGGCGTGTCGGTGATGGACTTGCCGGCGTACTTGTTCAAGGCCGGTTTGGGATCCCAGCTTTCCAGGTGCGACACCCCACCGCACAGGAAGATCCAGATCACGCTCTTGGCCTTCGCCGGGTGATGTGGGCCGCTCTCGACGCCGACCTTGGGGCCGGCGGACCGGGCGACGCCGTCCTTGAACAGCATCGCGCCCAATGCCAGTCCGGTGAACCCCAGACCCGTGTCGGCCAGGAACGAGCGGCGGGTCGGCTTCACGGGGCACCTCCGGGGCAGTACAGGGTGGCGACGAGGGCATACAGCCGGGCGACGCGGACGAGGTCGTCGACGTTGACCCACTCGGCGGTCGTGTGCGCGCCGCCGGCGGTCGGCCCGTGGGTGATCGCCGGGATGCCGGCGTTCGCCCAAAAGCAGTTCCCGTCGTCCACGAACGGCTTCCCGCCGATCGGCAGTCGGTCACCCGTCAGGGTCGCGTGGGCGGACTGGAACAGCGGCACGACCGGGTCCGTGGTGTCCAGCCGAAAAGCGTCGCGCATCAGCCGGGTGTCCACGTCCACGGCGGTCCCGGTGTCGGCGGCGAGCCCGGCGCACAGGTCGCGGAACTCGCGGTCGGCGTCGGCGAACCGCGTGCCCGGCAGCCACCGGCGGGTGCCCTCCAGTCGGCACGTCCGCGGGTACTCGTTATAAATCGATCCGCTTTGGATGGTTCCCACGAACGCGCTCTCGGCCCCGGCCAGCGGGTCGGCCGTCCGCCCGAGCCGCCCGTCCAGCCTGCCGATCCGGGCGACGAGTTCGGCCCCCGCGGCGATGACGCTCGGCTCGTCCGGCCGGTTGACTTCGTGGACCGGCGGGCCGTCGCGGTCGATTGTCGCGGCCCACGTGAACCCGCCCCGGCCGATCACCGGCAGGGCCGCGTTGAAGTACTCGGGGAGCAGCACCGCGTCCCCGACGTACCCCTCGGCGATCAACTGGTTGAGTTGCCGGCCGTCGCCCCACGGGGACTCGTGCAGGTCGTGGGCCGTCAGCAAGACGCTCCCCCCCGCCAGCCCGCCCGCGTCGCGGATCGCCCGCATTGCCTCGACGGCCGCAGCGATTCCGCCCTTCATGTCGGCGGCACCGCTGCCTGTGAGCCGATCCCCGCTCAGTCTCGCCGCCGCAAACGGCAGATGGACGGTGTCAAGGTGGCCGTTGAACTGGAGCGTCCGCCCCGCCCGGCCGGACGACAGCCGTGCCACCACGGCGGGCGCGGCCGGGTGTCCGGCCGGCGGCCGGTCGACCTCGAAGCCGTCGTCGGCAAGGACCGCGGCGAGTTGGTCCGCCGCCGCCCCGGCGGAGCCGGTCGGGCTGGGGGTTGAGATCAGCCGCACGGCCGTGGCCAGCAGCCGGTCGCGGTTCACGGCCGCACACGACGCGGGCAGCGGGCGAGAATCCGCGGGGAGGAGGTCAGTTCTCATCGATGTGCCGCTCCAGGGCCTTGACGGCGGCCGACTTCGGCCCTTTCCGGAACGCCTCCAGCAACTCCGCGTGGTGACGGTGGAGGTACATCAAGTTGTCCCGCTCGGCGTGCCCGCGGACGGTCTCCCAGAAGTGGGCCCGCAGCCGGGTCACGATCGTCTGCCAGATCGCGAGGAGGTCCGGCGACCCGGCCCGCTCCAGCACATACCGGTGGAACGCGAGATCCAACTGCGGCAGTTGTTGCCACTCCCCGGCGCGGCACGCCCGCTCCATCCGGGACACGACGTCGTCCCAGTACCGGAAATCGTCCGGCCCGAGGGTGGCCATGATCTGCTTGAACGCGAACACCTCGATCGTCTGGCGGACGGGCAGGACGAGGTCGCGGATCGCTTCCGGGACGGGCGGCGCGACGGTCACGCCGCAGTTCTGCTTGCTCACAAACAGCCCTTCGCTCGTGAGCAGCGACACCGCCTCGCGGATCGGCCCGCGGCTGACCCCGAACCGCTCTGCGAGCTTGGCCTCCGTCACCTTCTCGCCGGCGGCCATCCTGCCGGTGAACACGTCCTCCCGCAGCCGCTCGGTGATCTGGTCTCGGGTGCTCAGCAGTCCCCGCACGGTATCCATCATGAGTGTCCCCGTCGAAAATCCGTGAGAATCGGGTTGACACGACCGAGTATATTGTTGACAATGTACACCGTCAACACCATTTCGCCCATTTCCGCCACGCCGCCTCACTGCGAGGGGCGCGACCGACCGGAGGAGAACGGTGATGGGCACCCGCCGCCGCCGAGCCAAAGTGATCGGCTTCTTTATGGGGCTGATTTCTGCCGCCTTCGGGTGTGACGGTTCGTCGCCGCTGTTCCCGGTCGAAGGCGAAGTGACTTACGAAGGTAAGCCGCTGGCCACGGGGGGCGTGGTGTTCTTTCCGGAGGACGGGCAGGCCCTCTCGGCCGACCGGGTGCCCCGCGGCCAGATTGACGACCGGGGCCGGTACCGGATCCTGACCGGTGGGAGGATGGGGGCACCGGCCGGGGCGTACCGGGTCGCCGTCGTCGCCCAATCCCGAACTCGGCCGCCGAACACGCCGGCGAATTTGTTGGGCGTCTACCCGCTGATCCCCCAGTCGTACTTCAGCGAGGCGACAACCCCGCTCCGCGTTGAAGTGAGTCCGTCCGCGGCCGCGGGCAGTTACGAGTTGAAACTCGCCCGATAGGTCCGTTCGTGATCCCTCGTACCCGGAGTTCTGCCGTGTCCCGCCGCCACCGTCACGTCCGCCACGGGTTCACACTCATCGAGCTGCTCGTGGTGATCGCCATCATCGCGGTCCTGATCGGCCTCCTGCTGCCGGCGGTGCAGAAGGTTCGCGAAGCGGCGGCGCGGGTGAAGTGCCAGAACAACCTCAAGCAGATCGCCCTCGCGTGCCACAGCTTCCATGCCGCCGAGGGCCGGCTGCCGTACAGCCAGATCAACGACACCGGGTACGACCCCGTCCTGCCGTCGAGCACGCAATTCGGCGGGTACGACCAGACCTCCCGGTCGTGGAGTTGGCTCGCTCGCATCCTGCCTTACATCGAGCAAGGGGCGGTCTACGAGGCGGGGAACATCCCGAACGCGACCATCGACGGGAGCGGCGTCGTCGGGACCAAGATCGCGACGTACCTCTGCCCCAGCGACCCTGGCACCGCCGCGGGAGTCCTCCCGGACCAGAGCCGCTACCTGTACGCCGCCGGCCCCGCCCGCCCGGTGGGGGTGACGAACTACAAGGGGGTCATGGGGGACGTGTTCTTCTCGGGGCCGTGGTTCAACACCACCGCGGAGTACGCGGGGTACTGGGCGACCGACCCGTGGTGCTGCGGGAACGGGGCCGTGGTCCCGTCCGACTGGTCCCGGAAGAAGGCGCTCCTGTCGATTACGGACGGCACCAGCAACACGTTCCTGGCCGGTGAAGACGTGTACTACCAGCCGACGGTGGGGCCGACCGACTTCGAGGCGATCGGCCGGGGGTACTCGTGGGCGCAACCGTACGAGGCCGGCCGCACCTGCGCGATCCCGCCGAACAACCGCCCGATGCCGCCGGTGAACCCGAACGATGTGAACGAACTCTCGGGGTTCAAAAGCCAGCACTCCGGCGGCCTCAACTTCGCTCTGTGTGACGGGTCGGTGCGGTTCTTTGCCAACGGCATCGACCTCGCCACCTACCGCGGGCTGGCCACCATCCGCAAGGGCGAGTCGGTGTCCGCCCCGTAACCGAAGCACCTCCGACCCACACCCCACAAGGACGCCCGATGACGGACCACCGGTACGAGAAGCTCACCTGGCCGGAGGTGAACGCCGCGATTGCCCGCCGACCGGTGTGCGTGCTGCCCGTCGGCAGTATCGAGCAACACGGCCCGCACCTGCCGCTCGACGTCGACGTCGTCTGCCCCCAGGGGGTCGCGGACGGGGCAGGGCGAGAACTCCCTGAGAAGCTCCTGGTCCTGCCGACCTTGTGGCTGGGGTATACCGCTCACGTCATTGACTTCCCCGGCACACTCAATGCCCACCACACGACGTTGCTGGACTCCGTGCTGGACGTCACCCGGAGCCTCGCGTACCACGGGTTCAAGAAGATTCTGCTGCTGAACGGGCACGGGTCCAACTTCCCGATCCTCGACCTCGCCGCCCGCCGCACGAACCTGGAAACGGACGCCGAGTGCGCCGCCCTGTCGTGGTGGAGCCTGCTTACGGTGGACAAGGAGTTCCTGCCGAACTGGCGCGAGAGCAAGTTCCCCGGCGGGTGCGCCCACGCCTGCGAACTGGAGACGTCGCTGTACCTGTACCTCGACGGCGGGAACGTCCGGCGGCACCTGATCCGCGACGGCGTGATCAAGTTCAACGAGGAGGCCAGCGACTTCCTGTGGCTGGACCTGTTCGCGTCCGGGCCGATGTCCTTCATCCCGTGGACGAGTTCGTACTCCGAGACCGGCACGTTCGGCGAACCGGAGAAGGCGTCGGCCGAGAAGGGCGAGCGGGCGTACCGGGAGGCGGTCACGCAACTCGTGCGGTTGGTGACGTGGTGGCAGGCCCGGCCGCGGGACGTGCGGAAGGACCACCACGCCAGCCCGCCCACGATGCCGATGCCGTGGGGTCAACGGGCGGTGTCGACCGGCGGAGGTGGCCCGTGAAGATCACCCGCGTCGAAGCGATCGTCCTCCGCCTCCCGGCCGTGAAGGCGGCGGCCGACGGCACCCAGGACACCTGCCTGATCCGCGTCGACACCGATGCCGGCGTCACCGGGTGGGGCGAGGTGGACTCCTGCCCGGAGGCGGTCAAGGCGGTCGTGGACGCCCCGCTGTCCCACTCCAACTGCAGCGGGTTGGCTCGCGTGTTGGTCGGGCTCGATCCCCTCGCCGTCGACGTGTGCAACCACCGGCTCCGGACGGCGACGAACTACTTTTCTGGCGGCGGAGTGGCGGTCCACGCGATGGCCGGGGTCGACATGGCCCTGTGGGACATCGCCGGGAAGGCCCTCGGCCGGCCGGTCTACCAACTCCTCGGCGGGCCGTTCCAGACGCGGTTCCGGGCCTACAGTTCCGTTCTGTTCGGCGACACCCCGGCCGCGACCTACGAGGCCGCTCGCCGCTGGGCCGACCGCGGGTTCACCGCCGTCAAGTTCGGGTGGGGTCCGATGGGCCAGGGGGAGGCGACCGATGTTGCGCTGGTCCGGGAGGCGCGGCGCGGGCTGGGGGGGCACGTCGACTTGCTGGTCGACGCGGGGGAGTGCTTCGACGCAAGAACTGCCGTCCAGCGGGCGCACCAGTTCGCTGAGTTCCGCCCGTACTGGCTCGAAGAGATGCTGCACCCGGACGACCTGGCGGGATATCGCACGCTGACGGCCGTCAGCCCCACGCCGATCGCCGCCGGGGAGACCGCCGCCCGCGAGTCCGAGTTCCTCCGGATGCTCGACGAGGGCAACCTGGACTGGATCCAACCGGACCCGTCCCGGTGCGGCATCTCCACCATGTTGGCCGTCGGTCGGGCCGCCGCGGCACGGCACAAGCGGGTGTGTAACCACACGTTCAAGAGCGCCATCACTCTCGCCGCCAGCTTGCACGTGATGGCCGCCATGCCCGGCGTGGACGTGGTCGAGTTCTGCATGGCCGACTCCCCGCTCCGGCACGACCTGACCCGCGAGCGGTTCGACCTCGTGGACGGATTCACCACTGTGTCCGACCGCCCCGGCCTGGGGGTCACGGTGGACCCCGAAGCCATCGCCAGATACCGGGTGGCGTGATGGGGACGCCACACGCGAACGAAGTTCCCACAACTGCGCGATACGTGACGCTCGGCTACCTCTGCGGGCTCACGCTGATCCTGTACCTGGACCGGATGTGCATCGGGAAGGCCGCCCCGTTCATCCAGGACGAATTGCGACTGACGGACTGGCAGATGGGCTGCGTCCACGCGGCGTTCATGGTGGCCTACGGGCTGTTCGAAGTCGTGACCGGGCACTGGGGGGACCGGTACGGGTCCCGCCGGGTGCTCGTCCGCATTGTCCTGTGGTGGTCGGCGTTTACCGCGCTGACCGGCGCGGCGGGTGGGTTCTTGTCGCTGGTGGCCGTGCGGTTCCTCTTCGGCGCGGGGGAGGCGGGCGCGCTGCCGAATGTGTCGCGGGTGGTCGACCGGTGGTTCCCCCTGGACGCGCGGGGACGGGTCCGCGGGCTCGTCCACACCCCTGCTCTGGTCGGCGGCATGACCGCCCCCCTGATGACGGCGTACCTCATTGAGGCGATCGGCTGGCGGTGGGTGTTCGCGGTGTTCGGCTTGCTCGGGGTCCTGTGGGCGGCCCTGTTCGCCCGTTGGTTTCGTGATTCCCCGGCGGACCACCCGGCGGTCAACCGGACCGAGCGCGACCTGATCGGCCCGCCCCCGACCGCGCACCCCGCAGGCCGATTGCCTGTACGGGCCATTCTGGCGAGCCGGAACGTTTGGCTGCTCTCGGGTGTGTTGGCGGCCGGCTCCAGCTGCGTATCACTCGTGTTCGCGTGGTACCCGACGTATCTCGAACAGGTTCGGGGCGTGTCGAACGTCGCGTCAGGATGGTGGAGCAGCTTGGTGATGTCCGGCGGGGTGCTCGGGTGCCTGTGCGGCGGGTGGCTGGCGGACCGCGCGAAGCGGATGGCGGACCCGCGGTGGGCGTTCCCGGCGGTCGGGTGCCCGGCGTTCGCCTTCGCGGCGACGGCAGTGGCCCTGTCGGTCCTGTCCGAGGGCGTTGGCTGGAAGAGCGGGCTGCTCGCAGCCGCGTGCTTCGGCATCCACTGCCACGCGGCGTCGTGGTGGGGGGCGAACAGCGTGATGAGCGGCCCCCATTCCGCGGCCGTGTTCGGCGTCATCAACTCGGCGGGCGTCCTGGCGGCCGCCGCCACCCAGGTCACGTTCGGGGCCGTCCCCCGGGAGCACTGGGGCACGGCGTTCCTCGCCGTCGCAGGCGTCCTCGCATTGGGCGCGGCCTGCTGGGTACAGGTCGACGTCCGCCGGTCGGTGTTCCCGGCGGATTGATTGTGCGTTCCCGCTCTCTGGTCGCATTTCTAACGCGAGTCTTGCCGAACTCGGATCCGATCACCCGACTGCGGTTCCCGCGCGAATTCGGGAATCCTTCTGCTCCGGTTCTGACAAATCTGACGGACATCGGACCCCGCCTCTTCGGTTACCGCGTGCGGCACGCTCACACAGGCCCGTTCCAACTCGGTCCCCGAGTGAGACACTTCGGAAACGAGCAGAGGCCTCCGCTGCGGGAATGTGCGAAAACCCCAGGAAAAGCAGAGTGTAAACGCGGTCGGCCCGAGGGGCGTCCTCGGGCCGATCGCGTTAACTGGATGGGTACAGAATTCCGTACTGTTCAGGTCAGCTCCCCGAGAGCAACACTCTTCGTCCGATCGCTCGGTGAGACGCTCAACAGAACTCCTCCGGGCCGCCGGGCGGAAGGGGCCGGACCCGTATCTTGAGAACGTCGACGATTTCCAACGACGCGGGGGGGTGGCGATGGGCAAGGTACTAGTGCTGTACCACTCGGCGAGCGGTCACACGGCGACGATGGCCGAACTGGTCGCCGAGGGGGCGGGGCTGATCCCCGGCACCGACGTGGGGGTGCGGACCGTCGAGGCGGCCTCGCCCGACGACGTGTACTGGTGCGACGGGCTGGCGGTCGGCAGCCCGACCAACATGGGCGTGCTCTCGTGGCAGATGAAGCGGTTCTGGGACGAGGCCATGTTCGCCCACTGGGGCAAGGTGGACGGCAAGGTGGCGTGTGCGTTCTCGTCCTCGGGCGGCTGGGGCGGCGGGGCCGAGATCGCCTGCCAGTCGCTCCAGATGGTCCTCATGAACTTCGGCTTCCTCGTGTTCGGCGTCACCGACTACGCCGGCCCGATGACCACCTGCCACTACGGGGCGGTCGCCGCCCGCGAGCCGCGGGACGACGAGGGGAAGGCGGCGTGCCGGCTGCTGGGCCGTCGGCTGGCCGAGTGGGTGGCGGTGGTGGCCGACGGGCGGAAGGACCAGCACCCGCTGAACAAGCCGGAGTCGCGGACGCTGCCGGGCTGAACCGCAACTCGACCGCGATCACTTCTGCTGTTCGAGTGCGGCGTCGACGTTCATCCACTCTCACAACGCGGTGAACGCGGGCCGCCGGATCAGTGCGGCTCGGCCCCTGGCGGCGGGTGCCCCGGCCCGACTACCAATGAGGTGCCAGACCGCACACCGACCGGAAGGCAGAGGCTCGCCACCGACTCCACTCGCGCGAGCCTTCGAGTCGTCCGCCAGCCTCCAGGCCCGGATGACTTCGCCCGCGGCAAGCGGATACCCCCTCACCCACGACAGGCTCGCATGTCCCCGACACACGACCCGACCGCCCCTCCCCGCTGGGCCACCGCCTGTCTGCGGGCCGCCGCGGTGTACAACCTCGCCTGGGGGGCGGCCGTCATCGCCTTCCCGCACCTGCTGTTCGACGCCTGCGGCATCCCCCGGTTGAACTACCCCGAAATCTGGCAGTGCGTCGGCATGATCGTCGGCGTGTACGGGGTCGGGTACTGGGTGGCCGCGGGCGACCCGCGGCGGCACTGGCCGATCGTGCTCGTCGGCCTGCTCGGGAAGGTGTTCGGCCCGGTCGGGTTCGCCGTCGCCCTGGCCCGCGGGGTGTTCCCGCCCGCCTTCGGCCTGACCATCCTGACCAACGACCTGATCTGGTGGGTGCCGTTCGCCCTGATCCTGTGGGACGCCTTCGTGTACCGGCGGCTCGGCGACCCGAGCGGGCTGCCGGTCCAGACGCTCGGGTCGCCGAGCCGCATCCCGGCCAGCCCCGCCGAGGCCGCCCGTGACTGATCACCTGCCGCACGCGCTCTGGGTCGTCCATCTGGCGGCGACCCTTTTCCTCGTCGGCCTCATCTGGGTGGTGCAGGTCGTCCATTACCCGCTGTTTGCGTCCGTCGGGGCCGACCACTTTCACGGCTACTGGCGCGGGCACACCCGCCTCATCACCTGGCTGGTCGCCCCGTCCATGGCGTGCGAACTGGCGACCGGCCTGTTGCTGTTCGCCGTCCGCCCGCCCGGCGTGGGGACACCGGTGCTGGTACTCGCGTTCGGCTTCCTGCTGGTGAACTGGCTTTCCACGTGGCTCGTTCAGATCCCCTGTCACGAGCAGCTCGGCCGCCAGTTCGACCCGCCCACCATGCGCCGGCTCGTGCGGACGAACTGGGTCCGCACCGCCGCATGGACGCTCCGGGGCGTGCTGGTGCTGACGCAAACCTACAGCCTCCTGGTTCGCACGTCAGTCCCGGTCGAACAGTGACGGCGTCGAAGGCGTCGGAGGCTTCTTCAGTCTCTTCGGGCGGGCCGTCCGTTCCTTCTTCCGCGAGCCGTGCTTCCGGTAGACCGCCGGGGTTGCCGCCTGGGCCGCGGCCGTCCGGCGGATGCCGTACAGCAGGTCGGTCATCACCTTCGCCCGCTCGGCGAATGGCACCACCGGCGGCGGGTAGCCCGGCAGGTCGTCGCCGC
>CAYUHJ010000105.1:0-20278 GCA_964444365.1 uncultured Alcaligenaceae bacterium | reverse complement strand
TCTCCCCTTGGGGGAGAGGGTGGCCGCAGGCCGGGTGAGGGGAAGACCCCAACAGGGATGACGTGGGTTCCCAGGGGTAGCAGCCTCATCCCACACGAAGCCGTTCCCCTCACCCCCGGCCCCTCTCCCCCACGGGGAGAGCGGAGAAAGAATCCTTTCCTTCGACGATTCGCGCCGTCACCCGCTCCCGCGAAACGAGGGCCAACAAATCCTCCGCTTCCCCGCGGGTCAGATCGGTCGCGACGGTGAACGACGGTTCATTCAGCAACGCGATCGCATCTTCCTGCGAACAACCCCGCGCGGTTCGCACGATTAGCGCCAGGGCCGGGGCCGCGATGGGCAGGTGGGACTCGACCGCGACCGCGAACCGGGCGGGGACGGGCTCGCGGCGGAGCAGCCGTTCCAGGTCGGTCCGCAGCATGACGACCGTGAGCCGGTCGCCGTCCTTTAACCGGTAG
Organism: uncultured Alcaligenaceae bacterium; assembly: GCA_964444365.1. GTDB lineage: Bacteria > Planctomycetota > Planctomycetia > Gemmatales > Gemmataceae > CAYUHJ01. Next base: position 19,820 of record CAYUHJ010000105.1, on the reverse strand, counting down.
CCGCGCGGGAAGCCCTGCACCGCGAACGGTTCCCGGCCGGCAATCGCCACCGGCAGGAAGTGGTAGTCCACCATCGCCGCGACCAGCGACCGCTGGGACAGGCACGGGTCGTCGGCGTGGACGGTCAGTTCGACGACGGCCAGCGTCCGCCCGGCGACGGAAAACAGCGTGTGAACGCGGTCCCCATACAGGGCCGCCACGAACGCCGGGGCCGCGAGGTTCGGCGTCGCCACCGCGAGTTTCACCCCCGCCGATTCGCGGACGGCCTGGGTGAAGTCCTGGTCCGTCATCCGCGCCACGACCCGCTGGTTCGGGTTCGCCTGCCGCACGAGCAACGCGATTTCGAGGTTCGCCAGTTCCGACTCGACCGCCGCGATGACCGCCCGGGCCGTGTCGGCTCGCGCCTGTCGCAATACTTCCGGAACGGTCGCGTCGCCGATGACGACGGGGACGCCCATCCGCCGGACGGTGGCCGCGAACGGGTTGTCGTTGACGCTCTCGATGGCGACGACCGGCTTGCCGAGGCGGACGAGTTCCTCCACGCAGCGGAACCCGACGTTGCCGAGGCCGCAGACGACGACGTGCCCGCCGTCCGGGATCTTGCGGGCTTCCAGCGCCCCGCCGAGCCGGGCGCGAAGGAGGAAGTTCGTGAGAATCGCGGTGAACGCCGCCACCAGCGCGGCCCCGGCGAGTTTCAGCCCGCTGAGGAAGACCTTCACCCACCCCGGCTGATTCTCGCCGTGCAGTTCCCCGCCGGTCGCGATGATGCTGACGGTCTGGTAAATGCCGTCCGCCCACTCCGCGCCGATGCCGAAGCGGAAGACGAGGGTGCTCGCCAGGATGGTCAGGAACAGCCCGCTGCCGCCGAGCTTCACGGACAGGTCAACGCCCGCGAACGTGCGCCGGACGGTGCGAGCCTGCCGGCGAAGCCAGCCGGCCCAGCGGACGCCGGGCAGGAACTCGCCGCGGTCGAAGGCGAGGAGCGGTTCGAGCCGCTCCGGGCTGCCGCACACGACGAGCCGGTCCCCGATGGCGGCGCGGGTGTCGCCGGACACGTCGTGCAGGATCCGCGTTTCCCCCGCGGAAGTGACGTGGGACACGATGAGGAGTTGGTGCCGGCCGGCGATGTCCGTCAGCCGCTCGCCGGCGAACGTCCCGCCGTCCGTAACGACGATTTCCGCGACCTGCTGCGGCCCGGCATCGACTTGAAACGCGCCGAGCGTGTCCCCCGTGAGGGCCGCCACCGCGAGCATCGGGGCCGTCAGCGCGGACACGGACAGGGCCGTCGTGTTCCGCACGGACGCGCCGAGTGCGGAGATGAGCCCCTGGTTGAACATGCGGATCACGATCCGCGCGTCCGCGTTCAGCCGGCGAATCGTGAGCGCCGCGGACACGTTCACGAGGTCGTCCGACGTGACGATCACGACCCCGCCCACCGTCGCGACGTCCGCTTTCTTCAAGGTTTCGGGGTTGCGGCAATCCCCCTTCACGAAGGTGCAACCGGCGAGCCGCGGGTCGGACGGGTCGGCGTGGACGTCGATCGCGACGACCGGGGTGCCCGCGGAGCGGAGGAAGTCGAGCACCCGCCACCCGACCTTGCCGAGCCCGCACAGCAGAACGGGGCGTTCCACGACGCACCTCCGGGATGCCGACCCGCCTGACTCGATTGGCTTAATTCTTTCCCCTCCCCCTTGAGGGGGGAGGGTTGGGGTGGGGGTGAAGGCATCACCCCTCAAGCGACCCCCACCCTCACCCTCCCAGGGGGAGGGAACCAGAAGCTGTTACCTCGGCAACGCCGAGCCGAAGAACCGGAGCCAGTTGCCGTAAAAGATCCCGTCGATGTCCGCCGCCGAGTAGCCGCGGCGGGCGTAGATGTCTTCGAGCTTGTGGACGTCCGTGATCGTGTCCAGGTCGCGGGGCGTCTGCTCCGTACCGAAGCCGCCGTCCAGGTCGGTGCCGAGGGCGACGTGTTTCGCGCTGCCGGCGATCTGGCAGATGCGGTCCGTGTGGTCGACGATCGCTTCCAGGCCGACGACCTCGGGCTTCGTCACGCCGCGCTCCCAACCGGGGTACATCATCCAGGCGTCGAACGCCGCCCCGATGACGCCGCCGCGCTGGGTGATGACCTTGATCTGCTCGTCGGTCAGTTGTCGGTCGCCGGGGACGAGCGCCCGGCAGTTGTGGTGGCTGGCCAGCAGCGGGCCGTCATAAACGTCCATCGCGGTGAAGAACGACTGGTCGGACAGGTGCGTCACGTCGAGGATCATACCGACCTTCATGAACGCCTTCAGAAGCTCGATTCCGCGAGCGGTCATCGGGCCGTCGACGGCGGTGCCGAAGGCGTAGTGGCTGCGGCCGTAGTGGGCCGGGCCGACCGCCCGCAACCCGTCCGCGAACCACTCGGGCACCTGCTCCGGCGACACGATGGGGTCGCCGCCCTCCATGCTGAGGATCAATCCGATGGGGGTGTTGACCGGGTCGGCGGACCACGCCTCCCAGTGCGTGGCCAGGTCGCCGCGGGTGCGGATGAACCGGATCGTCCCCTTCCTTTCGAGCAGCCGGTAGTACGCGAGTTGCCCCTGGGCGTGCGAGTACGCGATCTCCTGCGTCTCGAAGTCGAGGTCCGTCCGCAGCGGACCCGTGCGGCGCGGTTCGTCCGGCCCGCTGCGGACGAGCAGCGTCCCGACCGCGACGGCGACACGGCACCGCTTCAGTTCCGGGAACGTGAGCGTGTTCTTCCCCCGGCACTTGTGGTCGGCCATCCCCTGTTCGCGTTCCCGCACGGCCGCCACGGGCAGCGACAGGTCGCGGTTGAACGAGAGGGCACACCACGACAGGTCCAGGTGCGCGTCGATCATCGGCCGCATGGGGCGTCTCCGGGAGGTGCGGGGAACGGGCGGGTGTGAACCACAGGCGATGCGGTCGTTCTACCGCTTCGGCCCCGCGAGAGCATCCCAAACCGCAGGATCGGCAGCACGTGTCATGAACCGGACAGAGCCGTCGCCGAACACGAACGATGCCCCGGACCCCGCCGGGTTGCCGAACGCGGCCGGCCCGCCACCGGTTCCGAGCGTCGGCTCTCGCCAGTTTCCGGGGTGGCCCCACGGCCGGAACCCCTCGTTCACCTCGCCGATCAGAGCGACGTTCGACCCGCCCTGGGGAAGATCGCCGAGCTTCACCTGGGTATTCGGCCCCATCACCCGGCCATTTGCGGCGTAGTAGGCCAGGCCGTACCCCTCGGCGTCGAGGACCGGTGCGGTGCGGAAGTCCGGGTTGATCAGTTCGGGAATCGCGCACTTGAAGTAGAGCCGGTTCGTCGGGTGGTTCCACGGCTGGTCCATGTCCACATCTCGGGCGTAGTACCCGAAGTACGGCAGCATCTGGGTCGTCCAGCTGTGTTTCCCCCCGCCTTCATGCGAGAACGTGCCGCCGGAGGGAAGGTGCATGAAGGTGTCCGAATAGTTCTCCGCTCCCATCTTCAACATCTTCAAGTTGTTTTGCGACGACCTCTTCCAGCGGTCCGGCGGGCCGGGTGCCCGAAGCGGTTCCTTGGCCGTGGCCAGCCACGAAATCTGATGCGCGATCCCGATGACCGCTACGCCGACGCCGAACAGCAACCCGAGGGCGGTCACGGCCATCGCGGTCCACCGGACCCGCCAACCCGCCACCCACCGCCGGCCGGTGACGTGAACGCCGACCGCGAAGCCGGTAAGTGCGACGCACCCGGTCACGACGGTCGCCGGGTCGGGGTCGATCTTCGGAATCACCCGGAAGAGAAACCCGATCCAGCCCAACAGGACGAAGCCGGCGGCTTCCCAGCCGAGGAGGGTCAGGGTCACTGTGAGGACGATCGAAATTACGACGCCGAGTACCTTCACGGGGCACCGCCCTTCTTCGGTTGCTCGCCGCGGATGGGGTAAATGTGGCCGTAAGAGTCGAACATCAGCCGTGGCCCGGAATCGACTTCCGGTTCGGTGACCATTGGCTTCGCGTAGTCGTCGGACCTCGCCCGCAATCCGGGGGTGTACTCGTAGCGCTTGCCGCCAGGGGCGAGCCAGAGTTCGTCGGGAATCTGCGACACTTCGTCCGCGTTCGGGTATCGCCCGCCGTGTCGGTCTGCGAAGTGCTGTAGAGCGTCGCGAAGGGCAACGATCTTCCGCATCCGCTCTCCTTCCGGGTTCGGGGCCGGTGGGTCCGCGAGCTGGTACGTCGGGCCGTTCCGCTTCCACGCGCCGGGGGTCATCAGTTCCCGGGCACCGGAAATCATCGTCAGCACGACGACCGCGAGCAGGCCCCACAGCAACACCCCCGCGAGGGCACCGCCGAACGACAGCCGGGGGAGTTGGGGAACGTCCGTGCGGAGCACCCGCCACAGCCACCAGACGAGTCCGGCGGCGAGCAGCAGCCCCAGCAGGAAGAACGAAATGACTTGCAGCCGCTCGACCGTGTTGTCGGTCAGCCGGATGACGGTCTCCCGCGGTTCGAGCGGCAGCGGGGCCGGCATCCCGGCGAAGGCGGACGGAGCAACCGACAACGTCAGAAGAAGGGTAGCGGTTCGCACGGCGACCTCGGGACGGGTTCGCCACCCAGTCTACTCGATCCGGTACGGCGTGTTCGGGTCGCGCTCGTGGCGAATTTCGTCGACCGGGTCTTGCTTCAGCCAGCCGGCGTACAGGCGGTTCGCGCCGTTGAACACCCAGCCGTCCTTGTCGCCGACGTTCTTGTACCCGTGGACGACGCCCGCCGGGACAATCAGGGCGTAGGGGTCGCCCTCGCCCACGTCGCGGACCTGTTCCGCGCCGAACGTCGGGGACGACTTGCGGGCGTCCCACAGGTACACGCGGAACGTGGACGGGCCGATGAAGCAGAAGTAGTCGGCCTGGTCGATGTGCTCGTGCGGGCCGCGGGCGACGCCGGGCTTCGTCATCGAGACGTAGGCCATTTGCGGGTGGAACTTGGGGTCGATCAGGTCGTTGCGGAAGAGCTCGGCGAGCCAGCCGCGGGCGTCCGTGAAGAACTTGAGCGGGATCCACTTGACGTCCGCGATGGGGCACGGCTCGACAAACTTCGGAAGTGCGACGTTCACGGGGCGTCCTGGCAGGGGTTCGGGAAGGATGGGAGATTTTGCCCGAAGTCCCCGCCGGGCGTCAACCGCGATCCCGCCGCACCGGGGCCCTTGCCCCTCGCGGCGCGACCGCGATCCAGTGTCTTCCGTCTCTCTCCCGGCGGTGCCGCCACAGGCAGTGGCCGGGCGAAGTCCCGCGGATCAGTCCCCGGCCCCCATTTCGACGGCCATTTCGTAGGCCTCTGGCCCCATCGCGTGGTCGGCTTCGAACCGGTTGCACCCGCTCTCGCCGGAAACTTGTAGCTGGAAGTGAGCGATTTCTTCGTGCAGGCACAACCCCATGCCGTGGGAGTTGGCCCCGTCGGCGTGTCCCCGCGTGTCGGTCTGCCACCACTGGCAGCCCTCGCAGTGCCCGTTGCGTTGTCCGTGGTTGTCGGTCATGGCTGGTCCCCCGCTGTTGGGCGACGGTCCCATCGTAGCACGAGACGTGCCGGACCCCGGTCCGAAAACCGGCGCGATTCTCCTTTCCGCGGTTTCGCATTGCCGGGGGTCTGCCGGTCGGTGAAAATGCGGGTGGCCGACCTCTCGTCGTCATTTCCGCTGGTTCGGGAGCCCCGCGACCATGAAGCGTTCGATCCTGGGGATCGTGGCCCTGACGGCCGCGATCCTCCCCCTGACCGCCCCCGCCCAACCGGTGCCGACCAACCCGACCGGGTATCTCGTCATCCGCGTCAACGTCGGGGCGTTGGAAGACGGATCGACCCCGCCCGGCGGCGTCGTTCCCCCCGGTACAGGCGAACTGCCCGGCGGCGTCAAGCCCGCCCCCGTACCGGCCCCGACCAAGCCGAACCCCAACGACCTCGGCCGGTCCGTCGTCGCGGTCGTCCCGTACAAGAAGATCGACGTCCGGCACTTCTACCCGCTCAAGGGCGCGGGGGCGGTGCCGTTCACCCAGAACCCGAAGGCGTTCGCGGCGATCACCCCGCACACCCACGCCCAGACCTGGGGCGGGAACTTCCTGTACGCCGACGGCACAACCGTTCAGGTCTACCCGATCCGGGAGAAGTCGATCGAACGGGACGTGCTCGCCCTCCACGAGAAGTGGCTGAAGAACCGAACGTTCGACGGCATCTACGACCTCGCCGCCGCCGCCCTCGGGGCCGGGATGCTGGACGAGTCGGCGAAGTACCTCGACGAGATGGTGAAGCTGATCGACACCAAGAAGGAGGCGAACCCGCCGACCCGGGTGGCCGACGCCGCCCGGGCGTGGGTCGCGATCAAGGACAAGCTCGCCGGCGGGCTGCCCGCCTCCGGGGACGAGGACCGCTGGCAAGCCGCCCTGCGGGCCGCCGCGGTCGCCGAGGGCCAGCACTACTCGCTCATCCACTGGGGGGACACGGCCGTCTCGCCGGAGACGGTCGGCCGCCGGCTCGACACCCTCGAAACGAACTTCCGCGCGTTTTACCTGATCCACGCGCTGCTGGGGCACCCGATGAAGTTCCCCGAGAAGCGGATGCTCGCGGTGCTGGCGGACAAGCCGTCGGACGTGGCCCGGCTCCGGGACGCCCTCGACGGCGAGCCGGTCACGGCGGACGCCTTCTACTCGCCCGCGCACAACATCGTCGTACTCGCCCCGGAGCGGACCGACCCCGTCGGCCGGGCGTTCGAGCGGATCATGGCGTCCGAGTTCCAACACGGGTGGAACCGGGAAGACCTCCTCGCGGGGAAGGCCCCGCCCGTGAAGGACAAGACGACGCCCGTCGAGATCACGCGGATCATGACGCTGACGCTGGCGGACAAGCGGGTCGAACTCGCGGCCGAGCTCGGGGCCGCGAGCCGGGAGGGCACCCGCCAGCTGTACACGACGCTCGGCCTGCTGCCCCGGCACGTCGACCTGCCGCAGTGGGTCGGGGCCGGGGCGGCGAGCACTCAGCATTGCCCGCACGGGCCGGCCGTCCTGCCCGCGCCGACGGCCGGCATCGCGATCTCCCTGGTGCCGGGGTACGGGATGCCGAACTACGTCCTGTCCCGGAAGTACCGCGAACTCTACCTGCCCAAAGACCCGAAGGAGAAGCAGAAGATCCCGACCCCGGACGCGATCCTGCGGAACCTGCTGCTCGACAAGTACCACGACGCGGTCCGCACCGGGGTGGACGTGGAGCCCCTGCGGAACCCGCAAAAGCCCAAGGAAGTCCCGCTGTTCGGGGGCGGCCCGGCCGTCACACCCCCGGTCGGCCCCGGCCCCGGTCCCCGACCGTTCCCCGGCACCGACCCGGACGGCGGCCCCGGCCCCCGCCCGTTCCCCGGCCCCGGTCCGGGTCCCCGCCCGACCCCGCTCCCCGGCACGGAGGAGCCCGACCCGCAGGCGGAACAGCGCGCCTTCACCGCGGCCCTGGAAATGAAGGCCGAGACCCTCGCCTGGGCCCTGACGTATTACCTGCAAAAGACCCGCCTCGCGGCCCTGCACAAGTTCTACGCCGAGTTCGACAAGATGCCGCGGGACATGAAGCTGGACCGGAACCTGACGCTGATCGCGTTCTGCAAGGCGTTCGGCCTGGCGAACCCGGACGGGACGGTCAACGAGCCCGAGTTCCGCAAGTTCGCGTCCGCCTGGATGGACGCCGTCGCCGGCGTGACCCCGCCCGGGATCGAAGTCCCGCTCACCGCCTTCATGACCGACGTGAAGACCGACCCCGGCGTCGGCGGTCCGATGGGTACGCCCAATCCGTGATGATTCCCGCGACGAGAAGCCACGCGACCGGCCCACGGGGGCCGGTCGCGGTTTTTTTCACGCCACGAACTCGATCTCGACCGGGTTGGGGATGATCCCCGCGCGGTGCGCTTCCGCCAGCAGCTTCCGCACGGCCGTTCGGCCGCGTTCGCCGTAGTCCAGCGTCCAGTCGTTGACGTACATCCCCACGAACTTGTCCGCGAGGGTCGCGTCCATGTCGCGGGCGTAGTTCAGGGCGTGGGCGAGGGCTTCCTTGCGGTGGTCGAGCCCGTACCGGATGCTCTCCTTCAGCAGCCGCGAAACCTCGGTCATCGTCTCGGTGCCGAGGTCTTTACGAATGACATTCCCGCCCAGCGGCAGGGGCAACCCGGTTCGCTCGTGCCACCACACGCCGAGGTCGACGACGAGGTGCAGCCTCTGGTTCTGGAACGTGAGTTGGCCCTCGTGAATGATGAGCCCCGCGTCGAACTTGCCGGCCTCGACGACCTCGAGAATCTCGTCGAACGGCACGACCTCGTAGCGGAGTTTGTCCGCGGCCCCGATGCTCTCGTAGAGCAACCTCAGCGTGAGGAACGCCGTCGTCAGCGTCCCCGGCACCGCGATCGTGAGCGCCGGCAAGTCCTCGATTTTCAGCGGCGTCCGGGCGACGACCATCGGGCCGTACTGGTCCCCCATGCTGCACCCGCTCGGCAACAGCGCGTACTTGTCGAGCAGGAACGCATACGCATGCAAGCTCACGGCCGTGACTTCGAGTTCACCTTTGAGGGCACGCCGGTTCAGCGTCTCGATGTCCTGCAGTTCGTGGGTGAACCGCAAGTCCCCGGTGGGGATCTTGTCGTTCGCCAGGGCGTGGAACATGAAGGCGTCGTCCGGGTCCGGAGAGTGGCCGACGCGGATGAGTTGAGTCATGTTGGGTTGTGAGGTTGTGGGGTGGTGGGGAGGTTCAACCCCTCCCCCCAGCCCCCTCCCCGAAGCGGAGAGGGGGAGCAAAGCCGTCTTCTCTTCCTCCCCTCTCCGTTTCGGGGAGGGGTTGCCTTTAAATCAGCACTTCCGCCGGCGAACCGCTTTGAACGATCTTCCCCGCGACCATCCGGTGCGCGGTCGTCGCCTGCTTCGCCAGATCCATGTCGTGCGTCACGACGATCATCGTCTGCCCACTCGCCGCGAGGTCGCGCATCACCGCGAGGACTTCGCCGGCCATCGCCGGGTCGAGGGCGCTCGTCGGCTCGTCGAACAGGATCGCCGTGGGGTTAACCGCAAGCGACCTCGCGATGGCAACACGCTGCTGCTGACCGCCGGACAAGGTCGCGGGGCGGGCGTCGGCGAAGTCCGCGAGGCCGACCCGTGCGAGGAGTTCGCGTGCCCGCGGTTCCGCGACCGCTCGCGATTGCCCGAGTGCGAACCGCGGCCCGCTGAGTACGTTCTCGATCGCGGTCATGTGGGGGAACAGGTGGAACTGCTGGAAGACCATGCCCACCTTCCGCCGCAACGCGACGAGTTCCCGCTCCGGGTGCGGCTTTCCCCCTGCGAGGGTCACGTCGCCGACCGCGACCTCGCCCTCCTGAAAGGATTCGAGCCCGTTGATGCACCGCAACAGCGTCGACTTCCCGCCGCCGGACGGCCCGACGAGGACGGTCACTTCCCCGGTGCGGACTTCGAGCGAGACGCCGTCGAGAATCCGCTTCTGTCCGAAGGTTTTGACGAGGTTCGAGACGCGGATCACGCTTGCCACCAGGGATAGTGAAGAGAGATAGGGACAGTCATGGCGGAGCGGGTTTGGCTATCCCTGCCCCCTATCCCGATCCCTGCTCCGTCGTTCGAGGGCACGGGCCGCGAGCGCCAGCGGGTAGCTCATGACGAGGTACAGCCCGGCCGTCACGAACGCGAGTTCGGCGACGTACTCGCGGTTGAAGTTGTACAGTTCGTTGTACTTCCGCGTCAGTTCCGTGATGAGGATCACCGAGCAGACGGAGGTATCTTTGAACAGGGCGATGAAGTCGTTCGTCACCGGCGGGATCACGATGCGGGCCGCCTGCGGGACCACGACCCGCCGGATCGCGACGAGCCTCGTCATGCCGAGGCACAGGGCCGCTTCCATCTGCCCGCGCGGAACGGCGAGCAGCCCGGCGCGGTAGTTTTCCGCTTCATACGCGGCGTAGTTCAAGGCGAGCCCGAGAATCCCCGCTTGCAGCGGCGTGAGTGCGAACCCTTCCGGCAGCCACGTCGGCAACAGGTAAAAGACCGCATACAGCTGCAGCAGCAACGGCGTCCCGCGGACGACCTCGACGTACACGCCGAACGGAGCCGCCAGCCACCACGGGCCGTAGACGCGGCCGATGGCGAGGACCAGACCCATCAGCATCGCCAACGGGAATGATGTCACCGCGAGGAAGATTGTCATCCCCGCCGCACGGACGAGTTCCTTCAACATTCGCGGCCAGGGGTTCCCCTTGGCCTCGTCCTTCTTGACCTCCGGGGCGTCCTCGTCCGGCGGCCACTCGCCGGTCTGGGTGTACGTCAGCCATTCCTGGTCGGCGTTCCACAACCCGTATTTCTGGTAGATCTTGCGAAGCGAGCCATCTTTCCAGCCGTCCTTAATGGCGTCGTCGATCTGCTTGCGGAGTTCCTCGTCGGTCTTCCGCAGGTAGATGACGTAGAACCCCGGCTTCCGCGGCTCGCCGACCAACTTCAGGTCCGGCAGTTCCCGCACGAAGTAGAACGCCGCGGTGCTGTCTTGCACCGTGGCATCCATCCGCTTCGCTTGCACGAGCCCGAACACCGTCGCCACGTCCGGGTTGATTTGAAGCGTGACCTTGTCCGCGAACGCGTCTTTCACGTAGTCGTGTGCCGCCGACCCGCCGAGGACGCCGACGGTTTTCCCGGTCAGGTCCGACCACTTCGCGAGGCTCGTGTTTCCCGCCTGGGTGACGAGTGCGAGGCGATAGGTGTAGTACGGCTGGGTCGTGCCGTACTTCTTGGACAGGTCTTCGCGCTGCTCGTAGCCGTTGAGGACGATGTCGATCCCTTCCGGTCCGTCGGCCGGTTGGTCGAGCCGTTCCGGGAGTTTGTCCCAATCACCCTTCCGCATCACCGGCGTGCGGTTCAACTTCTCCCCGAGGTACGCGGCGAAGTCCCACTCGAAGCCGGTCCACTCGCCGGCCTTGTTCTGGAACACGAACGGCGCGCCGCCGGTCGGGTCGGTGCCCCAGCGCAGTGGCTTCTTCTCCTGGGCCGAAGCCAGACTCACAACGGCGAGGGCGAACGTCAGACTCAACAGGCATCGTGTCAACGCGGAAGCCTCTTGTCTTGTAGGTCGGGCCGAGTCTTCGAGGCCCGACAGTGCGCTCGACGTCGGGCCTCGAAGACTCGGCCCGACCTACCAATCATCGCAACCTTCTTGGCGGGGAAAGTGTACCAACTTCGCCGCCGGGGTGGTAAGAATCCCGGATGCCACGCAACCCGCTGCCGATCGACGCGACGCTGCCGGAATTGCTCGCGAGCCTGCGAACCGCCGGGGCCGTCGTGCTCCGGGCACCCACCGGGGCCGGGAAGACGACGCGGGTTCCGCCGGCGATTCTCGACTCCGGGCTCGCCGGGGACGGCGTGATTCTGCTGCTCGAACCGCGTCGGGTCGCCGCCCGCGCCGCCGCCCGGCGGATGGCCATCGAGCACGGAACCCCACTCGGCGACGTCTTTGGCTACCACGTCCGGTTCGACCGCAAGGCCGGCCCCCGCACCCGCGTCGTCGCCGTCACGCCGGGGATTCTGCTGCGGACGCTGCACGACGACCCGTTCCTGGAAGGCGTCTCCGCGATCGTTTTTGACGAGTTCCACGAGCGCGGCCTCGACGCCGACCTCGCCCTCGGCATGGTGCGGCTCGTCCGGCAAACCGTCCGCACCGATCTCCGAATCGTCGTCATGTCCGCGACGATCGACGCCGGGCCGGTGGCGGCGTACCTGGGGAATTGCCCGGTCGTCACCAGCGAGGGGCGGACGTTTCCCGTCGACATCCGCTACCGCCCGAAGCGACCCGACATCCGCTGGCCGGAGGCCGCCGCCGCCGCGACGCGGGAGATTCTGGGGCGGACCGACGGCGACGTGCTCGTGTTCCTCCCCGGCATGGGCGAGATCCGCCGGACGGCGGACCTGCTCGGTGACACCGGGCTGTCACTGTTCCCGCTGCACGGCGACCTGCCGCCGGAACAGCAGGATTTAGCCCTGTTGCCGAGCCCGACACGGAAGATCGTGCTGGCCACGAACGTCGCGGAAACGTCGGTCACGGTGGAGGGGGTGACGGTCGTCGTCGACACCGGCGTCGCCCGGCAATTGGAGTTCGACGCATCGGTCGGCATGGACCGGCTGGAACTCGGGCCGATCTCGCGTGCCTCGGCGGATCAGCGGGCCGGCCGGGCGGGGCGGACGAAGCCCGGACTCTGCGTCCGGCTGTGGGACGAGTTCAACCACCGCAGCCGGGCGGCGGACACGGTCCCCGAAATCCGCCGGCTCGACCTCGCCGGCGCGGTACTGCAACTCCTCGCGTTCGGCGAAGACCCGGCGGCGTTCCCGTGGCTCGACACGCCCCGCCCGGAAGCGTTGACGGCCGCGAAGGAACTGCTGGAGAGGCTCGGTGCGGTCGCGGGCGGGAAGCTCACTGACACCGGGGTGTCACTGGCACGGCTGCCGGTCCACCCGCGGGTCGGCCGGTTGCTCGTCGAGGGGCAGCGGCTCGGCGTCCCCGGCCGTGCGGCCCTCGCGGCGGCGCTCCTCTCCGACCGCGACCCGTTCGAGCGCGAACCGGGCGGGCCGCGGAAGCCGGTGCCGACCGACTCCGACGTGCTGGAACGGGTGCGGGCGCTGGAAGCCTACGAATCCGCGGGAATTGACGCGAGTCCGCTCGGACGCATCCACCGCGGCGGGGCGTGGACCGTGTTGCAGGCGCGGGACCAGTTGTTGCGGCTGGTTAGCCGCGAGGCGCAGCCGAGCGCGGGCGTTCCATCCGACGACGCGCTAATGCGGGCCATTTTCGCCGCGTACCCCGATCGCCTCGCCCGTCGGCGCGGGCCGAACGACGACCGGGCCCGGATGGTCGGCGGCCGCGGCGTGAAACTCGGCCCGTCATCCGGCGTGCGCGACTCGGAACTGTACGTCTGCGTCGACGTCGAGGCGGGCGGCGTTCACTCGCTCGTGCGGCAGGCGTCGGCGGTTCGCCGCGAGTGGCTGCCGCCGGATTCGGTCGTCAGTGACAACGCGGTGTCGTTCGACCCGCTCGGGGAAAAGCTCGTCGCCCGGAAGCAGACCCGGTACGGCGACCTGATCCTCGACGATTCTGCCGCCCACATCGCGGACGAGGACCGAGCCGCAAGAATCCTTGCATCCGCGGCGGCCGAGCGGTTCGACTCGGTTCGGCCCGAGCCCGATTCTGCTGCGGGAAGCTTCCTCACCCGCGTGCGGTGCCTGCGGGCGTGGATGCCGGAACTCGACCTCCCGACGCTCGACGACGCGGACCTGATCGCGCTGCTCCCCGAGTTGTGCCGCGGGTTGCGGTCGCTGGCGACGGTGAAGTCCGGCCCGTGGCTCGACGCCCTGCGGAACCGCTTCACCTACCACCAACTGCAAGCGATCGACCGCGAGGCCCCGGCCACGATCACCGTGCCGAGCGGCAGTGACATCGCGGTGTCATACGTGGAGGGGAAGCCGCCGGTGCTGGCGGCCCGCATCCAGGAGATGTTCGGCCTGCCGGAAACGCCCCGCATCGCGGGCGGCCGGGTCAAGGTGCTGCTCCACCTGCTCGCCCCGAACTACCGCCCGCAACAGGTGACGGACGACCTGGCCAGCTTCTGGGCGAACGGCTACCCCGTCGTGCGGAAGGAACTCCGCGGCCGGTACCCGAAGCACAGCTGGCCCGAAGACCCCCTCGAAGCCGAAGCGATCCGCGGGCCGAAACGCCGGAGCTGAGGGGTGTTCTCGCCTCCGATGAACGAACAGGCCGTCGGCGGCGCAAGACGATTCGTTTCAACTCCCAACCTCGACTGTTATCCGTGCCGTCGAGGCTCAAGCTAACGGCTCCGAAGAACCCTCACAGGGTCTTGAATCCGTTCTCCGAGTTGACTTACTCCACCCGGATGGTACAGTTTACCATCTCGCCCCAATCGATTGACAGGACTCGCAATTCCGTCAATCTGTATTGCATTATACCTCTCCCCCCAAGCTCTCCCATGAAACCCGCCTCCTTGCGCGCGAAATTGCGCGTTCTCGCGCTGGAATGCCGCGTCCAGCCGGCCACCCTCACCTGGCAAGGCGACATGAGTGCCGACTGGTCGAACGCCGGAAACTGGCTGGAAAACCAGGCCCCGACGTCGGGGGATACGCTGGTCTTCGACACGGCCGCGAGCGGGTTTGCGAGCTTTACGTCTAACAACAATATCACCGGGCTCCGCCTCGCCGGACTGCAAATCGTCGACACGTCCGCGGGCGGGGATTTCAACCTGACGGGCAACGGGATTACAGTCGCCGGGCCGCTGACTCACAATCAGTCGGCGGGCACTCAAACCAGTATCGGATTCTCGACCATCACACTCGATACCGACGTTTCGTTCACGAGTAGTGCCGGCTCGCTCTTGATTACTTCACCGGTCGAATTGGCTGGCGCGACACTGACGGTCGGCGGGGCGGGGAACGTGACCCTCGCCGGGAACGTCACCGGTTCGGCGGCGACTGCGGCCGGGTTCCGCGGGGACTACTTCAGCATTCCCGGCGGGCCGAACGACGACAACATCGACCCGACCAAGGCGACCTATCTGGGGCTCCTGACGCCGACCGCGACCGCCCGCACGCTCCAGATCAATTTCCCCGACACTGGCGGCAACCCCTACGCCCCGGCCGGGGTGAACGTCGGCACCGACAACGTCGCCGGGCGGTGGACCGGCACCCTGACCGTCCCCACGACGGGCGACTACACGTTCTTCACCACGTCCGATGACGGCAGCGTGCTCTACATCGACGGCAACCTCGTGGTGAACAACAAGGGGTTCCACGGGATGGTGACCCAGCAGGGGACCGTCACCGGCCTGACCGCGGGCACGCACGCCATCGAGGTCATGCACTACGAAGGGAGCGGCGGGGCCGGGATGATCGTGGAATGGACCCCCGCCGGCGGAAGCCGCGAGCTGCTTCCGGCCAGCGTGATCTCCGTCGCCGGGACGAACAAGTTGGTGAAGACCGGCACGGGCACGCTGACCCTGAGCGGGAACAACTCGTTCGTGGGCGACGTGGCGGTTCAACAGGGGACCCTCGTCGTCGCGTCGGGCTCGGCCCTGGGCACCACCGCCGCGGGGACGAGCGTGGCGAGCGGGGCGACGCTGGCCTTCTCCGGCGGCGCGGCGGTCGGGGCGGAGGCCCTCGGCCTGGCGGCGCAGGCGACGGTCCGCAACGTTTCCGGCACCAACTCGTTCGCCGGGGCGGTGACGCTCGCGCCCGGGGGCGCGACCGTGGACGCGGTCGCGGGGTTGCTCACCCTCTCCGGGCCGGTTGCGCTCGGCGGCAACCTTGTCGTCACCGGGGCCGGGAACGTGACCGTCGCCGGCGACGTGTCCGGGGCCGGCACGACCGCGCCGGGTCTCGTCGGCAGTTACTTCGGGGGCGTCACGGCGGACGACTCCTACTTCAACCCGGCGAGCCCCAACTACCTCGGCGACCGGCCGCCGACCGTCGTCGCCCAGACCGGGGTGTTGAACTTCCCGGACACGGGGGGCAACGTGTTCGGCCCCGCCGGCGTGAACGTCGGAACCGACAACGTCGCCGGCCGGTGGGTCGGGTTCGTCGAGGTCCCGGCGACCGGCCCGGTCACGTTCTTCACCACGTCCGACGACGGCAGCGTGCTCCTCATCGACGGCCAGCTGGTCGTGAACAACGGCGGCTCGCACGGCATGGAAACCCGTCAGGGTACGGTGACGTTAACGAGTGGTAAGCACCTCATCGAGATCATGTACTACGAGGGCACCGGCGGGGCCGGGCTGATCGTCGACTGGGACATTGGCGCGGGCCAGACGCTCATCCCCGCGTCCGCGTTCTCGTCGCCGGCCAATTCGATCGTCCAGCAAGGCACCGGCACGCTCGAACTCGGCGGGGCGAACACCTTCGACGGCACCGTCGACGTGCAGTCCGGCACCGTGCGGGTAACGTCTACGAGCGCCCTGGGTTCGACCGCGTCCGGCACGACGGTCGCGGCCGGGGCCACCCTGGAAGTGGCGGGGGATCACACCTCCGCGGAGCCGGTTACGCTGACCGGCGGGACACTCACCGGGACCGGGACCGGGTCGTTCGCCGGACCCGTGACGGTGTCGAAGGCGTCCACGATTTCGGCCGCGGCGGGGGCCGACTTCACCCTGGCCGGCACCGTCACGGCGGACGCGGCCGCGACCATCTCGGCGGGCACGAACGCGACCCTGACCTTCGCCGACACCGTGACACTCAACAAGGCGAGCACCGTCACGGCCGCCGCGGGCGGGGACGTCGTCTTCGACGGCAACCTGGCCGCGAACGCGAACACCACCATCGGCGGGGCCGGTGACGTGACGGTGAACGGCGTCCTGAGCGGCCTGCCGAACCAGTTCGTCTCGGGCGGGCTGACCGGGAACTACTACAGCGGGATCACCAGCACCGCCGCGTTGCTGAACCCGATCGCCAACCTGCAAGCACTGACCCCGGCGGCGACCGTCCTGACCCCGCGGGTCGACTTCGGCGACGGGACCGAGACCGTCCCCGGCGACGGGTCCGTCCTCGACCGCGGCGGCGGCACCTCCAACCACTTCGGCGGGCTCGGCGTCAACCTCGGGTCGAACGACAACATCGCCGGCTTGTGGTTCGACCAAATCTATATCGCGGTCGCCGGGGACTACCGGTTCACCACCCGGTCGGACGATGGCAGCGTCCTGTTGATCGACGGCGTCCAGATTGTGGACAACAACTTCGACCAGGGGATGACCAACCGGAGCGGGACCGTCACCCTCACGGCCGGCTACCACGACATCGTCATCGGCTTCCGCCAGGGCGGCGGCGGGTGGGGCGTGCAGGCCAGCTGGGAACTCCTGACCGGCCCGACGTTCGCGCGGCGGATCATCGAGCCGGACGTGCTCGGCAGGTTCGTTTCCAACACCCTGACGTACGCCGGCACCGGCACCTTGAGGCTGAACGGGGCGAACACGTACCAGGCCGCGATCGCGGTGTCGAGCGGCACGCTCGTCGCCGGGTCGCCGACCGCGCTCGGCACCACTGCGGCGGGCACGACGGTCGCGGCCGGGGCCACACTCGCGCTGACCGACGGCCTGTTCGCTGCCGAGCCGCTTTCCCTCGCGGGCACCATCAGCGGGGTCGGGACCGACACCGACTTCCCCGGCCCGATCACGCTGACCGCCTCGGCCACGATCGCCGTGGGGGCCGGGAACGCGCTGGCCCTCACCGGCCCCATCACCGACGGGACCAACACCTTCGGCGTGACCAAGACCGGGGCCGGGACACTGACCCTTGCCACGACGACGGCCTACGACGGCCCCACCGCCGTGAGCGGCGGGACGCTGCTCGTCACCGGGAACGCGACCAGCACGCCGATCGTCGTGGCGGCCGGTGCCACCCTGGCCGGCACCGGGACGACCGGCACCGCGACCGCCCAGTCCGGGTCGACCGTCGCGCCGGGCGGGGCGAGCGGCGGGGCCGCGAACCTCAACGTGTTCGGCAACTTCGCCCTGACCGGCGGGTCGACGTTCGCCGCGGAACTCGGCGGCACCTCGCCGGGCACGCAGTACGACCGCCTCCGCGTCGCCGGCGGCGTCACCCTCGGCGGGGCACTGTCCCTCGCCCTCACCAACGGGTTCACCCCGACCGTCGGCCAGACGTTCACCCTGATCGACAACGACGGGACCGACGCGGTCACCGGCACGTTCGCTCAGGGCTCGACCATCACCCTCGGCGCGCGGACCTTCGCGATCAGCTACACCGGCGGCGACGGCAACGACGTGACGCTGACGCTCACGGCCGTCACGAACGCCCCTCCGGTCAACACGGTGCCGGGCGCGCAGACGACGAACGAGGACACCCCGCTCGCGTTCACCGGGCCGGCCCTGGTTTCGGTCGCCGACCCCGACGCCGGCACAAACGCGATCCGCACGACGGTCAGCATCCCGACCGGCCGAGGCACCCTGAGCGTGACGGCGGTCCCCGGCCTGACCGTGACCGGCAGCGGCACGAACTCGGTGCAACTCGATGGCACCGCTGCCGCCATCAACGCCGGGCTCACGTCGCTGGTCTACACGCCGTCCGCCGACGGCAACAGCACCACCTACGGCGGCACCGTCACCCTGACCGTGCTGACGACCGACCTGGGCAACACCGGTTCGGACGGCGCGAAGACCGACTCCGACACCGTCGCGATCGCGGTCACGCCCGTCAACGACGACCCGTCGTTGACCCTGCCGACGCCGATCGTCACGGTGAACGAGGACGCCGGGCCGCAGTCGCTCGCGGGGTTCGCGGCCAACTTACTCCGCGGCCCCGCCACCGCGACGGACGAAACCGGGCAGACCCTCGCCTTCACCGTGGCCGTGATCGGCACGACCGGGACCCTCGCGTTCACGTCCGCCCCGGCGATCAGCCCCACGGGGGTGTTGACCTTCACCGCGGCCCCGGACACGAACGGGACCGCGACCGTGACGGTCTTCGTGACGGACTCGGCCGGCGGCGTCTCGGCCACGCTCGGGTTCCAGATCGTCGTGACCGCGGTCAACGACGCCCCGGCGTTCGCGCTGCCGCTCGGCAACCCGCCGACAGTGACCGAGGACGCCGGCCCGCAAACCGTGTCGGGCTTCGCCGCCGCCATCACCCGCGGCCCGGTCACGGCGACCGACGAGGCCTCGCAAACGATCACCTTCCGCGTCGTCCAGACCGGCGGCACCAACGGGCTCGCGTTCTCGGCCGTGCCGACGATCGACCCGCTGACCGGAACCCTGACCTACACCCCGGCGGCCAACTCGTTCGGGACCGCGGTGTTCTCCGTCGTCGCGGTCGACAACGGGTCCGGGGTCGCCCCGAACGCGAACGCCTCGGCCGCCCAGACGTTCACGATCGCGGTGCTGTCCGCGGACGACGCCCCGACCGCGGCGAACGACACGTTCTCGACGCTCTCGGGCGTGCCGATCGCCATCCCCGCGCCGGGCCTGCTGGCGAACGACACCGACCCGGACAGCGTGTCCCTGACGGTCGTCGACCCCGCGTCGATCGCCCTGACGCAGGGGTTCGGCACCCTGACGGTGGACGCGAACGGGGGGGTCGTCTTCACGCCGACGCTCGGGTTCGTCGGCACCGCGTCGTTCGACTACCGGATCACGGACGGCACCTCGCCGAGCAACACGGCGACCGTCACGATCACCGTGTCGCGGCCGGGCGGGCCGGGCGGCGGGACCGGCGGGGCGTTCGCGCCGCCGGCGTTCGCGCTCGGGTCGGACGCCGGCCGGCCCGGCCAGGCGACCGCCTACGACTCGTTCGGCCGCCCGCTGTTCGCGGTCGTCCCCTACGGCCCGGCCTACTCCGGCGGGGTCCGCGTCGCGACCGGTGACGTGGACGGCGACGGCGTCGCGGACGTGGTCACCGGTCCCGGCGTCGGGGTGCCGAGCCGGGTCGTCGTGTTCGACGGCCAGACCCGCGAAACCCTGCGGGACACGACCGTCTTCGAGGCCACCTTCACCGGCGGCGTGTTCCTGTCGGCGGCCGACCTGAACGGCGACGGCAAGGCCGAGGTGATCGTCTCCGCGGACGTCGGCGGCGGCCCGCGGGTGGTCGTGCTCGACGGGGCGACCGGGGCCGTGCTGGTCAGCTTCCTGGGGATCGACGACGCGAACTTCCGCGGCGGGGCTCGCACCGCGGCCGGCGACTTCAACCGCGACGGGGTGCCCGACCTCGTCGTGGCGGCCGGGGCCGGCGGCGGCCCGCGGGTCGCGGTGTTCGACGGGCGGTCGGTCGCGGCCGGCAACCCGA